>NZ_JBQFMH010000003.1:0-493281 GCF_056531745.1 Ruegeria sp. L12
CGGATATCAAATACTTACCGCCCCAAGGGGCGCTTCTTGCGTTCTGAGCTTCCGCGCCCAGTGCTACACCAGCGCTACGCCAAAGAGCAAAGTTATTCTTTTGAAGGCATCATAAGCTTCTAGGTGCTAGTTGATCAGGGGCTATTTAGGGGGTCGGATGCAACGCTTACGAACGTCGCGTCGCTGATCCCGTATTTGTGGCACAGCTCCTGCGCCTTCACGCCTGCCTCGTATTCCTTGATCATTCCGATGATCTGTTCGTCCGAAAATCTGCGCTTCATGATCCATCCTTTTCTCGGACAGATTACTAACACCTCAATGGCCTGATTTCAGGGGGCAACGTCAGGCCTATCTGTGCGACCGTTGGAGCAGTTGGCAACCAGTGCAGTGTTGTGCCATGCTTGGGGAGGAGCGTGTTATGACATCCAAGATCGCAGGTCCCACACCGCCGGAAAAACTGTCACCGCAGCAGCGGGCCATGCCCGGTGTCAATAAATTGACCTTTGCTGACATCAGCGCGTCACTGAAGGCCGGGTTCTCCGATTTTCTCGCGCATCCGTTCATGAGCGGTTTTTTCGGTCTGTTCTATGCGCTGTTCGGAATCCTGTTTGTCTGGTGCTTGGTCTGGCTTGGAAAGATCTGGATGATCATACCCGCCGCAGTGGGCTTTCCGCTGGTCGCGCCTTTTGCCGCTGCCGGGCTTTATGAAATGTCTCGACGGATGCAAAAGGGAGAGGGTTTTAGCTGGCCTGACATTCTGTCCGTCATGGCCCATCAACGTAAGCGTGAAATGGGCTGGATGGCCTTTGTCACGCTGTTCATTTTCTGGGTCTGGACCTACCAGATCAGGCTTTGGCTGGCGATCATCCTGCAGAACGCGTCCTTCTCGAATTTTGACGGCTTTGTGAATGCCGTATTCTTTACGCCACAAGGTTGGGCTTTTCTGGCCGTCGGCACCTGCGTGGGCGCATTTCTGTCGGTGGTCTTGTTTTCGGTCACGGTTATAGCCATGCCCATGCTGCTTGATCGGGAAACCAATTTCGTTTCCGCCATGTTAACGTCCATTCGGGTCGTTACGGAAAACCCGCTGGTCATGCTTGCCTGGGCGGCGATTATTTCGATTACCATGCTATTGTCGCTGGTTCCGGCGTTTCTGGGTCTGATCTTTACTCTGCCGATCCTTGGGCACACTACATGGCATCTCTATCAACGAGCGGTGCCCCCGCAGGACGAGCCCTTGAAGGGCTAAATACCGTTCTTGATCCGCAGGCAGGTTCAGTGGGGCTGAAAATTCGTGTTTTTCGTGCCGTCCATGAGGTCAGTGCGAAAACTTACGTGACAGGGGTGGGATAGAGGCTTAGCAACGGTAAACCAGAGACCCAACAATCCGACGGCAAACATGGTTCAGGAAATCTGGCTGCACATCGGCACGGCCAAAAGCGGCACCACCGCGCTTCAACATTACTGCAATGAAAACACTGCCACGCTGGAAGACGCAGGGTTTTTGTATGTTACCGCCAAGGGGCATTCGTCGGTCAACAAACTCGCCATTGCGATCAACAAGAACCGCTCGGAACAGTTGCGGGAGATATCTGAGCATGTGACCAGCGCAATCAAGGCGAGCGACGCTGGTAAGGCTCTGATCTCATCCGAGATGCTGTTTGGCATGACCCCTTCAAGTATTTTGGATGCGCTTCCGGTGCTTGCGGATTATCCCTTGAATTTGCTGGTCTATTTTCGCCGGCAGGACCGTTACATCGAAAGCAAGTACCTGCAGAAAATGAAGAACGGCCGGTTCCGCGGCACGATCTGGGACTACATCGAAAAGTTTGATGGCTCTGGTTCGGATTACTATGCAGAACTGCAGCCGTGGTTCAATCTTGAGTGTGATATTCACCCCCGGATATGCGAGCGCGACAATCTGGTCGGGGGCTCGACCGTCACGGATGCCCTGTCCGTGATGGGATTTGACGATCTGACGCAGGTGGTGCCGGAAACCCGGGTCGAGAATACCTCGCCATCCCTTGGGCGCATTCAGTTGCTGCAGGCGCTGGCTGACGCCGGTCACCCCAAAATCCGCCAGATTCAAAGGGCTTTGCCGCCGGATCAGGCAGGAAAGGCGCGTGTGCTGACGCGGGCTGAGCGCTTGGATTACCTGAGCAAGTATCAGCAAAGCAACGAAGCCTTACGTCAGTCTTTCTTTCCGGCTTTGCCGCAATTGTTCACAACGGATGATCTGAAAGATGGCCCGGATCAGCTGTCCTCCGGCTATTCGCCGGAACAAATCGCCGAGATCAGGCAAATGTTTGAGCTGCTTGTGCGCGCGCGCAGTTAAGCGCGATAAAGTTCGGTCCGTCTGCCATCAGAATTGTTCAGAGAGCTTCTGGAAATGGCCACCGGTATCCTGGCTGTGGCCTATGGATCAATTCCACCCAATCGGGCACGTTGCCCGGATCGGCCGCACGCCCTCGGCGGCGGCCATTCCCATGGTTAGTTCACTAAACCTCATTCGGCTTGTCTAAGTGAGCAGGTTCCGAGCTTTCGGTTTCAACACGGTTTTGAATGCCTATTTATGTCTGGCCTTGTTTATTAAGGTGTTCAGGTTGTTTGGCCTTACAATTCGCCGGTCTAAACTGGATCGCCCACTTACAAGCTCACAGGCACTCGGCGAGTGTTTTGGCCATATTGCGGATGACTTGCGGGTAGAGCGTAGCGCCAGGCTCAAGGTCGGCTCCGAGCGGGTCGATCACTCCGGTCTTGGCGTCGGTTCCATCAAGCACGGTTTCTACGATGCCGGGGTTGAACTGCGGTTCGGTCAGGATGCAGTCGATGCCTTCTTCACGGATGCGGCCCTGTATCTCGGCGATGCGCGCCGGGCTCGGGTCGGAGGCGTCGCTGAGCGAAATCGCACCCGAGGCCGGGAAGTCAAACGCGTTTTCGAAATACCGGTAGGCATCATGGAAGACGACAAAGTTGCCACCGCGGACAGGTGCAAGCGTTTCGGCGACCTCAGCGGACAGCGCGGCCACTTCCCCCTTGGCGGTGGCGGCGTTTGCAAAGTAAGTACCTGCGTTGTCGGGGTCGGCGGAAGACAGCTGCGCCGCGATCAGGTCTAGCCAGATTTGGGCGTTTGCCGGAGATAACCAGGCGTGGGGGTCATTGTCTCCATGGTCATCATGGTCATCATGGTCGTCGTGCTTGGCGTGATCATGATCGTCGTCGTTATGCTCATCTGCATGATCGCGGCCATCGTCATGGTCGTGATCGTCATGCGCCCCATCTTCTGCGTTATCCTCATGGTCATCATGATCCTCGTGATCGTTATGCTCCTCATCCCCATGATCCTCGTGGTCATGCGCCTCGAACAGAGCATTTTCACGGAATTCGAGAAGATGCGTGTCATCCGCTTCAAGCAACGTTGTAACCGCTGCCCCATCAGCCAGCGTTTCGATGGCACCTTCCATCCAGGGGGTCAGGTCTTCTCCGATCCAGAAGACCAGATCAGCCTCTTGCAGGGCGGAGGCCTCCGATGGCCGCAGGTTGTATTCATGCGGTGAGGCGCCCGGCTGGACGATGAGGCTCGGGGTGCCGACGCCTTCCATGACACGGGATACAAGCGAATGAACCGGTGCGATGTCGGTTGCAACGTTTGGGACCTCTGCCATGGCCGTTCCACCCAATAGTGCAGCGGTGATCGATAGTGGAAGGAGCTTTCTGGACATCTGACTCTCTGTGTGATTGTATAACATTGCGAGTGGCATACATGATATGGAATAACATGACAAGTGAGGTGCGCCCCGTGCCGGCGGATGACATGGCCCCGGTTGGGTTTCAGAAACATAACCACGATAATTGTGTCGAAACCGCGCTGAGAACGGCCGAGGCGCAGTGTAAGGAAGAGGGGCTGCGTCTGACCCCGGTCCGGCGCAAGGTGCTTGAGATGTTGCTGCAGGAACATCGTGCACTTGGGGCCTACGCCATTCTTGATGGTCTGCGGGAAGAGGGTTTTGGCTCGCAACCGCCGGTCGCCTATCGTGCGCTGGATTTCCTTGTGCAAAACGGGTTTGTTCATAAAATCGAACGGCTGAATGCCTTTGTCGCCTGTTCTCATCCAGGGGCAGTGCATTCCCCGGCCTTCATGATTTGTAGAAAATGCGACGCTGTGGCCGAGGCGCAATCCGCTCCGGTGAAAGGTGTTTTGGGCGCTGCCGCGCGCGCGGCGGGTTTCGAGATTGAACGAACGGTAGTAGAAGCCGAGGGAATCTGCCCCGACTGCACCAAAAAGGCATAGGCATGAGCCTGATCTCGGTTGAAAATCTCAGCGTGCGCTATGGTGCCAACACCGTGTTGCGCCATGTGGATATCGTTATCGATCCCGGCGAGATCGTGACAATCGTCGGCCCCAACGGCTCAGGCAAGACCAGCCTGTTGCGGGCCATAATCGGTGCGACCAAACCCGCTGCTGGTCAGGTGTCTCTGAAGCCAGGTCTGAAGATCGGCTATGTTCCGCAGAAGCTGCACATCGATCCGACGTTGCCGATTTCTGTCGAACGGTTCATGCGGCTGACCCATCGCGTGTCGCGCAAGCAGTGTGCTGCGGTGCTTGAAACGGCGGGTGTGCCTGACCTTTTGAAACGCCAGATGTCGCAATTGTCCGGCGGTCAGTTCCAGCGGGTCTTGCTGGCACGGGCGTTGATCAACCGTCCTGATGTCCTGTTGCTGGACGAGGCGACCCAGGGGCTCGACCAGCCGGGCTCGGCGGCGTTTTACCGTCAGATCGAAGATGTGCGTCGCGAAACCGGCTGTGCCATACTGATGATCAGCCACGAGTTGCATGTGGTCATGAGCGCCTCGGACAGGGTGATCTGTCTGAACGGCCATGTCTGTTGCGAAGGCTCGCCCGCTGTTGTGGCCTCGGCCCCGGAATACCGCGCGCTGTTCGGAACGGGAACCGGAGGGGCGCTGGCGCTGTATCGCCACGATCATGACCATGATCACGACCACTGTGACCACACTCAGGAAGCTGCAGAATAATGCTTGATGATTTCATGACCCGTGCGACGCTTGCGGGCGTCGGTGTTGCTTTTGCAGCCGCACCTTTGGGGTGTTTCGTGGTGTGGCGCCGGATGGCCTATTTCGGTGACGCCACAGCGCATGCAGCGATCCTTGGTGTCGCACTGTCGCTGACGTTTCAGATGTCGGTTTTTACCGGCGCGTTGGCCGTTGCGCTGGTGATGGCTTTGACCGTGACTCTGTTGTCGGACCGAGGTTATGCCATGGATACGTTGCTGGGGGTTCTGGCGCATTCGGCGCTTGCCTTCGGACTGGTCGCGGTGTCGTTTCTGTCGGGTGTTCGCATTGACCTGATGGCCTATCTTTTTGGCGATATTCTTGCGGTTTCACGCACGGACTTGTTGGTGATCTGGGCAGGTGCGGCGCTTGTGGTTGCGCTGATCGCATGGCGATGGTCCCAGCTTTTGACCGCGACGCTGAACGAAGAACTGGCCTATGCCAGTGGGTTCGATCCCAAGCGCGAACAGTTGATTCTGACGCTCGCGCTGGCGGTGACTGTTGCGGTGGCGATCAAGGTTGTGGGCGTTCTGCTGATCGCGGCGATGCTGATCATCCCGGCAGCCGCCGCGCGCAGTCTGGCGCGGTCGCCGGAAACCATGGCCCTGATCGCGGCGGCTATCGGCGCGTTTTCTGCCGTGGCGGGGCTGCGCGCCGCCTATGTGTTTGACACCCCGGCAGGGCCTTCGATTGTCTGTGTGGCAGCTATTTCCTTTGCCTGCTTCAGCCTCCTCGGCTGGCAGAGCCGACGCGGCGCATAGCGCCTGGCGCCGTTCTATTTCAGCGCACGCGCAAGGAAAGCTTTGGTCGCATCTTGCGACGGGGTATCGAACAGCACCTCGGGCGGGCCTTCTTCGATGATGCGACCGCCATCCAGAAAACAGACCTTGTCTGCCGCTTCGCGGGCAAAGCCCATTTCGTGTGTCGCCATCACCATCGTCATACCTTGCCGTTTGAGCATCAGCAAAACGTCCAGCACTTCGCCCACAAGCTGTGGATCCAGCGCCGAGGTGATTTCGTCAAACAACATGACTTCGGGCTTCATGGCCAGCGCGCGGACGATTGCAACCCGCTGCTGTTGCCCGCCAGACAATTGGTCGGGGTAGTTCTGCATTCGGTCTGCCAGCCCAAACCGGGTGAACAGGGCCTCGATCTCGGGCTGCAGCTCGGCGCGGGTCAGGCCGCGCACCCGGCGGGGGGCGAGCAGGACGTTTTCCAGCGCAGTCATATGCGGAAAGAGGTTGAAGCTCTGAAAGACAATCCCGATGCGGGCGCGCACTGATTGCGGGTTCAGACCGGGGACCGAGATATCCTCGCCATCCAGAAAGATCGCACCGTCCTCTATGGGCTCCAGCAGATTGATGCAGCGCAGCAGGGTGGATTTGCCGGACCCGGACGCGCCGATCAGGCAAACCATCTGGCCCTCTTCAACGCTCAGGTCGATGCCGTCGCAAACAGTACGGTCGCCAAAGCGTTTGACCACGCCGCTCAGTTCCAGTTTCGGCATCAGCGTCTCTCTCGCATCTGGCGGGCCATCAGGTGATCGGCATAACGCGTGGCCGGGATTGTGACGATCAGAAAGATGATCGCTGCGCCCACATAGGGCGTGAAATTGGCAAGAAGGGATTTGAACACCCCGGCCTGACGGAAAATCTCGACCGGGCCGATGAAGCTGAGCAGCGACACGTCCTTTTGCAGCGCAATCAGCATGTTCATCTGCGAGGGCACCACGTTGCGGATCGCCTGCGGCAGAACCACATCCCGCATCACTTGCCGTTCCGACAGGCCCAGAGACAACGCAGCGGCGCGCTGGCTGTGGTGGACGCTGTCGATGCCAGAGCGGAAGATTTCAGCCACATAGGCCGAATAGGTCAGGATCAGCGCCAGCGAACCCCAGATATACGGCGAGTTCCACGGGCGCGGCAGGCCCAGACCGGGGATGCCGAAGCCAATCAGGTAAACAGTCAGGATGACCGGCACACCGCGGAAGATATCGGTGAAAGCCGCGCCAAAGATGCGCAGCGGGAACAGGGCGGGCGACTTGGCATCCCGCGCCAAGGCAATCAGCAGGCCGAGAATGGCGATGGCTGGCGCCGACCAGGCAAAGATCATCACGTTGATCCGAAACGCCTCAAGCAGTTTCGGGAAGGTTTTGACCAGCGTCTCGCCGTTGAAAAAGCTTTGCTGAACCTTGGACCAACCGGGGGCCAGCGGCACCAGAAAGTAGATCGCCGCCAGAACGGTAACCGTACTTACGGTCGCGATCACAAGGGAACGGCGACGCTGTTGCGCCTCATAGCGTTCGCGGCGGGTCATCCCGCCCGCCTTTTGATTGCTCATGTTATTTGATCAGGGGCACGCCGGTTGAATCCTGCAGCCATTTGGCCTCGATCTCGGCCAGTTTGCCGCTTTCGGCCATCGCTGCCAGCGCTTCGTCGATGCAGGTTTTCAGGGGGTTGCCTTCTTCCATCAGCATTCCGAACTGATCGGGATTGTCGCTCTCATCCGCCGGAAACTGCCCGATGACCTTCGAGCCCTCGATCATCACGGCGCTGAGGAACAGGGCTGTCGGCAGGTCGAACAAGGCTGCGTCGATCTGGTTCGCCGTCATCGCCGCATTCACATCCGCGTTGTCGCCGTAAAGCAAGGGATCGCTGTCCGGCTGGATGATGCTGGCCAGCTTGGGAACCGCTGTGGTCGAACCCACGGCACCCCATTGCAACCCTTTCAGCGCCTCAAGCGTCGGGGCGGTGTCGGTGGCGTTCGGGCTGACCAGAACCGCCATGGGCGCGGTGTAATAGGGGGCTGAGAAATCCACGACCTGATCGCGCTCGGGCGTGATTGAGTATTGCTGCATGTTGACGTCGAATTCTTTGGCGCCCGGCTGGATCGCCTCGTCAAACGAGGACCGGACCCACACGACATCTTCGGCAGCAAAACCCATTTCTTCGGCCAGGGCGTATGCCACGGCGGCCTCGAACCCTTCACCGGATTCGGGGGCGTCATCGATCACCCACGGGTAATAGGCCGGATTGCCCGTCGCGATGGTAAACTTGCCGTCCGTCAGGGTCTTGCCAGCGGCGCATTGTTCCTGCGCAAAGGCTGCTGTTGAAAGCAACAGAACCGAACTTGCCGCAATCGAGAGTGTCCTGGACATCTGATACAAACCTCCTGTTGGAATATGTTGCGGCTACGGTAGTTCTGCCCACTCTGACTGTCCAGCAGATGGTGACCGGCAGGATCTACGGCCAAAAAAGAAACCCGCCAGCATCTGACGGGTTTCCTTGGTTTCAGTAGTTGTCCAGAGGCCGGATCAGCCGAAGACGCGCCCCAGCGCGCCATCCACCGCATCGGTGATCTGGTCGATGTCATCCGCCGTTGCGATCAGCGCGGGCGAGAAGCACAGCGTGTTGTTGCGGCTGGGGATCGAGCGGTTGGTGACACCGATGATGACGCCCTGTGCCATGCAGTCTGCAACAACCGCCTGCGCCAGTTTCTCGTCCACCGGCTCTTTGGAGCCGCGATCCGCAACCAGTTCGGCGCCCAGGAACAGGCCCTTGCCGCGCACGTCGCCGATAACCTTGTGTTTTTCCATCAGCGCCTGCAGGTTGCCCATCATGCGGTCACCCATGTCTGCACAGTTCTGCAGCAGGTTTTCGTCCTGAATGATGCGCATGTTTTCGACAGCCGCCGCCGGACCGGCGGTGCAGCCGCCAAAGGTCGAGATATCGCGGAAATAGCTCATCGGGTCCGAAGCATCGTCCTTGAACATGTCAAAGACTTCTTCGGTGGTAACCATGCAGGCAATCGCCGCATAGCCCGAGGCAACGCCTTTGGCCATGGTCACGAAGTCGGGCTTGATGCCGTATTGCTGGTAACCGAACCATGTGCCGGTGCGGCCAACACCGCAGACCACTTCGTCGATATGCAGCAGCACGTCGTATTTCTTGCAGATCTCCTGCACGCGCGGCCAATAGCCTTCGGGCGCTTCGATAACGCCGCCACCTGCGGTCACAGGCTCAAGGCACAGGGCGCCCACAGTGTCGGGGCCTTCGCGCAGGATCACTTCTTCGATCTGGTTCGCAGCCCATTCGCCGAAGTTCTCTTCGGGGGCGCCGTCCAGTTCGTGCTTGCGGTATTCCATGCAATGCGGAACACGCACGAAGTCAGGCGCAAATGGGCCATACTGCGCAGTGCGCTCGTCCTGACCGCCTGCCGACATCGTTGCCAGGGTCGAGCCGTGATAGTCGCGGTCGCGATACAGGATCTTGGTCTTCTTGCCGCCGTATTTCTTGTGGGCGATCTGGCGGACCATCTTGAAGGCTTTCTCGTTCGCTTCGCTGCCGGAGTTGGTGTAATACACGCGGCTCATGCCGGGCATCTTGTCGATCAGCATTTCAGCAAAAATCGAACCGGGGATCGAGCCTGCAGTGTTGGCGAAGTAGCACAGCTTCATCAGCTGGTCATAGACGGCCTTGCAGATGGATTCGCGGCCATAGCCTACGTTCACCGTCCAGACCCCACCGGAGACGGCATCCAGATGCTCTTTGCCCTTCTGATCCCAAACGCGCATCCCTTTGCCTTCGACAATGATGCGGGGATCATTGGTTTCAAACGGCTTGTGCTGGATCAGGTGATGCCAGATGTGGGCGCGGTCGGCTTCGACCACACGGGAAAGATCGTTTTCGTTGAACGTGCCGTCCATGACATGTCCTTTCAAGGTAAGGCGCGCGGGAATCAGGATACCCCTGCGGGCGCAAAGTGACGTGATACTGCAGATCAACGCGAATGAGACGCGCGAAGTAGGGCCAGATTAGCCCATCGGATATCTCCAGTGTACCAGTTTCGCGTATTAATACGGGTTTGTATTGGCGTAAGTTCCGTGCTCAATACGCCAATCTGTCGAGTTTGGGAGGATCGCCGGATGACAGCCGAAACAATCTACCAACAGCATCTGGACAAAACCCCTGCGAATTTCACGCCCCTGTCCCCGCTCAGCTATCTTGAGCGGACGGCGAAGGTCTATGCGGATTATCCGTCCGTTGTGTATGGCGCGCGCCGGTTCGCCTGGGCCGAAACCTATGCACGGTGCCGCCGTCTGGCCAGCGCGCTGGCCGCGCGTGGGGTAGGGGCGGGTGATACGGTCTCGATCATTGCGGCCAACATCCCCGAACACTACGAGGCGCATTTCGGTGTGCCCATGGCAGGCGCGGTGCTGAACGCGATCAACACGCGGCTGGATGCGCCGATCATCGCCTTCATTCTGAACCATGCCGAAGCCAAGGTTCTGCTGGTTGATCCCGAATTCTCGGGCGTCGTGAAACAGGCGCTGGAGCAGGTGGATCACGACATTCTGGTGGTCGATATCGAAGATGCCAGTTTTGAGGGCGGCGAACGGTTGGGTGATCTGACCTACGAGGGTCTGCTGGCCGAGGGTGATCCGGACTCCGACTGGTCTCTGCCTGCCGATGAATGGGATGCGATCACGCTGAACTATACTTCGGGCACCACGGGCAACCCCAAAGGCGTGGTCTATCACCATCGCGGTGCGGCTCTGAACGCGACCTCGAACATTCTGACATGGGGTATGCCGCAGCATTCGGTCTATCTGTGGACCCTGCCGATGTTTCACTGCAATGGCTGGTGTTTCCCATGGACGATGGCAGCCAATGCGGGCACGTCGGTTTGTCTGCGCGCAGTCCGTGACGAGCCGATCTATCGCGCCTTCCGAGCAGAGGGCGTGACCCATTTCTGCGGCGCGCCCATCGTGTTGAACATGCTGGCCAACGCACCGGATCATCTCAAAGACTTCGACCAGCAGATCAAGGTAATGACCGCAGGTGCACCACCGCCTGCCAAAGTGATCGAAGCGATGGAGGGGATGGGCGTCGAGGTCACCCATGTCTACGGCCTGACCGAGACCTATGGCCCGTCTGTCGTCTGCGCATGGAAGGATGAATGGAACGACAAGGGGGCCGAAGACCGGGCCGCGCTGAAAGTGCGGCAAGGAGTGAAATACGTGGCTCTGTCCGGGTTGATGGTCGCCGATCCCGAGACGCTGGAGCCCGTGCCCTCGGATGGCGAAACCATGGGCGAGATCTTCATGCAGGGCAACATCGTCATGAAGGGCTATCTGAAGAACGC
Source organism: Ruegeria sp. L12 (assembly GCF_056531745.1). Lineage (NCBI taxonomy): Bacteria > Pseudomonadati > Pseudomonadota > Alphaproteobacteria > Rhodobacterales > Roseobacteraceae > Ruegeria > Ruegeria sp. L12. The sequence goes on from NZ_JBQFMH010000003.1 coordinate 11,215, forward strand.
CGAGGCCACCGACAAAGCGTTCAAAGGCGGCTGGTTTGCCTCGGGCGATCTGGGGGTGATGCACCCGGACGGCTATATTGCACTGAAGGACCGGTCCAAGGACATCATCATTTCGGGGGGCGAGAATATCTCATCGGTCGAGGTCGAGGATGTCCTGTACAAACACCCGGCGGTGATGGAGGCCGCCGTGGTTGCGCGCCCGGATGACAAATGGGGCGAAACCCCTTGTGCCTTTGTCGAGCTGAAACCGCAGGCGCAGACAACCGAGGCCGAGGTGATTGCCTTTTGCCGCGATAACATGGCTCATTTCAAAGCGCCCAAGACGGTCGTCTTCGGAGCGCTTCCCAAAACCTCGACGGGGAAGATTCAGAAGTTCATCCTGCGCGATCGGGCGCGTGATCTGGGTTAATCGAATATCGACAGGTCAAGCTCCAGCATCTCACCCATCCAGACCGCGCGATCCCGGTGATCGGTCAGATGGTCTCCGGTTTCCGGGTGGGTGAAAATGGTCAGCCCTTGACGGTTCAGGATCAGCCAGGGAAAGACCTGATCGAAGGCTTCGGCGGGAAAGCCAAGCTGGCAACTCCAGCGCGGGTGGGGGCCGACATTGCGGGCGTGCATGCGGCCCATCTGCACGGCAGGAAACAGCCGCGCGGCCTCTTCGCAGACCTGTTGGGCGGTGTCTTGCGTGTCTGCGTCGAAATAGACATGGGCGTGATAGCCGGTGATCTCGGGCATGGGTGTCTCCGTATGTCGATACCTCGCAACCTAATCGCTGCCCGAGGGTTTTGGCACCCGCGCCGCCACACACACCCTGTGCGTCAGGTCAGATCGGTGCATGCCTGTCGGGATGGGCGGCGGCAAAGGCCGGATGCTCGGCGCAAACGGACTCGACCGCCAGCAGACGCGGCATGTCCGACAGATCGACCTCCCAGCGGCGGGCATTGTAAAGCTGCGGAATCAAACAGATATCGGCCAAACCGGGAGTGTCGCCGGTACAGAACGGGCTTTGTTCGAAACCGTCCAGCAACCTTTCAAACGCATGCAGCCCGGGTCGAATGAAATGGCGCATCCAATCGCCGGGCATGTCGCCCGCTCCCGCGCTAAGCTGTGTGGCTTGGCGCGCCACCGACAGATTGCAAACCGGGTGGATATCCACAGCGATGCTATGTGCCAGCGCCCGCGCCGCCGCCCGGCGGGCAGGATCAGCTGGCAGAAGACCCATCTGGCGTGTTTCGTCCAGATAATCGAGGATCGCCAGTGATTGCGTCAACCGCAGCCCGTCGATGTCGAGCACCGGCACCAGACCCTGCGGGTTGCGCGCCAGATGCTCTGGTGCACGATGCGCACCCCCAACCAGATCGATCACCACCGGGCGATAGGTGATCCCCGCCAGATTCAGCGCGATCCGCAGCCGATAGCTGGCTGACGAGCGCCAGTAGTCATACAGAACCACTTCGGACATGCAGGTATCAGCCTTTGCTCAATTCTTTCGCATGCAGCCAGTCGGCATGTTGGGGGGCTTTCTTGGTGCGCGACCATTCTTCCAGCATGTCCCATTTCACCGCATCCAGCCGGGACAGCATGGCCTCTTCTTCGGGGTCGGGGCAAGCCAGTTCGACACGGTGGCCATTGGGATCGAAAAAATAGATCGAGTGAAAGATCGAATGATCGGTCACGCCCAGAACCTCGACCCCGTTGGCCTCAAGATGGTCTTTGAAGGCGATCAACTCGTCCCGGTCCTTTACCTTGAAAGCGATATGCTGCACCCATTTGGGGGTGTTCGGATCGCGGCCCATTTCGGGCTTGGTTGGCAATTCGAAAAACGCCAGAACATTGCCGTTCCCGGCATCCAGAAACAGGTGCATGTAAGGATCAGGTTCATGGGTCGAGGGCACATGGTCTTCGGCAATCGCCAGAATGAAATCCATGTTCAGCATCTTGCCATACCATTCAACGGTCTCTTTCGCGTCCTTGCAGCGATAGGCGACGTGGTGAATCTGTTCGATTTTCATTGGGTCCACTCCTGTTTTAGCGCAGCAGCGTCCAGCGCCTGTTTCAGCACCGCGTTGTCACCAATATGGTTGGCCAGCACCAGTACCAGCCGTGCGTTCAGCGCGTCGCTGTCGGGTTTTTCCAACCCTTCATGTGCCGCCAGAAGGTCGGCATAGAAATCGTCGGCATGGGTCAGGTTGGGTGAGAGGATCAGATCGGTCATATCGCTTGCTCCTTGCCTGTGGCGCGGCGGACCGCGTGCCGGAAGGCGTTTTCTTCGTAGGTGTCACGCCGTGCGGCGACATGCTGATCGGGCCGGATCAGATAGACCGCGCCCGAAGCATCGCCCAGATAACGGCGTTTCAGCGTCAGAGTGGGGTCGTCCTTGACCGACAGGGCCAGACGCTTGACGGTGATGCCGTCGACCTCGATCTCATCGGGCGCATCGGCATCGATGGTCAGCAGCGTGAACTGACCGGCCAGCCGGGGCAGCAGGAACGCGTCGCCCAAAGGCGCATCCGGGCAGGGCGCGCCGGGTCGGCTCTGCGCCGGCCCGTTCAACGCATCGGCAGAGTTCAGGGGCGAGCCGTCGTAGACGCAAGGCACGCTCAGCCGCCCGGAATTCACCAGCGGACGGGCGAAATCGTAATGCTCACTGAGGTCCAGCACCGCGTCGCGGAAAACGCGCGACATGGCTGATTTTGGTGTGATGAAATCTGTCGACCGGGTCGAGTTCAAAATGTTCTCGTCCGCGCCGTGGATACGTTCGGAATTATAGCTGTCGAGCAGCGATTCAGGCGCTTTGCCGTCAATCACCAGTTTCAGCTTCCAGCACAGGTTGTCGGTGTCCTGCACGCCCGAATTCGCACCGCGCGCGCCGAACGGGCTGACCTGATGGGCGCTGTCACCGGCAAAGAGCACCCGGCCATGGCGGAACTGCTCCATCCGGCGGCATTGGAAGGTGTAGATGCTGACCCATTCCAGTTCGAACTGAACGTCTTCACCCAGCATCGCCGTAAGGCGCGGGATGACGTTTTCGGGACGTTTCTCGCGTTCCTTGTCGATGTCCCAACCCAGTTGCAGATCGATGCGCCACACCCCGTCGGGTTGCTTGTGCAACAGCGCCGATTGGCCCTTGTTGAACGGTGGGTCGAACCAGAACCAGCGCTCCGATGGGAAGTCGGCCTCCATCACCACATCGGCAATCAGGAAGTTGTCTTCGAATACGCGGCCCACGAAATCCTTGCCCAGCATCGCCCGCATGGGTGAGCCTGCACCGTCGCAGGCGATTACCCAATCGGCCTCGATCGTGTAGGATCCTTCGGGGGTTTCCACCTCAAGCTTGACGTGATCGGGGTGGGTACCGACGGCCTCGACCTTGTTGCGGCCGCGGATTTCGATGGGCGCGCCCTGTTCCTGCAACTCGCGCACGCGATCGACCAGAAACTGTTCGAAATAATATTGCTGCAGATTGATGAAGGCGGGGCGCTGATCGCCGCTGTCGGGTTGCAGGTTGAACTCGTAAACCTTGCGCTCGTCGAAGAACACCTTGCCCGTGTTCCAAAGGACACCCTTGTCCACCATTGCCTGTCCGCAGCCCAGCCGATCAAGGATTTCCAGCGGACGTTTGGCAAAACAGATGGCGCGGCTGCCGAAGCTGACCTTGTCATTGTCGTCCAGCACCAGCACCTCAGCCCCTTGCTGGGCCAGATCGATGGCGGCGGCCAGCCCCACGGGGCCGGCACCGACAACGATGACCTTATGGCGCACCGGCGCAGAGGCAGATTGGTCCGGGCTGGCCTCGTAGGCGTAAAGTGGAACTTCGAAAATCTTGTTCACGGTCTCTCTCCCAGTTCTGGCGCGGCGGGCGCACCTCATCCATTCTCCGGCGCGGCACGCCGGAGGAGCTGTCTTATGGTTTCACCGTCAAATCCGGGCCGCCACGATCTGGATCAAATCCGGCCCGGAATTCTCAGCCCTGCAGGGCCTCCCACATTTCCAGATCGCGCTGGGCGGTCCAGATACGGGGCGTGTCGATGCCGCGCGCCTCGTCATAGGCGCGGGCGACGTTGAACGGCAGGCAGTGTTCGTAGATCGCGTAGTCGGCGAATTTCGGATCACATTCGGCGCGCACGGCGTCCCATGCTTCTTTCAGGCTACCACCCCGAGCGGCCACTTTGGCCGCCGGGCGATAGGTGCTTTCGACGAAATCGCGGGTGTTTTCGATGGCCGCGTTGACCATGTCTTTGCCGACCAGAGCGTCCCCACGCCCCGGCGCGATGGCGTCGACGTCGAACCACTTGATTTCGTCCAGCGTGTCGCCCCAGTCGCTGAAATGCCCGTCGCCGCAATAGCAGGCCGAGTGGTATTCGACGATATCGCCGGTGAACATGACGTTCTGATCGGGTACATGGATGACAATATCGCCGGCCGTGTGCGCGCGGCCCAGATGCATCAGGTCGATCCGGCGGTTGCCCAGATAAACGGTCATCGTGTCGCTGAATGTGGTTGTGGGCCAGGTCAGGCCGGGGATGCTCTCATGCCCTTCGAACAGGCGCGGGAAGCGTTGGAATTCGCTGTCCCAGTCTTCCTGCCCCCGTTCAACCACCATGGCACGGGCCATGTCGGACATCAGGATCTGCTGCGCGCCAAAAGCGCTGGCGCCCAAAACGCGCACCGCGTGGTAATGGGTCAGCGCCACATGGGTAATCGGCTTGTCCGTTACCGAGCGCACGCATTCGATCACCTTGTTGGCCAGACGCGGGGTGGCCTGCGCCTCGACAATCATCACGCTGTCATCGCCGATGATCACGCCCGAGTTCGGGTCGCCCTCGGCGGTGAATGCGTAAAGCCCTTCGCCCACCTCAGTGAACGAGATTTTCTTTTCCGACATGTCCCCCTGGGACGCGAATGCCTTGGCCATTTCAGTTATTTCCCTTCTGGACAGAGACCCGCCTTGATGGTCTTGTCGCCTCATGTTTGAACGTCGATTTTTGCCTTACTGGGCAACCGCTTGTGTTGTCATTGCCTGTGCCATCATTCTGCTGTGGATGGGGCGCGAGCCGATTTGCAAATGCGGTTTCATCAAGCTGTGGCATGGTGAAACCTTCAGTTCCGAAAGCTCTCAGCATCTGACGGACTGGTACACCCCCAGCCATATCATTCATGGCTTCCTGTTTTACGGCCTTCTGTGGTTGGTGGCGCGACGCCTTGCTGTTGGCTGGCGGTTGTTCATCGCCACCCTGATCGAAGTCGCGTGGGAGATTTCCGAGAACACCGATGCCGTGATCGAGCATTATCGCGCGGTGACGATCTCGCTGGATTATTACGGCGACAGCGTGGTCAACTCGATGGCTGATATCGGGGCGATGATGCTTGGGTTCTGGCTTGCCCGCCGCCTGCCGATCTGGGCGACGGTTGCCATCGCGCTGGGGTTCGAGATCCTGACCACCACGCTGATCCGTGACGGGCTTACGCTGAACGTGCTGATGCTTCTCTACCCAATCGAAGCCGTAAAGGACTGGCAGAGCGCGCTCTGAGGATATGGGCTGTAGCTGCATCAGCCCCTCGCAAACGGGTCGTCGAGTGCCGGTAGAAGCGTACCTGTACAATCGCCGAACCCGATCTTGTAGCCGTCACCCTGGGCCGCGCCGGTCAGGGTCAGGGTGTCGCCATCCTCGATGAAGCTGCGCGTTTCGCCGGTGTCCAGCGTCATAGGTTCCTTCCCGCCCCAGCTCAGTTCCAGCAGCGAGCCGCGTTCGGGTTTGGTTGGCCCCGAGATGGTGCCGGATCCCAACAGATCGCCGGTATTCATTGGGCAGCCCGAAGTCGTGTGATGCGCCAGCTGCTGCGCCGCCGAATAATACATCTGGTTGTAGTTGGTCCGCGCGATGGTCGTGGCCGCCTTGCCTTCGGGAGCCATGGTGACGGACAGGTCAATGTCATAGAGCATCGGGCCGCAGTCTTTCAGGTGCTCCAGCAGTTCAAACTCGCGCGCTGGCGTGTCGCAGCGGAAGGGTTCCAGCGCGGCTTTGGTGACGATCCACGGGCTGACCGAAGTTGCGGTGGCTTTGGCCTGAAACGGGCCCAGCGGCTGGTATTCCCATGCCTGAATATCGCGTGCCGACCAGTCGTTCAGCAGGACATAGCCAAAGATGTTGTCATCCGCCTCTTGCACTGAAATCGGGCCGTCAGAGGGTGTGCCCACGATGGCACCCATCTCAAGCTCGATATCAAAGCGGCGGGAGGGCAGGAAAGCAGGCAGGTCCTGATCGGGGGATTTGAGCTGACCCCAGGGGCGACGAATGTCGGTGCCCGAGACGACCACAGAGGAGGCGCGACCATTATAGCCGATAGGAATATGCAGCCAGTTCGGCGGCAGCGCATTCTCAGACCCGCGGAACATGGTGCCGACATTGAAGGCATGGTTCCGGCCTGCGTAGAAATCGGTGTATTCGCTGACGGCAAAGGGCATGTGCATCTGCGCAGCGTTCTGAGGGATCAGCAGCGCCTCGATCTTGTGCTGCGCGTCCGAGCCTTCGGCCAGCAGCGCGGTCAGACGTTCGCGCAGGGCGGCCCAGACGGCGGGGCCTTCTTCCATCAGCGGGTTCCAGAAGGGCAGGTCAAAAAGCGGTTCGTCCGACAATACGATCAGCCCGTCGGCCTCGGCTGCAGTGATGTCGAATATCATGTCGCCGATGGCCACACCGCAGCGTGGTTCGGTGGTTTCGGTCGAGAACACGCCATAGGGCAGGTTGTTCAGCGGAAACGGGTGGTCGGCGGAATTGGCCGATGCGACCCAGGAATTCATCAAAGGCATTTTTTCTCCAGACCTTTGTCAGGGGCCAAGATTTCTCGTCGAAAAATCTATGACTTCAGGCGATTTTCATTTTTTGCCGGGGGTGCCGTCGAACTTCTTTTCGATATCGCTCCAGCAATCGATATAGTCATCCTGCAACGGCGCTTCGGTGGCTGCAAATGCCGTCAGGTGCTGCGGGAAACGGGTTTCGAACATGAAGGACATCGTGTTCTCCAGCTTGTCCGGCCCGAGGTTCGAATTTGACGCTTTCTCAAAGGCTTCCTTGTCCGGCCCGTGCGGGATCATCATGTTGTGCAGGCTCATGCCGCCGGGGACAAAGCCCTGCGGTTTGGCATCATACTGACCGTAGATGTTGCCCATCAGCTCGGACATGATGTTCTTGTGATACCAGGGCGGGCGGAACGTGTCCTCCATCACCATCCAGCGCTCGCGGAACAGAACAAAGTCGATATTCGCCGTACCCGGCTGGCCCGAAGGTGCGGTCAGCACGGTAAAGATCGACGGGTCGGGATGGTCGAACAGGATTGCGCCGACCGGGCAATAGGTACGCAGGTCGTATTTGTAAGGCGTGTAGTTGCCATGCCAGGCGACCACATCCAGCGGGCTGTGGTCAATCTTCGTCGTATGGAACTGGCCGCACCATTTTATCGTTACCGTCGAAGGCACCTCGCGGTCCTCAAAGGCTGCTACCGGGGCCTTGAAGTCACGCGGGTTGGCCATGCAGTTGGCCCCAATCGGCCCGCGCCCGGGCAGTTCGAATTTCTGCCCGTAGTTTTCGCAGACGAAACCACGTGCGGGGCCTTCCAATACCTCAACCCTATAAAGCAGCCCGCGCGGGATGATGGCGATTTCCTTGGGTTCCAGATCGATGATGCCCATTTCGGTGGCAAAGCGCAGGCGGCCTTCCTGCGGCACCACCAGCAGTTCGGAATCGGCTGAGAAGAAATAATCATCCACCATCGATTCAGTGACCAGATAGATGTGGCTGGCCATGCCGACCTGAGTGTTGACGTCTCCGGCCGTGGTCATGGTGCGCATTCCGGTCAGCCAGGTCAGGCCTTCATCCGAATGCGGCACCGGATCCCAACGGTACTGGCCCAGCGAAATCACGTCCGGATCGACACATGGGGCCGATTTCCAGTAGGGCAGGTCGATTTTCTCATAGCGATGTGAATGCTTCACCGAAGGCCGGATGCGATAGCACCATGTGCGTTCGGGCGGGTTGGCGGTGAAGGCGGTGCCGCTCAGCTGTTCGCCATAAAGGCCGTAGTTGCATTTTTGCGGGCTGTTCATCCCTTGCGGCAGTGCGCCAGGCAGGGCCTCGGTCTCAAAATCGTTTCCAAAGCCGGGCATATAGCCGGGATGGGTGCCAACAGGCGTGCTGGCCTGGGTCATTTCATGCGGGTCGGTGGGGCGATTCATCAGACGCTCCTTCAAGTTGCTGCTTGTCGGATAATAGTTGATTTTGTAACTAACAAGGATGACACAGCAGAATAATGCCGAAAAAGATGAGTTTGATTTGCGAAATTTCCTGCCGTTCCTGTTGAATCAGGCGGCCGAGGAAAGCTCGTTGGAGTTTCAGCGCGTCTACAAGAATCGCTATGGAATGTTGCGCACCGAATGGCGGGTGCTGTTTCACCTTGGCAATTATGGTGAAATGACCGCCAAAGAGATCGGGCTGCGCGCCAAAATCCATAAAACCAAGATCAGCCGGGCGGTGCGCAGGCTGGAACAGCGGCGTTATCTGCAACGCTTGCGGGATGAGACCGACCGCCGGTCCGAGCAGTTGTCGCTGACACATTCGGGTCAGGCGGTGTATCGTGAGCTGCGCGAGATTGCGCGCGACTATGACGCGAAACTGGCGGCGCGCTTTACGACGGGCGAGGCGGCGCTCTTGCGGATGATGCTGCGCCGTCTGGCCGGGATGGATTGACGCACTGGTAATTTGATGCAGCCGCGCCCAGATCAACAGCTGAACGGACACAGGAAGGTGAAATGACAGCCACGGACCCCAACGCGGCGAAATCCCATGCTCTGATCGACTGGCTTGTAACACGCGGCCTTGAAGGGGCGGACAAAGAAGAGTTGCTGGACGGCTATTGCAATCAACTGGTCGATCTTGGCGTACCGCTGATGCGCTTTCACGCGGCCCAACCGGCGCTGCATCCGGTCTATGGCGGCACCGGCTATAGCTGGTATCAGGGACGCGGCGGAGATTTCCAGACCTTCGAGTACACCGAAGAGCCCAGCGAGATCTGGAAGAACAGCCCGCTTTTTGTCATCCTGAACGACGATGTCGACTCCATCCGCGAGCGTTTGGTGGACCAGAATGAGCCCAGCCGCTTTCCTTTACTGAATGAGCTGCGCGAGCTTGGGGCCACGGATTACTACGCAAGTGGCGTCAGTTTTGATGTACCCTCCCATAGCAGCCCGCGGGATGCCAAAAAGGCCATCGACGGGGTGCTCATGTCCTGGGCCAGCAATGGCCCCGAGGGGTTCTGCGACGATGATCTGGACCTGATCAATACGGCACTGCCGCATCTGGGACTGGCGTTGAAATCAGCATCGAATGCGCGCGTGTCTCAGGACCTGATGCGCGTCTATCTGGGCCGGGATGCCGGGCAGCGCGTCTTGTCGGGCGAAATCCGCCGGGGGTCGCTGCAACAGATCGATGCGGTAATCTGGAATTTTGACCTCGAAGGCTTCACCAGTCTGTCCGAAGTGCTGCCGGGTACCGAAGTGATCGACATGCTGAATGACTACCTCGCCGTAGTGGTGGATGTGGTTCATCAATGCGATGGCAACATCCTGAAATTCATGGGCGACGGTATCATGGCGATGTTCGATGTGGGCGAGATTGACGCCGACGCCCGCGCCGCGCTGGGCGCCGTAACCCTGTTGCAGGATCGGATGGCCGCGTTGAACGAACAGCGCGAAGCCAGCGGTCAGCCAGTGTCGAACTACACACTGGCCCTGCATTCGGGCGAGATTCTCTATGGCAATATCGGCTCGGACGCCCGGTTGGATTTCACTGTCATCGGCCCCGCGGTAAACCAGACGGCACGGATAGCTGGAATGCACCGGTCGTTGGGTCAGCGCATTTTGATCTCGGACGACGTCGCGCGTGCTGCGCACCCTTGCGACGCTGATCTGATCTCGGTCGGACGTTACATGCTGCGGGGTGTGCCCGAGCCGAAAGAGTTGTTTACGGTGTACAACTAGATCAGCGCGGCAGATTTCGGTTTACGGAAGATGATCCCTCAAGCCGATTGCCGCGCCTTCATTTCATCAAGATGTGCCGAGACATCATTTGGGTTGAAACGCCCGGCCAGGGCGCGATGAAGAAATGCGGCCTGTGTTTCGGGCGCCAATCCGTCTTTGGGCGGGTCGTTGTCCAGATTGGTGGGAAACGAATACCCCTCGGCTGTGGCGGCGATGGCGGCCGAGAGTTCGGCGGGACCTAGTGTGTCATCGCTTTGTGCCTGCAACAGATGGGGGTATATCAGCTTGCACATGGCGTCCCGGTCGATGGTTTCCATCGCGCGCCCGAAGGCCGAAGACACCTGAAGCAAATTGGCCATGCGATGCACATCCGTCGTCGTATTGGCACCCGCCGCGTGAAAAAGTGCGGGATTGAAGAACACCGCATCGCCTTTCTCAAGAGCGATCTGAACGTGGTGCTGTTCGAAAATGGCGCGAAAGTCTTCGCGTCGCCAGGCCGCGTATCCCGGTTTATAGCATTGCGAAAACGGCAACAGTTTCGTTGGACCACTTTCAACCGGCATATCGCAATGGGCTATCGCACCTTGCAGGGTCAGGGCGGGGGACAATTCATGCACATGCGCGGGGTAACTGGCGCTGATTGCAGAGGTCTGAAAGCCCAGATGATAGTCACGATGTGCTTGCTGCGCGGCGCCGCCCGGGTGAACCAGATTGACCTGAGCGGTCATCTGATAATTTGGTCCAAGCCATGCCTCGCAAATCGCGGCGATCGAAGTGTTGGCAAAATACCGCAGGTAAATCCCCGGGGCGAATTCGCACAGCTTTTGAAGTGAGTTCCAGATCCGGTCATTCGCACCGGATGCCGCGAAATGATCCCCGCCGCCCATTGCGGCCACTTTCTCGGCCGCGATTATCTTTTCATAAACTTCAGTTGCCTGGTCGATCACGTCGACGTCCGCATAAGCCCGTTTGAACGCAACCACCCCCGCGCCGGTTCTGAACACTTGCGCCCACTCGCTCAGAAGGGCTTGCCGTTTCGCGGGATCATCCAGATAGGGGCGGATTTCGTCCATCTGGTAAACCGGCACATTTTTTTCGATGGCGGTGGTGTGGGGAACGGTTTCGGGCGCGACGCATCGGGTGACAAGCGTTGCAAATTCTGCAGGATCACAATCGTCTGGATCGTAATACCCAACTGGTGTTCGAGCCATATTTTCCATGATGATCCTCACGCTGATTCAATGCCCATTTTGTTGAATGTAGCAAGTCAGATCAATTGTGAGGAAAATCTGGTACCCGTATCAGAAGATTTGGCTGGCGCGCGAACGCACAACCTGCACATCCGGCGAAACTAGAAGTCGATTTCGACCCCCGGCAAGTTCAGCTCTTTCATCATGTCGCGCAATTCCTGCCGTGCGGCGATGTTCGAGATATTCAGCTGTTTGACCCCGATATCCTTGAGATCCAGCAGGGTCAGCCCGCGCGGGAACAGTTCACGAAAGATCACCCGTTCGGAAAAGCCCGAGGCGACGCGGAAGCCGATGCGCTGCGACAGCATCTCGATGGCGCGCTGCATCTTTTCCTTGTTGACCATGCGCTGGGTGCCGACCCGGTTGCGCACCACCACCCAATCGATCGGTTTCAGCCCCGCTTGTGCCCGCAACTGGCGCGCGTTCCAGACCATCTCGGAATAGACCGACGGTCCCAGAATTTTTTCGCCCTTGGAATCGATGCGTGCCAGCAGATCAAAATCGATGAAACTGTCGTTCAGTGGCGTAATCAGCGTGTCGGCCAGCGAATGCGCCACCTGGCTGAGCCGGGTATGCGAGCCGGGGCAGTCGATCAGGATAAAGTCGCTGTCGCTTTCCAACTCGGCCACCGCAGCCGACAGGCGGTGGTCATAGATGTTCTCGCCGGGTTTCAGCGTGCTGGCGTCGATCTCGGGCAGGTCGTGGTGGCGCGGGCTGGGCAAGGAATGCTCTGCGCCGTTCAGAAAGTTCAGGCGGTTTTCGAAATAGCGGCCAAGGCTGCGCTGACGCAGGTCCAGATCCAGAGTGCTGACCTTGTGTCCCAACCGCGCCAAAGCGGTCGCTACATGCATAGACACGGTCGATTTGCCTGCGCCGCCCTTTTCATTCCCGACTACGATGATATGTGCCATGCCTGTATTCCCAAGTCCCGCCGTGTTTGCCCACACGTTGTTGTCAGCCACTATATGTTGTGTGTGCGGCGAAGGGAAGGACCCCGGACCCCTGATAAACGCAATATCGGACTCAAAATTGGAAAACCCTGCAAGGGGTGGGGCTTAGCGCGACTGCTTGGCTATCCGACCCTGTTCATCTTGCATTTGTCGACCATTGAGCTTTGGTTCAGGGCATTTCTGGAAATGAGCTGGACGGCGACGCGGACGATTGTGCGGCTTGGGGATCCCGGGGGCGTGGCCTCAGGCTGTTGCGGTTACCGGTTCGGAAGCCATTGATGAACGGTTGTGTGACCAACATCGGCCTGCCGACCCTCCTGCTGGTGCTGTTCTGCCGGATTTGACGCCCTATGCCTGAAGGCAGAAAAATGCTTTAATGCCCAAGCATTAATCTGGTTGCGGACCTTTGCGGTGCGCGCCATTGTCCGGGAGGGCGAGGCCATACCGAACATTCAACCCGATGGCGGGTCTGACACGGGCGGCGCGCGCTTGGTGCTGCTGATGACAGCCATCTGCATGATGGTTGTCGGGTTCAACACCACCGCCGTTGCCACCATTCTTCCCAATCTCAAGGCCGAGTTCGATCTGACCCCGTCCGGCCTGCAATGGGTGATGGCAGCCTATACGGTGGCCAGTGCGACGCTTGTGACCATTGTTAGCAGGCTGGGCGATATCACCGGCAAGATGGGCGTTTTCTTCTTTGGGATGATCGTTTTCGCCGCCGGGTCGTCTCTGGCGCTGGTTTCGCAGGATGCGACGATGATCCTGATCGGACGCGGCGCACAGGGGGCAGGGGCCGCGGCGCTGTTCGGCACCTCACTGTCCATCCTGACCGCCGCCACACCCGAGGACCAACGCGCAAGCGTCACCGGTGCCTGGGGCGCAATTGTTGGCCTCGCTATTGGTGTCGGCCCCATCGTCGGCGGTGCTTTCGCACATTACATCAGCTGGAGGGCGGTATTCGCCACCGATCTGGTCTTGCTTTCCATCGCCTTTGTAATCGGTCTGCGGGTCAGCAAACACAAATATGTTCCGGACATGCGTCAGCCGGATGCAAGGTTCGATTATGCCGGCGCCATCGCCATGATCCTGCTTCTGGGTCCACTGTCCTTTGCGCTCAGCAATGGGGAAAGCCGGGGGTGGGGCACGGCCCTTACATTGGTTCCTCTGGCTGTTTCGGCCTGCGCGGTGGGGGCGCTTATCGTAACCTCCCGGCGCAGCAGGGATCCACTGGTCGAGCTGCGATACTTCCGCCACCCCCGCTATTTCATGGCAGCGGCGGGAATGTTCTTTACCGGTTTCACGCTTTTTGCCTTCTTTGTCTATTTCAATGTCTTCGTGCAATCGCCCGACGCCTTCGGATACTCTGCCATTGATGCAGGCAGCGCGATCCTGCCGCTGAGCGCCAGCATGTTCATCGTGTCCGTCACCGCGCCGCGTTTCCTTGCACCCTACAGCTTTCAGTGGCCGGTCGCGCTGGGCATGGGATTCATGGCCTGTGGTTTTCTGCTGCTGATGACGACAACAAACACCACCAGCTATTCCGGGATATGGTGGAAACTGGTCATTGTCGGAGTGGGGCTTGGCATCGGCTTTTCCCTGTTGCCCCGCCTCGGCCTGCGCCTGCTGCCCGAGGAACATGTGGGTCAGGGATCGGGCGTGATCAACGCGTTCCTGTATTTCGGCGCCACTCTGGGAGCGGTGGTCGGCGGGCTTGCCGAATCCATCACCACGCGGCGCGGGCTTTCAGAGGTCATCAATGCCCTGCCCGCAGGATCGACCCAGCGCACCGATCTTGCCCATGCACTGACACACGGCACACCCAGTCAGGTACAGGAACTGATTGCCGGTCTGGACCCTGATACCGGTGCGCAACTGGCCAAGGCGCTGCGCGACCTTCAGAACAATGCGTTTGACAGCGCAATGCTTGTGGCAGCCATTGCCGCGGCGGCCGCGATGGTGCTTGCGCTGATGCTGCTGAAAGGCCCGGTTCCACCCGTTCACAGCGCCGTGGAACTGACAAAGGACTGAGCCGGTGCCGGCTTGGCAAGAACTTAATCACCGTTGAGAAATCCCGCCCCGTGCTGAGTGACTGTTACCGCGAAAGCGTCACTGTCTCTCCATGTTCTGCCGATTGCTGCGCAGCAAGCCCAACGCGCACCGCCCAGAGCCCATCGCGCAGAGAAACATCCGGGGTCGCGCGCTCTGCGCGCACCAGCTCCAGAAAGCCCCGGTGCTGATAGTAGGTTGATCCGTTGTGATCCCCGGCAGCGAGCAGCTTGGGGTCCACCGGGATGTCGCGGGCAATCGGGCCTTTGGGATCGCGCGGGCTGACGATCAGTTGCGGTACCGGAGCCTCGCCCAGATGTTCGGGCCAGAAACGGCCGGGCCCGGGGATCAGGGCCTCGACCTTGGCGGCGGGGCCAATGGCACAAATCTCTTCCTGATAGCGCGATCCTTCTGCGAACATACACAGTTCCAGCATTGCCCGCGCGCCCGAGGCGAAGTCGACGATGACATAGCCATTGTCCAGAATATCCGGGGTTTCTCCCGCATAGGTCTCGTCCAAGTGGTTCACCGACTGGCCGCCACTTGCTGAAACGCGTACTGGATCAGATTGCAGGATCAGGCGCATGAGGTCGAAGAAATGGCAGCATTTCTCGACAAAGGTGCCACCGGTGTTGCGGTTGAAACGATTCCAGTCGCCGACTTTCTCAAGGAACGGAAACCGGTGTTCGCGGATCGATAGCATCTTGATACCACCTGTCACCTGCGCCTCGTCGATCAGGGCAGCGATCGGAGGCATATAGCGATATTCCATCGCCACCCAGATCGGGTGCGGGTAGTCGCGCTCCAACGCTTCAAGCCGATCAAGATCGGCAGGATCTGTAAACAGCGGCTTCTCGACCAACAAAGGCAGGGGGCGGGTCGTAGCAATTTCAAACAACTGGTCCACGTGCAGATGATTGGGGCTGGCAATGACCAGACAATCCAAATCAGCAACCGCCAGAAGCTCCTGCAGCGACGCGACCATCCGCGCATCCGGTGCGATGGTCTGCGCCTTTTGCGCCATCTCCGGATCAGGTTCGAAGATGGCGGCGACCTGCGTGCCCTCAAGCAGAGCGATATTGTGCAGATGTTCCTGCCCCATCATGCCACATCCGATCAGCCCGTAATGGATGGTCCGGGTCATGCGTGTTTCCTTTTACTTCAGGCGTTGGACATAGGTGGCCCGATCCGGATCGAACCACGTCTTTGAGAATTCGACCGGTTCGGGCTTTTCCGACCAGCTGAACCGCTCGATATATCCTGCGATCTGGCCTGCGGGTCTGGTAAAGCCGCGGGGCGTCCAATCGGGCAGGGCGCCGACCGAGACGCGATCCTCGGCCCGGGTGATCCAGAAGCCAAGTTGCTGCTGATAATAGCGATACAGCGAGTCTGAAAGCAGGTTCCGGTCGATCTGACCCGCTGATTCGTCCAGCCATATCTCCTCGACCGCGATGATTGTGTCATTCAGATAGCGCATCCGGCGCACCCGCGATCCAAATCTCGACTGGCCGAATTCCGGCAGATCAGCGGGCTTTTGCAGATGATCGACCGACAGGACATCAGCGCGGGGCAACCCGCCGCCTTCGGGCAGCTCCAGCCGGAACATCGCATACACGCTGTTCTGGGTTCCGGTCTCGCGAATGTAGTTGCCCGAGCCCTGAACACGCTCCAACATGCCTTTTTTCTCTAGCTCAGCGAGGGATTTTCGCAGCGTCCCGACAGACACCTGCAACCCGGCAGCCATCTCCCGTTCGGGCGGCAGGCGCTCGCCGTCGATCAGGCGGCCTGCCGCGATATCACGGATCAGCAGTTCCGAGATCTGGACATAGATCGGCAGGGCGTTGGGGTTTCGGCTGTTGGGGGGCATTTGAGGCGCTTCATTCGGTCGCAGGAAAAATTGATACACTATTGATCTACATCAATGTGGTTGCTACGCAAGAGAAAAGTAAAAGATGCACGGAGCGTGAATCAAATGACCATCGTCCCCATCACATCCCCCGATCTGGATGCGGCTGAGGTCTCGTGGTTTGCGGCGCTCTGCTCTGATGACTATCAGTTTCTGGGTGTGCCCGAAGGCGATCTGCGATCCAGTTGGGACCACTGTTCCGGCATAGTGAAAGAGGCCGAGGCGCAGGGGTTTCGTAACATCCTGTGCCCGTCCTCATATCAGGTCGGTCAGGACACGCTGAGCTTTGTGGCGGGCTGTGCGCCAATTACCGAAAAGATCAATCTGCTGGCCGCCGTGCGTTGCGGCGAGATGCAGCCGATCATGCTGGCCCGCACCATCGCGACGCTGGATCACATGCTGAAGGGGCGGCTGACGGTCAACATCATCTCGTCCGATTTCCCGGGCGAAAAAGCCGATAGCGCGTTCCGCTATCAACGCTCGCGCGAAGTGGTCGAGATTCTGAAACAGGCTTGGACACAGGATGAGATCACCCATGCCGGAGATGTCTACAACTTCGAGGGTCTGACCACCGATCCGGCGCGGCCTTATCAGACCGGCGGCCCGCTGCTCTATTTTGGCGGCTATTCTCCATCCGCCTTGGATCTGTGTGGCGAGCATTGCGACGTTTACCTGATGTGGCCGGAAACCAAGGATCAACTGGCCAATCGGATGAAGGCCGTCCACGCCGTGGCCGAAACCTACAACCGCACTCTGGATTATGGTCTGCGCGTCCACATGATCGTGCGGGACACCGAAGCCGAGGCGCAGGAATATGCGGATTACATCGTCTCGAAACTGGATGACGACTATGGCCGCGCCATTCGCGAACGGGCGCTGGATGCGACCTCGCTTGGTGTGGCGCATCAGACCAAGAACCGCGATCTGGCGGATGAGTACGGCTATGTCGAACCCGGCCTGTGGACCGGTGTTGGACGCGCCCGGTCGGGCTGCGGCGCGGCGCTGGTGGGGTCGACCGATCAGGTGATGACCAAGATCGAGGAATACCAGAAGATGGGCATCCGCGCCTTTATCTTCTCGGGTTACCCGCACATGGACGAGGCCCGGCATTTCGGTGCCCGCGTGCTGCCCCACCTGAAAACCTGTTCGCTGCCCGAAGCCTATGGGCGCGTGCCCGCAACAACCCCGGCGACCCCGCTGGGCAACGGAGTTCGCCGCTGATGCAACGTGTGAAACTGTCTGACACGCTGGAAATGAGCCGCCTTGTCTATGGCATGTGGCGTCTGGGCGATGACAGCGATACCTCGGCAAGCCATGTCGAGGCCAAGATACAGGCCTGTTTGGATCAGGGCATTACCACCTTCGATCAGGCCGATATCTATGGCGGATACGCGGCCGAGGCGGTTCTGGGCAACGCCCTGCGTGCCAACCCGGGCCTACGTCAGAAGATGGAGATTGTCACCAAATGTGACATCATCGCCCCGGTCGGGCGCTATGCGGATGCGAAGGTCAAATACTATGACACCTCGCGTGCGCATATCCTGAATTCGGTCGATACGTCTCTGACCGAAATGGCCATCGACCATATCGACCTGCTGCTGATTCACCGCCCCGACCCGTTGATGGATCACCATGAAACCGGGGCTGCTCTGGACGAGATTGTCGCCAGTGGCAAGGTCGGCGCAGTGGGTGTGTCAAACTTCCGTCCGTGGGATTGGACCTTACTGCAATCGGCGATGAAAACGCCGCTTGTGACCAACCAGATCGAGATTTCTCTGGGTGAGATCAGCCCGTTTACAAATGGCGATCTGGTCTTTCACCAGCAGCACGGGCATCCCGTAATGGCGTGGTCGCCGCTGGGGGGCGGGTTGCTGATGGCCGGGAACCCTCCGGTCGGGGTCGTTGCCGATGAAATCGCTGCAGAATTCGGCGTGGATCGTGCCGCCGTGGCCGTGGCCTTTCTGCTGGCGCATCCGGCGCATATCCTGCCGGTGCTGGGCACCAATAATCCGGACCGGATCAAACGCATCTCGGACGCATTGAAGGTCACTTTGGATCGTGAAAGCTGGTATCGCCTTTATGAGGCGGCACTGGGGCATGAGGTGCCGTGATGAATGCAATTTCGCGCGATATGGCCCATACCTTTGTGCCGGGCAAGGACGACACAAGAACTCTGCGCGACGCGTTTGGTCGGTTTGCCACCGGCGTGACTGTCGTGACCTGTGACAGCGATGATGGTCCGATCTGCATCACCGCCAACAGTTTCTCATCCCTGTCGCTGGATCCGGCCCTGATCATGTGGGCGGGGGATCGTAATTCGCGCCGGTTTCCCTATTTCCACAAGGCGCGGCATTTCACGGTTCACGTGTTATCGTCGGAACAGGCCGAGCTGTGCTTTGGCTGTTCCAAAGACGCCCACGCCTTGCGGGACATCCGGCACGAGCGCTGCGCAAACGGCACACCGCTGCTGCCCGATTGTCTGGCCCGGTTCGAGTGCGAACAACATGCCTATCACGACGCGGGCGATCATGTGATCGTCGTGGGCAAAGTCCTGAAGGCCAGCATGAGCGACGGAGACGCGCTGACCTTTTATGCCGGAAAACTCGGCCAATTCGCGAAGACATAAGCGCGTTCTGACGATCGCGGGACAAAACCGCGGCTGAACAAGGGAGGATCCGCATGGGCGGACTGGCATCGGTGCTTGCGCCGATTGCATTCGTGAACGAAACCGTGCTGCGTCTGGGCCGCGCGGTTGGCATTGTTGCGATTGCTCTTATGGTGATCGCAATCCTGAATCAGGTGTTCTTCCGATACGTTCTGGGCAACGCCCTGCCATGGCCGGACGAGGCCGCGCGGTTTTGCATGCTCTGGATGACGGGTCTGATGGCCCCGACCGCATTCCGACGCGGAGGGTTTGTCGCGATCGACATGCTGGAACGGTTTCTGCCGCGCCTCATCGGGCAAACGCTCAACCTGTTCCTGCTGCTGATCTCGCTGGCCGTGCTGCTGGTGGCGGTCAACATCGGCTGGTCCGAGGTCACCGGTTTTGGCGGCAAATTCGCCACTGCCGCGCTGTATCTGCCCACTTCTTTCGGGTTCGACGAATGGTTCCGCATACCGCGCAGCTGGATGATGGCCTCGTTGCTGGTGGGTATCGTCCTGCTGATCTCGGTCAATATCGAGCTGATCCTGCGATCCTTCATCACTCTGCTAGGCGGGGGTCATCTTTTGCCCGAAATTCCTGACGCTGCGGTGGGGGCCGAATAGATGCTGATCTGGTTCCTGCCCACCTTCCTGATTTTCCTGCTGATCGGCCTGCCGGTGTTTTTCGCGCTGTTGGCCGCGCCCGGTATCCTGCTGTGGCTGAACGGTCAGACTAACGACATCACGCTGCTGTATCGCAATGTCTATAACGGTATGGACAGCTTTCCGCTGATGGCGATCCCCTTCTTCATGCTGGCCGGAGAGCTGATGAACCGGGGCGGCATCACCATTCGCCTCGTCGAGTTTTCACAGGCTTTGATGGGCCACCTGCGCGGCGGGTTGGCGCATGTGAACGTGCTAAGCTCGATCCTGTTCGCAGGCCTGTCCGGCTCTGCCGTGGCCGACACCTCGGCGCTGGGTTCGATGCTGATCCCGGCGATGGAGAAGCAGGGCTATACCCGCAAATTCGCCGCCGCGATCACGGCGGCCAGCTCGGTGATCGGGCCAATCATCCCGCCCTCGGGCATCATGATCATCTATGCCTATGTGATGGGCGAAAGCGTCGCCGCGCTGTTCCTGGCGGGCATCGTTCCCGGTGTGATGGTCGGCGTTGGCCTGATGCTGATGATCAAACTGATGGCCGACCGGTATGACTTCCCCGTCGCCAGTCGCAAATACACCTGGCCCGAGCGTCGTCAGGCCAGTTTGAAGGCGTTCTTCCCGCTGATGACGCCGGTGATCATTCTGGGCGGCATTCTGGGTGGCATCTTCACCCCGACCGAGGCCGCCGCGGTTGCTGTAGGATATGCCTTTATTATCGGATTCTTCGTTCTGCGCACGCTGACTTGGAAAGAGGTGCCCGAGGTGCTCAGCAATGCAGGCATGACCTCGGCAGTTGTCCTTCTGCTGGTCGGAGCAGCGATGGCGTTCAAGACGGTTGTCAGCCTCAGCCACGCGCCGGAACAACTGGCCTCGTTGATCCTCAGCCTGTCGGAAAACCCGCTGATCCTGCTGTTCCTGATCAATCTGCTGCTGTTTATCGTCGGCATGTTTCTGGACGCGGGCCCGGCGATCATCATCCTTGGTCCGATCCTTGGCCCGATCTTTACCAGCCTTGGTGTCGACCCGATCCACTTCGCCATCATCATGAGTGTCAATCTGACCGTCGGGCTGGCCACCCCGCCAATGGGGTTGGTCCTGTTCGTGGCCGCCGCCGTGTCGCGGGAACGGGTCGAAACCATTGCCAAGGCGATCCTGCCGTTTCTGGCGGTCGAAATCATCGTGATCTTCCTGATCACCTACATCCCCGCATTATCCATGACGATCCCGAGGATAACGGGATTTGCCAACTGAGTATCACAGGGAGGAAACGCATGCTCAGAGACTTCATCAAATCCGCAGCGGTGGCGACATCGCTGGTGGCCGCATCCGCCATGGCTGCCACAGCCGCAGATTACACGCTGCGCGCCACCGCCAACTCGAACGAAAATGACGAGGATTATGACGGTCTGGTCGTCTTCAAGAACTATGTCGAGGCCGCATCGAACGGTGCCATCGAGGTTGAGCTGTTCATCGGCACCCAGCTGTGTTCGAACGGCGCGGAATGCCTGCAGGGCGTGGCCGACGGCACCATCGACATCTACATCTCAACCTCGGGCGGTGCGTCGGGCATCTTTCCTTACGTGCAGGTTTTGGATCTGCCCTATCTGATGGCCGACGACCGCATAGCCGAGCATGTGCTGTCGGGTGATTTCACCCGCACCATGCGCGATATGGCGCTTGAGGATTCGGGCGGGGCGATCCGTCTGATGACCATTGGCAACACCGGCGGCTGGCGCAACTTTGCCAATACGCAGCGCCGCATTGCCGAGCCTGCCGATATGGAAGGTCTGAAAATCCGCACCGTGGTCGCCGATCTGCCGCAGGAGCTGGTCAAGGCGCTGGGCGCATCGCCCACTCCGATCCCGTGGCCGGAACTGTTCACCAGCTTTCAGACCGGTGTGGTTGAAGGATCGAAGAACGGTATCACCGACATTATGGGCATGAAATTCCCCGACGCCGGTCTGCAATATGTCACGCTGGACGGCCACGCTTACATGGGGGCGCTGTGGTGGATGAATAACGCCAAGTTCCAGGAGATGCCCGAGGATATGCGCCGCGTCGTTGTCGACGGCTTCTATGCGCTGCAGCAGGCCACCTTTGCCTCGCCCAAGCGCAAGTCGATCCAGGCGTATGAGGATTTCGTCGCCGGTGGCGGTGACCTATATGTGCTGACACCCGATCAGAAGGCTGCGTTCAAAGAGGCCGCAACCCCGGTTTATGACTGGTTCCAGTCCAACGTGGCCCGCGGGGATGAGATATTTGGGGCGCTGACCGACGCTGTTGCCGCGGCCGAGGCGGATGTGAACGCATCCCGCGATGCGGACCTGAACTAAGCTGTTGGGTCGGGCTGAATGGCCCGGCCCTCACCGAAACGGGTACATCCACCCTTTGTAGTCGTTGACCAGAACATGCGCCTTTTCGATCTGCTCCGGCGACATCTTCTTGACCACCTCCTCAAGGCTGATCGCCGCATCGGGGTCGCCGCCAATCGCGCTGAGCGTGTACCACATGTAAGCCCGCACCAGATCGGGCGCGGGCATGCCCAGACCCAGCTCATAGTACCAGCCGACGCCAGACTGCGCCCCCGGATGACCCTTCATCGAGGCGCGCAAATACCATTCGAACGCGCGTTCATAGTCCTGCTCAACCCCAAGGCCCAGCCCATACATCACGCCGATCAGTTCCTCGGCTTCGGCATTGCCGGACCGCGCTGCTGGCAGCAGTTCCTCGCGCGCGGCCTTGAACTCCCCGGCCTCCATCAGATCGCGCGCCTGTTCCAATTCAGCCAGCGCCGGGGATGCAAACAGGCAAAGGGCAAATACAAACTGGCGCATGGCGTTGCTTTCCTGTTGGCCGAGACCGCAGGCGCACAGAGTTTGCCGCGCCCGCTGACCGATGAAGATTTTATCTCCTTTGATATGGAACAGGCCGCCATCGGTCATCAACTGTTTTACGATCCGATCCTGTCGGGCAACCGGAACATTTCTTGCGCCCATTGCCACCACCCGGATTTCGGCACCTCGGACGGGCTGTCGCTGGGCATTGGCGAGGGCGGGCAGGGGCTGGGACCAGACCGCACGCCGGGCACCGGTGCGGACAGGATTCGCAAACGCATCCCGCGCAATTCTCCGGGGCTTTGGAACCTCGGGGCCAGGGACATCCATACGGTCTTTCACGATGGTCGTCTGAGCATTTCTGACGTCTATGGCAACGGCTTCAATTCACCTGCGCAGGAATGGTTGCCGGACGGGTTGAACTCATTACTCGCCGCACAGGCGCTGTTTCCGCTGACTTCACAATTTGAGATGGCCGGGAACGTGGCTGAAAATCAGGTCACCGGCGCGGTGCATGACCGCATCGACAAAGGCTGGCCGATCCTTGCCAAACGCGTGCGCACCGATCCGCGCTATGGTCCTGCCATGGTCGAGGCGTTTGACGAAGTCGATACGACCGAAGATATCTCGATCACCCAGATCGCCA
The DNA here is from genome assembly GCF_056531745.1 of Ruegeria sp. L12. NCBI lineage: Bacteria > Pseudomonadati > Pseudomonadota > Alphaproteobacteria > Rhodobacterales > Roseobacteraceae > Ruegeria > Ruegeria sp. L12. The sequence goes on from NZ_JBQFMH010000003.1 coordinate 34,192, forward strand.
ATGCGCTGGCTGCTTTCATGGCGCTGGAATGGCGCAGCACCGACAGTCCGTTCGACCAGTATCTGGCCGGGGATCACACGGCCCTGACGCCGCAGCAGAAGGATGGCATGACGCTGTTCTTTGGCACGGCGGGATGCTCGGGCTGTCATTCAGGCCCATTGCTGTCCGATCAGAAATTCCACGCGCTTGGCCTACCGCCCTTCGGCCCCGGCAAGACCCGCCAGTGGGACCCCTATGCCCGCGACGTGGGCCGCATGGGCGAAAGCAACCGGCTTGAAGACGCCTATCGCTTTCGCACCCCGATGCTGCGCAACGTGACGGAAACGGCACCCTTTGGGCACAACGGCGCCTTTGCAGATCTGGAAGGGATCATTCGGCACCATTTGAACCCATCACAAAGCCTTGCATCCTGGACCCCCGCTATGGCGGCACTTCCGAAAGTGGCGTGGCTGGAGCAGGTGGATTTCATCGTCTGGCAGGACCGGTTCGAGATGGCGCGCCAGCGTCGGAAGATCGATATCGAGCCAGTGGAACTGACCGATACACAGATCGCAGACCTCGTAGCGTTTCTGGCGGCGTTGAAAGGGACAACGCTCGATACGCCGCTCTTTGGTGTGCCAGCGGATTTCGCGCCCTAGCCGGACACTTCCCACATTGTCCAATTGAATAGGGCCAGTTCTGCTTCGACACTGGAAATCCTTGGGAAATTTCTTAATGCTCGGTGGCAGCCCGATATGCCGGGGCTTGACCCGTCCCTGGTGTCACGCCCAAATCACAACCTTGCCGAGTTTGGACATGCAATACCACAACAAGACCTTTGATCAGCTGAACGTAGGCGACACTGCCGAACTGACGCGGACCTGCAATGCGGACGATTTCTATGTGTTCGCTTTGAATTCGGGGAACCACAACCCCCTGCATCTGTCCAAGGAAGACGGCGACGGAGATCTTCTGAACGAAGCCATAGCACCGGATATGTTCATCGGTACGCTGATCTCGGCAGTGCTGTGCAATACGCTGCCGGGGCCGGGGGCATTGTGCAAGTCACAGACGCTCGAATTTTCGACGCATGCCTTTGCGGGGGACGAGCTGTTGGTCCGCGTTACGGTCATCGAAAAGCGCGAGAACCGCGAAGTTGTTCTGGACACGAAGGTAACCCGGCCACTGGACGGTGCCACCGTCGTCTCCGGTACGGCTGTGGTTGTCGCGCCCGAGCGGCAGCTTTCATTTGGCAAGATTGATATCCCCGACGTTGTCGTTCATCGGCACCGGCACTTCGATGCGCTTGTGGAACAGTCCCGGCCTCTGGCGGCGATGCCGACGGCTGTGGTTGCACCGGAAGATCCCAATTCGCTGGGCGGTGCCCTGCTGGCTGCGCGTGAATCGATTATCGAGCCGTTTCTGGTTGGTGACCCCGACAAGATTACCGCCGCCGCCCGTGAACTCGACGTGCAACTGGGCGATTTTCAGATCGTTCCTGCCCAAAGCCATGTCGAAGCCGCCAACAAGGCCGTCGATCTTGTGGCCGACGGGCAGGCCAAAGCGCTGATGAAAGGGCATCTGCATACGGACGACTTGCTGCGTGCCGCCATGCGACGTGAACGTGGCCTGCGGGCGGGGCGCCGATTCACGCATGTCTTTGTCATGGATGTCCCGGGTCAGCCTAAACCCTTGTTGATCACCGACGGGGCCATCAACATCGAGCCAGATCTTGAAACCAAGATCGACATTACCAAGAACGCGATCGATCTGGCGAAATCAATCGGGTTCGAAACGCCGCGTGCCGCTATCCTGTCCGCTGTAGAAACCGTCAACCCGGCGATCCGGTCCTCGATGGATGCTGCGCTGATTGCGAAGATGGCGGAACGGGGACAGATCAAGGGCGGGCTGGTCGATGGCCCTCTGGCTATGGACAATGCCGTCAGCCTTGCTGCTGCGCGTACCAAGGGTATCGTTTCGGAGGTCGCGGGGCAGGCGGAAATTCTGGTCGCGCCCAATATTGACGCGGGCAACATGCTGTTCAAGCAGCTCAGCTTTGTTGCCGGTGCCAAGGCGGCAGGCGTGGTGCTTGGTGCGAAGGCGCCGATCATCCTGACCAGCCGTTCGGACGATGACAAATCGCGCTTGGCTTCGTGCGCTGTGGCGGCCCTGCATGCGGCGCGGATGTCGGCACGGGCCTGATGGTTCAGATCGTCACGCTGAATGCGGGTTCGTCCTCGCTCAAGTTCGGGCTGTTCGCCAGAGGTGAGCCTGATCCCGTTCTGATCTGCTCGGGCGAGGTCGAGTGTATCGGCGGCCCTACGGCGCGTATCAGCGCGCATATGTCTGATGACAGCGTGGTCGCCGATCAGGATCTGGAAAATGTCCATGATCACGCAGGAGCGCTGGACTTTGTACTGGACCTGATCCAGCGCCGGTTCCCCTCTGCCGAGGTTGCCGCGGTCGGGCACCGGATCGTTCATGGCGGGCCGGACAATGACAGGCCGATCCTGCTGACGCCGGACAATATGAACCTGCTGGCACAGTACGAGCCCTTCGCACCGCTGCACCAGCCGTTCAACTTGAATGGCGTACGCGCCGCGACCGACAGGTTCCCGAACGCCAAACAGATTGCCTGTTTCGATACGGCGTTCCATCGCAATCACCCGTGGGTCAACGACACGTTTGCACTGCCGACCGAGTATTATGACATGGGCGTCCGGCGTTATGGGTTCCACGGCCTGAGTTATGACTACATCTCGGACCACCTCAGGAAAACGGCGCCGCTTATCCACAGTGGGCGGGTCATTGTTGCCCATCTCGGCAACGGTGCGTCCATGTGCGCGATGATGGGCGGTCGCTCGGTCGGGTCAAGCATGGGATTTTCCGCCATCGACGGACTGCCGATGGGGACACGCTGCGGTCAGCTCGATCCGGGTGTTGTCGTGTATCTGATGGATCAGAAAGGCATGAGCGCTGCGGAAATCACTGAATTGTTGTATCGCAAGTCAGGATTGCTGGGGCTTTCGGGACTGACATCGGATATGCGGACATTGGAAGCCTCGGACATGCCGGGCGCGCGCAATGCGATCAACTATTTCACCTTTCGGGCGCGTCGGGAACTGGGCGCACTGGCCGCGGTTTTGGGCGGGCTCGATGCCATCGTGTTCGCTGGCGGGATCGGCGAAAACTCGGCCTTTATCCGCGACCGGATCTGTTCGGACATGGGCTGGCTTGGGATTGAGCTGGATCACGATGCCAATGATGACAACAAGAGAATCATCTCAACCGATATGTCCCGCGTAAAGCTGATGGTCATCCCCACCAACGAAGAATTGGTGATCGCGCGCGCCGCCGCCGATCTGTCGGCCGGGTAGGTCGCAAAACGCACCTGAATGGACGTTATTTTGCTGGGGTTTTCGCAAATAAATGCCGATCTACGGGAAACCCCCAATGTCGTCTCTGAAGTGGATGCGTTAATTCTTTGTTAACCACCGGGCGAGCACGCCCATACCACTCTCACAGATTTCCCCCGAAGAGGGGCTGGCTTCTAACCCCCTTGGCCGGCCCCTCGTCTTTTTTGGGGTTATACCAGGTGGTCTGTTTCCGTCAGAATCTGCTGCACGAGATCCGGCAGGGCTGCGCTGTCGCTGTAGCTCAGCGTATGGTGCATCTCGGCCACCGGCGATTTGCGATAACCCTCGGTGTACAACAGAAACGGTACCCCGGCCCGTTGTGCGGTTTCCGCATCCACCTCGCTGTCGCCCACGAATATCCGTGGCCCGATGTGGGGAAGGGCTTCGAAGCTGGCATGCAAGTGGGCGGGATCGGGTTTGCGGGTGTTCAGGCTGTCTCCGCCAAAGACGGTATCGAAGTGGTGTGACAGGTTCAGGGCGTCCAGAACATGGCGCGCGGGTTCTTCGGGTTTGTTGGTGCAGACGCCCAACACACACCCCATCTCGCGCAGCTGGTCCAGCGCCTGGTGAACGCCGGGGTAAGGGGTCGTCAGGTCGCAGGCAGCGGCGTTGTAGTGGTGCAGCGTAAGCTGGGTCAGTTCTGAATGGCGATCCCGGTCCAGCCCGCAATGGTCGATCACCCGCGCGACCAGCTTGGGCAGGCCGTTGCCAACGAAACGCAGGATTGTTTCCTCGGGCAGGGGGGCAATCCCCTGATCGGCCAGCATCCGGTTTGCCGAGTTTGCGATATCGGCGATGCTGTCCACCAGAGTGCCGTCCAAATCAAATACAACTGCCGCTACCATGTTCCAAACCGTCTTTGTTCAATACTGACCCAGACCTATGGCGCAGCGATGACCTGTGCAACAGGTAGGGGTTGAAAATGGGGGATTGACATACCTTACTATTTTTATCAGATTAAGACTCAAGAACAGAAAGCCAGCCCAGTTCCGGGTCAGCCAGATTAAGCGAACCACGAATCGACAAGGCAATGTGCCATCAACGCTCTGGAGATGCCCGATGAATATGCAAACCCCCAACCCGACCCAAAGCTATGCCGTTTCAATGCTGCCCGCTCACAAGGCCGAGGATCTGACCAATGGCGGCAACCTCGCCCATATCGAGCTGGGTGATCAGCTTTACACTCTGCGCATCACCCGCGCCGGCAAATTGATCCTGACGAAATGAGCGCACACGCATCGCGCGGCGGTGCCGCCGTGGGTCGGATGTCTGATCTGACCCCGATCGAGGCGGGCGCGGTGATGTATCTGCGCCTGTGGGGGGACGGTGAAAGCGGGCGTGTCAATGCGGCCAGCGATTTTGACATCGCATTGGGCGCGGATCACGGTCGGGCCGCTATGCTGACGCTGGATCGTCTTTGCTCGCTTTGTGCCCATCACGGTCGGCGACCTCTGGTCCGGCATGGGCTGGGTTGCGCCTGTCTTGGGGCGGATGAGAATTGCTTTGCCCAGATGATCGCCGCTGCATCTGAAGGCGCACGCGAGGATGCGATGATGATGGCGTCATTGATCGTAAGGCCCGATTTCGCCCCCGCATTGGCGTCTTTGTCAGAGGAACTGGGCCTGGCCCTGCGCCGTATGACCGCAACAATCCCCCTGCCGACGACCGGGCATCACCCCCCTAGTTCGGTGCTCCATTGATCGGCATATTCAGAACCCCGGCAATTTCGCCGGGGTTTTGTTTCTATTAGCAGCAGCCGCAGCCTGAGTGATGATGATCGTGACCGCAGGAGGGCTCTGGCGCATAATCGCCAACTTCAGACAACACATCGCGCAAGGCCCAGAGGATCATGTCCACATCTTCGGCCTCGATCGTCAGCGGCGGGCGGATTTTCAGGATATTGTCCTTCGGCCCCTCGCTGCCGATCAGAATACGATGATCGCGCATACGGTTTTTGACATAGCTGCAGATTTCGCTGCCTTCCGAGCCATCGGGATTGATCAGCTCAACCCCCAGAAACAGCCCCATGCCGCGCACATCGCCGACCTGAGGGAAATCTGACTCGATCTGCCGCAGCCCTTCCATCAGGCGGTCCCCCATGGCGCGGGCATTGTCCTGCAGCCCTTCGTCATCGACGATGTCCAGCACCTCTTTGCCGATGCGGCAGGACAGAGTTGATCCGCCGAAGGTCGAGAAAAATTCGATCCCGTTGTCAAAACTCTGCGCGATCTCTTTGGTGGTGACCAACACACCCAGAGGGTGCCCGTTGCCGATGGGTTTGCCCATCACCACGATATCCGGCAGCGCGCCCTGATGTTCGAAGCCGAAATAGTAATCGCCCAGCCGCCCCAGGCCGGTCTGCACTTCATCGGCTATGCAGACACCGCCTGCCGCCCGGATCTTCTCATACACCGCAGGCAGATAGCCTTTGGGGGGAATGATCTGCCCCCCGACCGAGGGGAAGGTTTCAGCAATGAATCCGGCGATACCGTGGCCGCGCTCCTGCAAAGCGGCAATCGCGGGGTCGACAAGCTCTGCGAATTTTTTGGCACGGTCGGGATCGTCGCGCCTGAACGCGCCGCGATAATCATCCGCGACTTCAACCAGTTCCACCCAATCCGCTTTGCCGACGCCACCGGGTTTGTTGAACTTGTAAGCCGAGATCGCCACTGCCGCGTTGGTATTGCCGTGATAGCCGTGATCCGGCGTCACGATCCCCTTCGCCCCTGTACGCGCCCGCGCCAGACGCAGCGCCAACTCATTGGCCTCGGTCCCGGAATTGACGAAGAAGCAGACTTCGAACCGGTCGGGTAGTTTCGACAATATCTTGTCGGCAAACGCGGTTTGCGCCGGATGCAGATAACGGGTGTTCGAGTTCATCCGCTTCAACTGATCCGCCGCGACCGCCTGAATGCGCGGATGCGCGTGCCCCACATGCGGCACGTTGTTATAAGCGTCCAGATAGGGTCGGCCCCATTCGTCGAACAGGTGATGCTTCCAGCCACGCACCAGCATGACCGGGTCATCATATGTCAGGCTGAGATTGCCTCCGAAGTGATCGCGCCGCCCTTGCAGGATCGCGTTTTTGTCCGTTGGCTTATACGCGACCTTGTCATCCGGCAGGTTCAACAGGGCGGCCGGGTTAGGACAGACCGCATTCCACAGCTCCAACTCGTCCGGGTCGGCCACGCCGGGCCAGTCGGCCTGCATACCTTCGGTGGTCAGCGCCAGTTGGAAATGCACATGCGGTGCCCAGCCACCATTCTGCGTGGCATCCCCCAACCGGGCAAAAGCCGCCCCCTGCGCGACCGGATCGCCGGGTTTCAATCGGTCACAGACCTCGGGGTCCAGATGACCGTAGAGCGTATAGAATGCATCACCCTCAGGCGTTTCGTGGTGCAGGATTACCACGCCACCATAATCCAGATGCGCATCACGGTTCTCGACCGCCTCGACCCGCCCGCTGAGCGGTGCGTGCAAAACCGTCCCGGCTGCGGTAAACACATCCACCGCCAGATGCACCGTCCGCCGGTCCGAGGCTTTCCACGGCCCTTTGCGAAAACCCGGTTCCGCGTAGATCAGCCGGGGTTCGTTGTAATATCCCAGCCACGGGCCCTCGCCGAATTCCTCACCCACCCGCGCGGCCTCATCAAGCGGCATGTGGAACGGGTTCTGCGGCCAGGTCGCGTTTTCTACCGAGAGCGAGCCCATAGGGGTCGCGCCCAAATCCTGCCCGAACATTTGCGCAAATTGTCCGCGATGGCCTGTTAAATAGGCATGGATGCGCTCAGCACCATCCACCACCGGCAAGCCGCAGGCCGCACGCAGCCGCGCCGCCATCAACCCGCCATTGACCGAAGGATTCTCAAGAAACCGCCATGCGGGGGCCTGGCTGATTGTCACATAAGGATCGTCCGGATTATCGACCGCCATCAGAGTCGAGTTCACCACGGACACTGCCAGCCGCATGCGCAGCAAGGGCCAGATCAAGTCGACCTCATCCGCACGCAACCGGTTGGCGGCATGATAGCCACGCACCAGCGCAGCCAGCGCGCGTTCAGGTTTGGGATGATCCAGCACCACATATGCCCCGGCAATCGCCAGATCGCAAATCCGCGGCGCGGAGCACATGTCGCCAAGGTCAATCAGGCCCGAGACACTGCGGCGTTCGCTCAGTTCGCCCTCGACCAGAATATTGTAATCATTTGCGTCATTGTGGATCGCCTGCCCGGGCAGATCATCAAGGCGGCTTTGGATGGCCTCAAATTCCGCCACCACGTCCTGCAGCACGGCCCGCCGCGCCGGGTCACCAACCACAGTCAACTGATCGGCAATCCAACCCGCCTGCATCAGGTCCCATTTGAACCCTTCGCGATGCAGACCGTCATGGTCGAACCCTTCCAGCGCCCGATCCGTCGCGCCCAACACGCGACCCAGCTTCAGGATCAAATCGTCTGTCTTGGGCGCGCTGCGCGCATAACACTCGCCCGGCAGCCGTTCCAGCAACCAGACCAGCCGCTCGGCGCCGCTCTCGTCAGCAATGACGGGCAGCATCGCACCCGAGATATCCGCGAAGACCTTTGGAAAGGGCAAGCCGGGCGCGGCAGAGGCGATATGTTCCAGTGCCTTGATCTGCAAATCGACAAGCCCGGGCTCGCACCCCGCCCGCATCACCTTCAGCACATAATCCTGACCGTTGGTCGCCCGCACCAGAAAGTTGAGGTCATATTCCCCATCCAACCGGGTCAACCGCGCATCCAGCCCCCAGTGCTGACGCAGCTTGCCGGCCCAACATGCGTTCAAATCGCTCATGCGATACCCCATAACTTTCCCCAAAAGGGGATCTTCTTCATCTGGTCAAAAATATCCTCGGGGGGAAGCGCGCCCATAGGCGCGATGGGGGGCAGACAGCCCCCCTGTCATCACCCCAAAGTGCGCAACCGCTTGAACAGGGATGACGTATCCCAACGTCCGCCGCCAAGCTTCTGCACATCCTTATAGAACTGATCCACCAAAGCCGTTACAGGCAAGGATGCCCCGGTTTCATCCGCGGTCTCCAGACAAATCCCCAGATCCTTGCGCATCCAGTCTACTGCGAAGCCATGCTCAAAATGATCGTCCAGCATGGTCTCATACCGGTTCGCCATCTGCCAGCTGCCCGCGGCACCCTGGCTGATCACTTCGACCACGGCGCGGCCATCAAGCCCGGCATTCTCGGCAAAATGCAGCGCCTCGCTGAGACCCTGAACCAGCCCGGCGATGGCAATCTGGTTGCACATCTTGGTCATCTGACCTGCGCCGCTGTCGCCTATGCGGCGGCAGATTTTCGAATAGACCTGCATCACAGGCTCGGCCCTTTCGTAAGCCGCCTGATCCCCGCCGCACATGATCGACAGCACACCGTTCTCGGCACCCGCCTGACCGCCTGAAATCGGAGCATCAACAAAGGCGATGCCCTTTGCCTGACCGGCCTCGCAGAGTTCACGCGTCACCTTCGCCGAGACGGTGGTGTGGTCCACAAAGATCGCGCCGTCGGACATGCCGTGAAAGGCACCATCTTCCCCTGTGCAAACCATGCGCAGGTCGTCGTCATTGCCGACACAAGCCATCACGAAATCCGCACCCTCCGCCGCAGCGCGTGGCGTTGTCGCCATTGCGCCGCCATGCTGCGCAACCCAGGCTTCAGCCTTGCTGGCGGTGCGATTGTAAACCGTGACCTCATGCCCTGCAGCCTGCAGGTGCCCGGCCATCGGATAGCCCATGACGCCCAGGCCAAGAAATGCGACTTTTGCCATTTTCAGATCCCTTTCGCTGACCGGTGCGCAGATCGCGCCGGACTGTTCAGCGAAGACAAAGCAAAGCTGGGCCCAAAGGGCAACCCCGCGTCACGCTTTGCTGCCGAGGTCTTTCAGAATCGGGCAATCCGGACGGTCGTCCCCGGCGCAGGCGTCAACAAGATGGCTGAGCGTATCGCGCATTCCCTTTAGGTCGGCGATCTTGGCATCGATCTGGGTCAGATGATCCCGTGCCACGCGTTTCACATCAGCGCTGGCGCGGGTTTCATCTTCATAAAGCGCCAGAAGGGTGCGGCAATCCTCGATCGTGAACCCCAAGGCACGGGCGCGGCCCAGAAAATTCAGCTTGTGAATGTCCTGATCCCGAAAGCGCCGATACCCGTTGTCGTCACGCAGCGGTTTGATCAGGTTGATATCCTCGTAATACCGGATGGTCTTGGCAGGCAATCCGGTGCGGGCTGCGACATCGCCGATATTCATGCCGGTGCCTCCCTTCGGGTTGTGTTCGCCTGGACTTCCGGCAGGCTGGCGCGTATGCGGCGCAGGCGCAGCGCGTTTGAGACGACAAAGACGCTGGACAGCGCCATCGCGCCGGCGGCCAGAGCAGGCGACAGCAGGTGCCCGCCAAACGGATACAGCACCCCGGCGGCAACCGGGATCAGAAGCGTGTTGTAGCCAAAAGCCCAGCCGAGGTTCTGCCGGATATTGCGCATGGTCCGGCGGCTGATCCCAACCGCGTTGGCCACGCCACGCAGATCGCCTGACATCAGTACGATGTCTGCAGTTTCAATCGCCACATCGGTACCGGTGCCAATCGCAACGCCGATATCTGCCGTGGCAAGCGCCGGGGCATCGTTGATCCCGTCGCCGACGAACGCGAGCGTGCCGAACTGCTGCCGCAGGGCCGAGATCGCGGCGACCTTGCCATCGGGCAAAACTTCGGCAGTGACATGGTCGATGCCCAGACGGTCGGCCAAAGCCTGTGCGGTCTGCGCATTGTCGCCGGTGACCATCGCCAGCGTCACACCCATCTCATGCAGGCGGGCCAGTGCCTCGGTCGTGCCCGGTTTGATCGGATCCGATACGGCCAAAGCCGCCGCGGCCTGTCCGTCGATGGCGACGTAGATCGGCGTTGCTCCTTCGGCCGCGCGTTTCTGCGCCTCGGGGTGCAAATCCCCCAGATCAATGCCGTGCTGTGCCATCAGCCGATCCGCGCCGACCAATACGTCGCGCCCTTCGATTCGTGCGCGAAGGCCGAGGCCCGTCAGCGACTCGAATGCTTCGACCTCGGGCAAAATCTCAGGCCCTGCGCGGGTGATCGCCGTGGCGATGGGATGCTCGGACCGGGCCTCGGCAGCGGCGGCGAGGCGCAGAACCTCGGCGCGGTCAAAGCCGCTGGCGGCGATGACCTCTTCCAACTCCGGTCGGCCCAATGTCAGCGTCCCGGTCTTGTCCAGCGCGATAACCTTGGCCTGCTGCAAGTGTTGCAGCGCATCGCCCTTGCGGAACAGCACGCCCAGTTCTGCCGCGCGGCCCGTGCCCACCATGATCGAGGTCGGCGTGGCTAGCCCCATGGCGCAGGGGCAGGCAATGATCAGCACCGAGACGCCCGCGACCAAGGCCAATGGCAAAGCCGGGGCAGGGCCGAAGATCAACCACACGGCAACCGTCAGCACAGCAACCGCCATGACGGCTGGCACGAAGTAATAGGTGATCCGGTCGACAAGCCCCTGAATGGGCAGCTTCGCCCCTTGGGCCTGTTCAACCATCCCGATGACCTGCGCCAGCACCGTATCCGCGCCCACATGCGTTGCCTGGATGCGCAGAGACCCGGTGCCGTTCACCGTACCGCCAACCACCGGATCGCCCATGGCTTTGCCGACGGGTACGGGCTCACCCGTGATCATGCTTTCATCGACATAAGAGCTGCCGTCCAGCACATCGCCATCCACGGGCACACGCTCTCCGGGTCGGATTTGTACGATGTCGCTGACCATGATCTCAGCAATGGGGCGGTCGATCAGCTGACCATCTTTCTCGACGCGTGCAGTTTTGCGCTGCAGCCCGACCAGCTTGCGTATTGCTGCCCCGGTTCGCCCTTTGGCACGGGCCTCCAGCAGACGGCCCAGCAGGATCAGGACGACAATGACAGCGGCAGCCTCGAAATACACATTGGCGGTGCCTTGCGGCAGCATCTGAGGGGCAAATGTTGCGATGACCGAATACAGAAACGCGGCTCCGGTCCCCAATGCGACAAGCGCATTCATGTCCGGCGCACCTCGCAGAAGCGAGGGGATACCCTTGGCATAAAAGACGCGCCCCGGCCCGATCAGCAGTATCGAAGTCAGCACAAACTGCACCAGATGGCTGGTCTGCGCACCGATCGTGGCCATCACCCAGTGGTGAAAAGCCGGAATCATATGCCCCCCCATCTCAAGCACGAATACCGGCAGAGCCAGAGCCGCTGCGATCAGCGTTGCGTGGCGCAAATGGGCAAGCTCTTCGACTTGCTGATCCTGACCCTCCGAGCCTGTGTCAGCGGGATGGGCGGGATATCCGGCCTCGGACACGCGTTTCGCCAGTGATGCGGGATCAGTTACGCCATCGGCATAGTCGATTGTAGCACTTGCGTTGGCAAGATTGACCGACGCCTTTGTCACACCGGGGATGGCGCGCAGCGTACGCTCGATCCGCGAAACGCAGGATGCGCAGCTCATCCCCTCGAACTGCAACCGCGCCTGACGGGTCGCCGCCGGGTAGCCCGCCACGTCGAGTGCAGCCAGAATATCCGCAAGTTCGGCGTCATGGGTCACATCCGCCGTTCCGGACGCGAAATTGACCGCAGCCTCGCGGACGCCGGGCAGCGCGCGCAGCGCGGCCTCGACCCGGCCAACGCAGGATGCGCAGTTCATGCCCGCGATTTTGATCCGATTATGCTGTGATGCCGACATCCGAGTCGTCCTGACTATGACTTTCGACCTCTGACATAAGGCTTCCAGTCACGGGAAGGTCAAGGGGGCAGCCCCTGGCTTCTGCAAGGCGCGTCGGTTTGGCGCGGGCTAAGGGGTGCCGGATTTCAATGCGGCCAGTTCCTGACGCAGCCTTTGATTTTCAGCCTGCAGCTCAGCCATTTGCCGGCCCAGCGTGTTCATGTGGGGCCGCAACTGAGCCTCGGTAAAGCGCGGCGTGATGTGGCGCGGGCAGTTCCAGTCCAGCGCCTCGACGTGCAGGATCGCCGCGCGCTCCGCCTTGGCCTCGGCGCCCTGCGGAAAGAGGTGGGCCGCAGCATTCGCGCCTTCGGTGAACGCCATTCGCCCCAGTATCTTCAGGCGGCGGCTGTTCGCATAATCCATCAGGATCAGCGCGACCCGGTCGTTGCCGTCCAGATTGCCGCGCGAGATATACTGTTGATTGCCCGAGAAATCCGCATAGCCGATGGTTTGTTCATCCAGAACCTTGAGAAACCCGATCGGCCCCCCGCGATACTGCACATAAGGCCAGCCGATTTCGGAGACGGTGGCCTGATAAAACCCGTCCTGCGCCTCAATGAACGCTTTCTCAGCCGGCCCAATCCGGTGACCTTGCTGCGGCCCGCCCGTGATGAATTTCGCATACGCATCCGCCGAACCCATTCGTTCTTGGTGGGCGCGGACTGCAGGAGTGAAGGTCAATTCGGAAAAGGCGCGGGGCATGGGGTTTCCCTTCTCAATGCGGCTGGTAGCGATAAAAGCCGGTGCGGGCGCGCTTGTCACCTAGGGGGAACTCAGATGTGATTTCGGGAAAGACGGCGCGCGAAAGGACGTTGCGTAGCGACGCGCGCCGACGTCACGTCACATGGATTGGAAGGAATCGCGCGCGCGGATAGCTTTGGGCAAACACTTGATCTGGAGAGCTTTTGATGTCGCTTTTTACCAGCACGGCCGCCTGGGTTACTGACGAACACCGGATGTTTGCCGATATGGCGGGCCGGTTCATGGATGACTCGCTGGTGCCCAATGCCGAAACCTGGATCGAAAACGGTGTTGTGGATCGTGAGTTCTGGCTGCAGGCCGGGCAGGCAGGCCTGATGGCGGGCTCGATTGCCGAAGAATATGGCGGCGTGGGCGGCGGCATGGGGTTCGATTCCGTGACACTCTATGAACAGACCGCGCGGGGGGATGCCGGTTGGGGTTATGGCATCCAGTCCATCGTGACTCATTACATCACCGCCTATGGCAGCGAGGATCAGAAGCAGCGCTGGCTGCCGAAGCTTGCGTCGGGTGAGATGATCGGCGCGTTGGCAATGACCGAACCAGGCACCGGATCAGATGTGCAGGCGGTGAAGACGAGTGCCGAGAAGGATGGAAATTCCTATCGGCTGAACGGGTCCAAGATTTTCATCACCAACGGTCAGTCTGCAGATCTGGTGATCGTCGCGGCCAAAACCGACAAATCGCTGGGCGCCAAGGGGGTGTCGCTGATCGCGGTCGAAACGGACGGCGCCGAAGGATTTCGGCGCGGGCGCAACCTGAAGAAGCTGGGGATGAAGGGCAACGATACGGCTGAGCTGTTCTTTGAAGACGTCAAGGTGCCCATGACCAACCTGTTGGGCCCGGAAGAGGGGCAGGGCTTTTATCAGTTGATGAAGCAACTGCCGTGGGAGCGGCTGACCATTGGCATCATGGCGCTGGGCGCGATTGATTTTGCCATCGCTGAGACGGTGAAATACGTGCAGGAGCGGAAGGCCTTTGGCCAGCGTGTGATGGACTTTCAGAACACGCGTTTCAAGCTGGCCGAGTGCAAGACCAAGGCCGAGGTGCTGCGCAGTTTCGTCAACGATTGCATCGGCAAGCTCGAAGCAGGTGAATTGGATGCCGCCACCGCCTCGATGGTCAAATACTGGAGTTCCGAGGTGCAGAACGAGATCATGCACGAGTGCCTGCAACTGTTCGGCGGCTACGGGTTCATGATGGAATACCCGATTGCACGGCTTTATGCAGATGCGCGGGTACAGATGATTTACGGTGGCACCAATGAGGTGATGAAAGAACTCATCGCCCGCTCGCTGGACGTCTGAGCCAGGGCGCTCCCGCCCGTCGTCGACATTCCTGACGGAACGTCTCCTCCCGTTGGGCCGGGCAGGCGCGTGTGCAGCCCGCGCCTGCCCGGCCCCCTGCCGTCCGCAGGACGCAAGGCCGAAGACCGCGCAGCCCTTGGTGCATACGAACATTGCCGACCCCCAATCCGCCTGCCATGATCAGTGCAAGTTGGTTCAGCAGAAAGGGCCCGCTCATGTCCGCGTCAATTAAATCCCGTATCTGCGCCCTGCTCAAAAGCATCGAGACAGGCGATCCGGGGCCGATCTCGGTGGTGAACGAAGCGCGCTATATCCAGCACAACCCGCAGACCCATGAAGGCAGCGAGGGGCTGACGGCGCTGTTCAAGCGCCTGTCCGAAACCTCTCCGCGTGTGAACATTGTCCGGGCGTTCGAGGATGGGGCGTTTGTCTTTGCCCATACCGAGTACGATTTCGCGCGCCGAAACATCGGGTTCGAGGTTTTTCGCTTTGAAGACGGGCAGGCGGTGGAGCATTGGGACAACATTCAGGCGCGCCAAGGCCCCAATGCGTCGGGTCACAGCATGGTTGATGGGCCGACAGAAGTTGGAGATGCCGCGTTGACCGAACAGAATCGGGCTTTCGTGCGGTCCTTTGTGGAAACGGCTCTGATTGGAGGTGATCTGGAGCAGCTCACCTCCTGTATCGATGTGGCGATTTACACCGAACACAACCCGCGTCTGTCCGACAATATCGCTGCGTTGCGGGCCGAATTGTCAGACCCAGGCAAAGTAAGATATCAGCGCTTGCATCGGGTTTTGGCCGAGGGAGATTTTGTTTTGTCTGTTTGCGAGGGTGAAGCTCAAGGTGTGCACAGCGCATTTTATGATCTGTTCCGCATCGCGGATGGCAAAATCGTCGAACACTGGGATACTGTCGAAGCAATCGCGCCGCGTGATCAATGGAAGAACGACAACGGAAAGTTCTGAGCTTATTCCGCGGCCAATTGGTCCTTTAGCCAATCCTGAAAAGACTTCAACGGCTCGGATGCAGCGCGATCATTGGGCCAGACGAGATAATAGTCGCCCAGACTGACAGGCGGTCCGTCCCAGGCGGGGATCAGACGCCCGGCTTCCAGATCATCGCGCACCAGATACGCAGGCAAGAGGCCAACACCCATACCATGGATTGTGGCCTGTATCATGGTGGCAAACTGATCGAACAGCATCCCCCGCAGCCCGGCGACGGCATGGCCCTGCATTTCGAACCATCTCTCCCAAGCGTCGGGGCGTGATTCCAGATGCAGCAATGGGGCGGTGCGAAGGGCCTCCAACGTGTCCGCGGTGGTTCCTATCAACCCCGGTGCGCAAACCGGCAGCACCTCTTCGCGCATGATCGGCAGGTAATGGACTCCGGCCCAATCCTTCTGGCCGAAATGAATGGCCGCATCGAAGGGTTCTAAGGCGAAGTCGAACGGCTTCAGCCGGGTTCCCAGGTTGACCGTGACCTCAGGGTGACGGCGGGCAAAGCCTTGCAGTCGCGGGGCCAGCCAGTGCATGCCAAAGGCGGGCAGGATCGACAGGTCCAGTGAGCCACCCGCCGGGTTTGCCTTTAGCTTTAGCGCCGCCTGTGCCAGTTCCTGCAGCGCGGATCTTGCGGTTTGCACATAGCCTTTGGCCGCCGGTGTCAGATGCAGACGCATCTGGCTACGCTCGATCAGTGGCACGCCCAACTGATCTTCCATCGTCTTCAGCTGCCGACTGATCGCGCTTTGTGTCAAAGACAATTCTTCGGCTGCGGCTGATGCGCTGCCCAGCCTGTCGACGGCCTCCAATGCCAGCAGAGACGAAATGGAGGGAAGAAACCGGCGCGGCGCAATCATATGATGAAACCTCATACCTTTTGGATGCAATAACACTGGTTTTTTGCCACCGCCAGAGCCATGAGTTCAAAATAGTCCTTATGCCCGCCAGATCCGCGATCTTGAAATCCACGGCTGGGCGCGGGACAAATCCGCCAGTGGCCGAGCGCCAATAACAAAGACCAGACAAGGCGAAACCCATGGACCGCGCCCAGATCGTACATGAGAACTTCCTGACCCGTGTCGCACAGCGTGACCTACCCGAAGGTGAACCTCCGCGTCCGGGGTTGAGCGATACGGACGCGGTGTCGCTGTTTCGGTCTCAGGTGCTCAGCCGTGCATTGGATCGCACCAGCCGGGCGATGCAGAAGGCAGGGCAGGGCTTTTATACGATCGGGTCATCCGGGCATGAAGGGATGGCTGCTGTCGCCCATGCATTGCGTCCGACGGATATCGCTTTTCTGCATTATCGCGATGCGGCGTTCCAGATCGCCCGTGCCGAACAGGTGCCGGGCCAGCAGATCGCCTGGGACATGCTGCTGAGTTTTGCCTGTTCCAAAGAAGACCCCACCTCGGGCGGGCGGCACAAAGTTCTGGGCTCCAAGGCTTTGACCATCCCGCCGCAGACCTCGACCATAGCCAGCCATCTGCCCAAAGCGGTGGGTGCGGCCTATAGTCTGGGTGCGGCGCGGCGGCATGATCCGGAACATCGCAACCTGCCCGAAGACGGCATTGCGATGTGTTCCTTCGGCGATGCCTCGGCCAACCATTCGACAGCGCAGGGAGCGATCAACACGGCGGGCTGGACCAGCGTGCAATCGACCCCGCTGCCGTTGCTGTTTGTCTGCGAAGACAACGGGATCGGAATATCGGTCAAGACGCCCAAGGGCTGGATTCAGGCCTCGATGGAGCATCGGCCCGGGATCAGGTACTTTCAGGCCAATGGTCTGGATATCTACGAGACTTTCGCCGTGGCGCAGGAGGCTGCAGATTATGTCCGAACCCGGCGCAAACCTGCATTCCTGCACCTGAAAACCGTGCGCCTTTATGGTCATGCCGGCGCAGATGTGCCCACGACCTATCTGCCTAAAGCCGAGGTCGAAGCGGATGAGGCGAATGACCCGTTGCTGCATTCCGTGCGCCTGCTGGATCAGGCCGGAGCGCTGTCACCGCATCAGGCGCTGAAAATCTATGAAGAGACTTGCGCGCGGACCGATCGCGTCGCCGCCGAGGCTGCCGGTCGCCCGCATCTGGCCGATGCCTCCGAGGTCATGGCCAGCCTGATCCCGCCCAAGCGCGCGTGCCGCCCGACCAACGGCCCCAGCGCCGAGGCGCGGGCGAAGGCCTTTGGTGGCGATATGCGCGCGATGGAAGACCCTCAGCCCATGAGCCGACTGATCAACTGGGCGCTGACCGATCTGATGCTGGAGCATACCGAGATCGTCTGCATGGGAGAAGATGTGGGCCGCAAGGGCGGCGTTTATGGCGTGACGCAGAAGCTGCAGCAGCGCTTTGGCCCGGATCGGGTGATCGACACATTGCTGGACGAACAATCCATTCTGGGGCTTGCCATCGGCATGGGTCATAACGGTTTTGTCCCGATCCCGGAAATCCAGTTTCTGGCTTACCTGCACAATGCCGAGGACCAGATCAGGGGCGAAGCCGCGACCTTGCCGTTTTTCTCAAACGGGCAATTCACCAACCCGATGGTGTTGCGGATTGCAGGACTTGGCTATCAGAAAGGCTTTGGCGGCCATTTCCACAATGACAACTCACTGGCCGTTCTGCGCGACATTCCGGGCGTGATCATCGCCTGCCCCTCGACCGGAGTGGATGCGGCGCAGATGCTGCGCGAATGCGTGCGACTGGCACGCGAGGAACAGCGGGTGGTGGTGTTTCTGGAACCGATTGCGCTCTATCCCATGCGTGACCTGCTCACAGCGCAGGATGCGGGGTGGACGACGACCTACCCCTCGCCGGATCAGCGCATCGCACTGGGCGAGGTTGGGGTGCATGGAGACGGCACCGACCTTGCCATCGTGACCTATGGCAACGGGCATTACCTGTCGAAACAGGCTCTGCCCGAACTTGAGGCGGCGGGGCTGAAGACGCGGATCATCGACTATCGCTGGCTGGCTCCCTTACCGGTCGAGGCGCTGCGCGAAGTTACCAAAGGGTGCAAACATGTGCTGATCGTCGACGAATGTCGCCGTACCGGCAGTCAGTCCGAGGCACTGATGACGCTCTTCGCCGAAGAACACCCTTCCACCCCAACCGCCCGCGTTGTGGCCGAAGATTGCTTTATTGCAACCGGCCCCGCCTATGCAGCACCTCTGCCTTCGAAGGAGGGTATCGTTGCGGCGGCGTTGAACCTGACCGGAGCTGCGTCATGACCCGTACCGCCGTTGTGATCTGCCCCGGCCGGGGCACCTATAACAAGCCTGAACTGGGCTATCTGCGCAGGCATCACGCCGACCGGATGCCGATGTTCCGCGATTTTGATGCCATCCGCACCGAGGCCGGGCAGGAGGCTTTGACCGCGTTGGATGGTGCAGGCCGCTATACCGTCAGCAAGTATTCGCGCGGGGACGTGGCCTCTCCGCTGATCTATGCCGCTTCGCTGGCCGATGCGCAGGTGCTGGCAGAGGATATCGAGGTGGTCGCCGTTACAGGCAACTCGATGGGATGGTATATCGCATTGGCCGCCGGAGGAGCCCTTTCACCCGAAAATGGCTTTCGGGTGGTGAATACCATGGGAACGCTGATGCAGGACCACCTGATCGGCGGGCAACTCGTGTATCCCTTCACAGACGATAGTTGGGCCAATGACCCCACCCGCAAGGCTGAACTATTGGCGGAAGTGGCGCGTATTAACCAGATCGAAGGCCGTGCGTTGGCTTTGTCGATTGATCTCGGCGGTATGCTGGTTCTTGCGGGCAATGAGGACGGCCTGAAAGCGTTCGAGGCTTCTCAGCCAACGGTTCAGGAGCGCTTCCCCATGCGATTGGTCAACCACGCCGCGTTCCACACGGCGTTGCAGGCACCGGTCGCGGCGGAAGGACGGTCGCGGCTGGGCGTGGATCTGTTCGGCCAGCCGGATCGCCCGTTGATCGACGGGCGCGGCAAGATCTGGTGGCCGGGGGCGACGGACACGCAGGCCCTTTGGGATTACACGCTGGGCCATCAGGTGACGGAACCCTATGATTTCACCCGCGCGATCCAGACAGCGGCCCGTGAGTTCGCACCCGATCTGTTCATCGTCACCGGACCCGGGGCGACTTTGGGAGGCGCGGTGGCACAGTCGCTGGTTCTGTCGGATTGGCGTGGCATGGGCGACAAACCCGCGTTTCGGGCGCAACAAGAGGCGCAGCCGTTCCTGATCGCCATGGGCCGTGACGATCAAAGGGCGCTTGCAACCGGCTGATCCTGCGCTCTATTTGATCCGCGACACTGCAAGGAGCGTAAAGTGAGCGATCATGATCAATCCCTTTGGCTGGAAACCTGCCGCGAGCACGCGGACAGCCCGCGCCTGACCGGCGACATCACGGTCGATCTTGCGGTCATCGGAGGTGGATATACCGGCTGCTCTGCGGCTCTGACGGCAGCGCAAGCAGGCGCTTCGGTCTGTCTGCTTGAGGCGCAGGAGATCGGGCATGGAGGGTCAGGCCGTAACGTGGGACTGGCCAATGCGGGGCTTTGGCTGCCACCTGCAGATATACGCAAGTATTTGGGGCACGAGGCCGGAAACCGGCTGATTGATCTTCTGGCGGCGGCCCCGGCCGAAGTGTTTGACCTGATTGAAGCCCATGGGATCGATTGCCATCCCGTCCGCAACGGAACCCTGCATTGTTCCCATTCCGCAGCCGGTTTGCGCGATCTGCAAACGCGCCACGCGCAGCAGGTCGCCGTTGGTGCTCCGGTCGAGTTGTTATCCTCGGATCAGGCCGCCGCACGCACCGGCAGCAGCGCTTTCCACGGTGCTCTGTTTGACCCGCGCGCGGGCACGGTCCAGCCATTGAGCTATGTGCGCGGTCTGGCGCGGGCGGCCCACGAGGTCGGCGCGCAGATCTTCGCGCAAAGCCCGGTTCAGGCGATGCGGCATGACGGCGATGTTTGGGTTTTGACGATGCCACAAGGCTCTGTACGGGCCAAAGCGGTGATCCAGGCAACCAATGCATATCATCAAGACCTGGCCGAGACCTCTCCGGCCTATGTGCCGGTCTATTACTTCCAATACGCCACTGCGCCGCTGTCCGATAATCTGCGGGCCAGTATTCTGCCGGGCGGAGAGGGGGCTTGGGATACCGGCCTGATCATGACCTCGTTCCGGATGGATCAGGACGGGCGCTTCATCCTTGGCGCGATGGGTGATCTCGGCCATGCCGGCAGCGCGACGCATACCGCGTGGGCCAGACGCAAGCTGGCCGAGCTGTATCCGCAGCTGGCTGACCAGCCGTTGGAGCAGGGCTGGCATGGACGTATTGCCATGACTTCAGACCATATCCCGAAGATCACCCGGATCGGACCGAACGCACTGTCAATCTACGGATATTCGGGGCGCGGGATCGGGCCGGGCACGGTGTTTGGCCGCCTGACAGCGCAGAGCCTGCTGCGGGACGACCCCGCAATGTTGCCGGTGCCCGCCGTGGACGATTACAGCGAGCGCTGGACCGGCCTGCGCCGCGCCTATTTCGAAACCGGCGCAGCACTGACGCATTTCATCAAGGCGCGCTTCTGAGGTCGGATGAAGTAAATGACAGCGCCATTTATGCGAGGGTATGCATCATTACATAACGACTGTCGGTTGCCTGAAATGTTTCCCTTTGAGATTTATCCGTCCAGTCCTCAGCACACAGATGTCCCGACTCACTCGATGCGCCACATTGCATCGATTGTTGTTTTGATGCTGGTTACCCGATGAACGAGGCGGTGCGCTTGTGCAGTTTGAAAAACCGTCTTGAGGTTCATTCAGGTTGAAAATCTGCCTCTGAGAAAGGTTCGAATAGATACCTCGGAAGACCCGGGAGGTCAGGCCATGACAAACAATCAGGTTTATTTCGGCAAATGATGTTTCCGAGTACCACTCAGACACTCTTGCATGTACATCTGCATACGATTCACCGGAAGGTGCCGGTACGTTCCACTTGTCGCACAAACGCGCTTTCCATTCTTCCGGATAGCGAGCTTTTATCTCGGTCGTGGTCAACCCCTCCCAATTGCCAAAGCTGCATTCTGTCAATCGAGGTTCGAATTCGATGACGGTATCGGAAATGCCAAGCTCGTGGGTCATTATCAAAGCTGTGTGCCGTGCGCGCCCAAGTGGGCTGACGAAAACCGCAATTTTGCCGTCGAGAGAATGCGCTTGCTTCAATCTCCTAGCATTTTCCTGGGCCTGACGGCGGCCTCGCAGAGTCAACGGAGAGTCGAGATGCCCTTGGCGTCGGCTTTGTGTATTCCACTCCGTTTCACCATGACGAAATAGGTAGATGGTCGTGTTCGCATTCATCTCTATCAATAACGGCCAACGTTCGACCCAATCGGTTTCATCAGACTAAGGAATAATTGTATTTCTTCGCAGGTTCGTTGCAAAGCGGGCGTTGGCGCGCCTGCATCGATGGTTTTCATCATCCTGCAGTTGATTTGACCTTTGTTTCAAGCCTGAAGCCTGACAGCAATGGCCCCGATCCGATCCCGCAACCAGCGATGCGCCGGGTCGTTGGTCGAGCGCTGGTGCCAGACCATATAGATCGACACGGGCGCGCAGTCGAATGGCAGCGGCGCGCAGTCCAGCGCCGCCAACGGCCCCTGCTTCATCAATGCCGTGTCGGTCGAGATCAGGTCGCTGCCCTTCACAAAGGACGGGATCGCGTTGAAATGCGGCAGGGTAAGGACGGGCGGCCTGATCTGGCTTTGATCCACGCCGCGCATCACGGCACGGGCGTTGCGCCCGTCGGCAAAGCGCACGTCGACATGATCGCTGCTGCAATAGTCCTGCCAGTCCTCGGGCGGATCGCGGCGGGCGGCGTCGTAGAACACCATCAACAGGCTGGTGATCAGGCGTTTCTGAAAGATATCCGGCCCATCCGGCGGCAGAGGGGTCAGCATCAACTGACACCGGTCGCTGCGCAGCAGATCCGGGTCGGGAACGCCCGAGGGGATGAATTCCAGCCGCAACCGGACGCCCTCGGTACGCGCCTCGCGCAGCAGTTCAGGAAAGATCAGCTCGCGCGGCATGTCGTTTGTGGCGATCTGGATGTCCATCTGTTCGGACAGCGGATCAAACGGGCGGCCCTCGGTCAGGGCGCGCATGTTGTCCAGCACCTGTTGCACGGGCTCTTTCAGCGATAGCGCGCGCTCGGTCGGGGTCAGCCCCTGACCGGACCTGACAAACAGCGGATCACCCAACACCTGCCGCAATTTGCTCAGCGTATGGCTAATGGCCGATTGCGTCACCCCCAGCCGGTCGGCAGCTTTCGAGACCGAGCTTTCTTCGAGTATCGTCAGAAATACCCGCAGGACCTTGCCGTCCAGATCAGTGAAATCGATATTGCTCATATCATCTATGATTATTCATGAATGGTTTTGGTGTCTATGCCGGGGTAGGGGGATGGGCAGCAAGCAGGAGGCGCGCAATGGGGATCCGCTTTTTCTCGGACAAGAACCGACCTGTTCATATGGGTCCTTACCCGCTGGAACGGTTGGCGCGGCAGGACCGGATGCCTGATCTGGCGCAGGTTGGGCCGATGCGCGCGCTCAGCTTTCACCGGCCCGAACAGCCCGAGAGCATCGTCAATGCGATGGGTGAGTTTCAGGCGATGTTAGACGCGATCCGGGATGGGTTTGTGAATCCGATTGCCTCGGAGATCCCTGCCGACTCAGTGGAGCGTGCCAATCATCTGAAGGCATTCGGTTATTTCAACGATGCCTCAATGATGGGTTGTGGGCCGCTGCCGCCCGATGCGATGCTGGCAGAGCCCCGGCGCAACCCGGATATCGACCGGCTGGCCCATGCGCTCAAGACCCGGCAGACCAAGACATTGGCCTCGGGTATCGACGTGATCATGGCAGACCTGAAGGAGAGCATGGAGGCCGCGCCCAAACCCATCGACAGCCATCGCCACGCGATTGTGTTTCTCTATGAGTTCAATCGTGACCCGGAACCGTCGGAACCCGGCGCGGATTGGATTGTCGATGCGCAGGATCACCGCGCCTGTTTGCTGGCCACCGAGAATGCGGTGGTCATCGCCAACTACATTCGCCTGCTGGGGTTCGACGCGCGGGCGCATACGGCGATGTCGTCCGAGGTCGATCTGGGCAAGTTGGCAGTTGCGGCCGGGTTGGCCTCGGTCGAGGGCGGTACGGTTGTTGTGCCGTGGCTGGGCAAACGGTTCGGTCTGGCTGCGGTGACGACCGAGATGGAGATCTCGCATGACATGCCCCTGTGCCCGTTGGCCGATCAGCCGTGGTTCCGTACACAAGGACCCGCGTGGTGGCTGGGTGCGGGTTTTGCCAAGAACGCGCTGAATCGGGATGCTTATGCCAAGCGGCGCTATGTGGACGGGGCGCACCCGTTCGAAAATCTCAATCGGGTCGACAGCCCGACCACCTACATCGACGAAGAAAACGTCGCCCGCGTGCCCAAACGTGCGGATATGTTCGCGCGGGCGCAATTCGGCGACATGGGTAAATCGCTGCAGGATGCGACCAAAGGCGGGCATTACGTGCGCAAATCCGCCCCCAGCTTTGCCCAACGCCGTGCGCTGGGCGCGTTTGTGCTGCTGCAGGATGGCGACAGTTCCGAGGTCGAGCGGCCCACGGATGCGGAACGCAATGCCGCCAACATAAAGGCCGCGACCTATTTCCTTGGGGTCGACGCGGTCGGCCTCAGCCGGTGCCCGGATTGGAGCTGGTATTCCCATGACGCGACCGGGGAAGAGATCGTGCCGCCTCATGATCAGGCGATCAGCATGATCATCGATCAGGGATATGAAACGATGGAAGGCGCCAGCGGCGATGACTGGATCAGCGTGGCACAGTCGATGCGGGCCTATCTGCGGTTTTCTCTGCTGGGCGGCGTGATCGCGCAGCAGATTCGCAATCTCGGCTATAAGGCCAAGGCGCATACGGTGATGGATGGCGAGGTTCTGCAACCACCGCTGTTGTTGCTGTCCGGGCTGGGCGAGGTCAGCCGCATCGGAGAGGTGATCCTGAACCCCTATCTCGGCCCGCGCCTGAAGTCCGGTGTGGTGACCACCGACATGCCAATTGCGCATGACAAACCCATCGATTTCGGCCTGCAGCGTTTTTGCGAGTCCTGCAACAAATGCGCCCGTGAATGCCCTTCGGGGGCGATCACCGCCGGGCCGAAGCTGATGTTCAACGGCTATGAGATATGGAAGTCCGACAGCCAGAAATGCGCCACCTACCGTATTACAACGCCGGGCGGCGCGATGTGCGGGCGCTGCATGAAGACCTGTCCGTGGAATCTGGAAGGGATATTCAAGGAACGCCCCTTTCGCTGGGCTGCGATGAAAATCCCGCAGGCAGCACCCGCACTGGCGAAGCTGGATGACGTGGTGGGCAATGGCGGTCTGAACGATACCAAGAAATGGTGGTGGGATATCGAACTGGACCCCGACGGGGCTTATCGTCCAACCCTGCATCCCTTGAACCGGCGGGACCTGCAAAAGGACCTTGATCTGAAATACGAGGATCAGACGCTTGCCGTCTATCCCGCACCTCTGGCTCCGCATCCCTGGCCTTATCCCTTCGCGATGGACCGCGAAGCCGGAATTGCCGCCTATGAGGCGATGGTCTCGGCGGCAGATTACAAAGCGCGCAAAGCGGCTGGCGATATGTCGGTCATCCACCGCTATCAGGTCGCCGGGGACGCTCCGGTCATGCGTGTGGAACTGACCAAGGTCGACAGAATGACGGCGGATGTGACCAAGTATGAGTTCTCGGCGCTGGATGGCGCGCCGCTGCCGAACTGGACCGCGGGCGCGCATCTGGACGTGTTGGTCTCGCCTGAATTCCTGCGGCAATACTCGATGTCGGGTGACCCCTCTGACCGCGACATCTATCAGATCGGGGTGCTGCGCGAGGATGAAGGGCGTGGCGGTTCAGCTCTGCTGCATCGCATCTTCAATGAGGGGCGCAAGGTTTTCATTTCGAAGCCGATCAACCATTTCGAACTGGACGAGACCGCGACCAAGACTTTTCTTATGGGTGGCGGCATCGGCATCACGCCGATGATTGCGTTCGCCCATCGCCTGCATAGCTTAGGCAAGCCGTTTGAGTTGCACTATTCCGCCAGCACTCGGGCCGGGGCGGGGTATCTGGACGACCTGGCGGTCATGCCATGGGCCGATCACGTACACTATCATTTCTCGGATGAGGGCACCCGCGCTGATCTGGGCGCGATCCTGTCAGGATATCAGGAGGGCTGGCACGTCTATACCTGCGGGCCGGACCGGTTCATGGATGGTGTGATGCAGGCGGCTGAACGGCAGGGTTTCCCCGAAGAGGCGCGGCATCTGGAGTATTTCTCGGTCCCCGAACAGCCCGAATACGAAAATCACCCCTTCACGCTGCGTCTGGCGAAGTCGGGACGCGATCTGCCTGTGCCGGTCGACAAAGACGCAGCGCAGGTGCTGAACGCGGCGGGCTTTCACGTCGATGTGAAATGTTCGGACGGAATTTGCGGGGTCTGCAAATGCGGTGTGGTTTCGGGTGAAATCGAACATCGCGACTTTGTTCTGTCGAACAAACAACGCGAGGGCGCAATCATCCTGTGCCAGAGCCGCGCGGCGGAAAAAGATGGTGTGATCGAGATTGACCTCTGACCAAGGTCTGAAACCGACATATCCGACAGGAAAAATACGTCGCGGCAGCCATGGACGCCGCAGGTTTGCTGCACTAACGTCCGCTGCGAACCCCAGTGAATCCTGATCAACAGGTGCGAGGTATATTCATGGACTATCACAGCCCCGCCAGCTTTGCCGAGGCGTCGGCTCTGGCTGCGAATGCAACGGGCATCACGCGGTTTCTGGCAGGCGGCACCGATGTTCTGGTGCAGCTGCGTTCGGACCTGGTGACACCGAATACGCTGATCGACATCAAGAAGATCGACGGTGTCAGCGACATAACGCGCCATGCCGATGGCAGCTGGACGCTGGGCATCGCCGCCACCGGTGCCGAGATGAGCGAGCACCCCGAACTGGGCCGTGACTGGCCCGGCGTGGTCGAGGCGATGGATCTGATCGGATCGACACAGGTGCAGGGCCGGGCGACGCTGACGGGCAACCTGTGCAACGGCTCTCCGGCGGCGGATTCGGTTCCCGCCATGGTGGCGGCTGGCGTCACCGTTACTGTCACTGGTCCGGCAGGCACGCGAGAAGTTGCGGTTGAGGATATACCCACCGGACCCGGTAAAACCTCGCTGGCCAAAGGTGAACTGATCTCGGCGGTGAACATACCCGCGCGCGGTGACAACGCAGGGGATGCCTATCTGCGTTTCATTCCGCGCACCGAGATGGATATCGCGGTGGTTGGCGTTGGCGTGAACCTGCGTCTGGATGGCGACACCATCACCGAGGCCCGCGTTTCACTGGGGGCCGTGGCACCAACCGTTTTGTTGGTCGAGGACTGCGCTAAAGCGATCATCGGCAGCACGCTGGACGATGCGGCGTTGGATGCGCTGGCTGCTGCGGCATCGGCAGCCTGCAATCCGATCGACGACAAGC
The DNA here is from genome assembly GCF_056531745.1 of Ruegeria sp. L12. NCBI lineage: Bacteria > Pseudomonadati > Pseudomonadota > Alphaproteobacteria > Rhodobacterales > Roseobacteraceae > Ruegeria > Ruegeria sp. L12. Next base: position 61,023 of record NZ_JBQFMH010000003.1, read on the forward strand.
GCGGCACCATTGAATTCCGCACTGAGGTCGCCGGCGTGCTGGCCAAACGCGCCGCCAAAATCGCCTATGCCCGTGCCAAGGGAGAGCAAGCATGAGCAAGTTCCACGTATCCACCACCGTCAACGGGGACGCGGTCGAATATCTGTGCGACCCGCGCGAAACCTTGCTGGACTGTCTGCGCGACAAGCTTAACCTGACCGGCGCGAAAGAGGGCTGCGGCACCGGCGATTGCGGCGCCTGTTCGGTCAGCGTTGATGGTCGTCTGGTCTGTTCCTGCCTGATGCTGGGCGTTGAGGCCGAGGGCAAGCAGATCGAAACCGTCGAAGGCATCGCTGACGGGGATGTTCTGCATCCGCTGCAGAAAAAGATGATCGAATATGCCGCCCTGCAATGCGGTATCTGCACGCCGGGCATTCTGGTGGCGGCCAAGTCGCTGCTGGAAAAGAATCCCAACCCGACCGAGGAAGAGACCCGGTATTGGCTGGCAGGCAACCTGTGCCGCTGCACCGGGTATGACAAGATCATTCGCGCCGTGATGGATACGGCGGCTGAGATGCGGGAGGCGTCATAATGGCTCTGGACGATCGCAAATCCGAATTCACATTCGTTGGCACCCGCCCGGATCGCCCTGACGGTCTGGACAAGGTCACCGGCCGCGCCAAGTTCGGTGCGGACGCCTATGCGCCCGGGATGCTGCACGGCGCGGTCTTGCGCTCACCCCATGCACATGCTCGGATCGTCAGGATCGATGCGTCGAAGGCTGAGGCTCACAAAGACGTCAAAGCCGTGGTGACTCGTGCCGATTTTGCCGATGTGCCGTTCTTTCCCGGTCTGGAAGGCGAATTCTGGAACGTGCTGGAAAACGTCATGGCGGGTGAAAAGGCGCTTTATGACGGGCACGCGGTGGCTGCGGTTGCGGCGACCTCCGCCCTGGCGGCGCGCGATGCGCTCAAATTGATCGAGGTTGAATACGAGGTGCTGCCCCATGTGACGGACGTGGACAAGGCGATGGCTCCGGACGCGCCGGTGATCCGCGAAGGCGCTGCGGATTATTCCGTGCCCGAAGGGATGCACCCGAACGTCGTGCGCTATCACGAAAGCGGTCACGGCGATGTCGAGGCCGGGTTTGCGGAGGCCGATCTGGTCATCGAGGACAGCTTTGTCACCGAGGCCACACATCAGGGCTACATCGAACCGCACGCCTGTCTGGGGATGCTGGGCAATGACGGCAAGGGTGAGCTGTGGTGCACCACCCAAGGCCACTGGATCGCGCAGAAAACCTGCGCCGCGCTGCTGGGCATCGAAACTTCGCAACTGCGGGTGACCGCGTCGGAAATCGGCGGAGGGTTCGGCGGCAAGACCACGGTGTTCATCGAACCCGTCGCGCTGGCGCTGAGCCGCAAGGCCAACCGGCCGGTCAAGATCGTGATGACCCGGTCCGAAGTGTTCCGGGCGACCGGTCCGACCTCATCCGCGTCGATGGATATCAAGATCGGCATGAAGAAGGACGGCACCATCACGGCGGCCGAGGGCGTTTTCCGCCTGCAGGGCGGCGCCTTTCCCGGCGCGCCGGGTGATATGACCGCCATGTGTGCCTTTGCGCCCTATAACCTGACCAATGTGCGGCAGGTGGGCTATGACGTGCTGGCCAACCGTCCGAAACAGGCCGCCTATCGTGCGCCGGGCGCGCCGATGGGGGCTTTTGCGGTCGAGTCGGTGATTGATGAGCTGTGCAAAGAACTGGGTCTCGACCCCATCGATGTTCGCCTGAAAAACGCCGCCCATGAAGGAACCAAGGCCAGCTATGGCCCGACCTATGAACGGATCGGCCTTGTCGAAACGCTTGAGGCTGCCAAGGCGCATCCGCATTACGCGGCACCGCTGAAACCGGGGCAGGGGCGCGGGATTTCCTGCGGCTTCTGGTTCAACCATGGCGGTGAGACCAGCGTGTCTTTGGCTCTGTCCGAGGATGGTTCTGCCCAGTTGATGGTCGGCACGCCCGACATCGGTGGCTCGCGCGCGTCGATGGCGCTGATGGCGGCCGAGGTTCTGGGCATCCCGTATGAGAACATCCGTGTCACCGTCGCCGATACGGCCTCGCTGGGATATAACGACGTCAGCCACGGCAGCCGCGTGACCTATGCCTCTGGTCTGGCCACCATCAAGGCGGCGCGCCACGCGGTCGAGAAACTGTGCGAACGCGCAGCGGCCAAATGGGGTATCCCGACTGACGCGGTGAAATGGGAAGACGGCTGCGCCGTGCCCTCGGGCCCCAACGCGGGTGATTTCGACCCGATGCCCTTGGCCGAGATCACGTCTGACATGGGCGCGACCGGCGGTCCGATCTCGGGTCATTTCGAGGCCACCCCCGAAGGTGCGGGCGTGTCATTCGGCACCCATATCGTCGATGCCGAGGTTGACCCGGAAACCGGCAAGACCAGCATTACCCGTTATACGGTCATTCAGGACGCGGGCAAGGCGATCCACCCGACCTATGTGGAAGGGCAATATCAGGGCGGTGCGGCACAGGGCATCGGCTGGGCGCTGAACGAGGAATATATCTATGGCGACGACGGTCGTCTGCAGAACTCGATCTTCCTCGACTACCGCATCCCGGTTGCCAGCGATCTGCCGATGATTGACACGGTGATAGTCGAAGTGCCCAACCCCGGCCACCCGTTTGGGGTGCGCGGTGTGGGCGAGACAGGAATCGTGCCGCCATTGGCCGCCATCGCCAACGCTGTGTCCCATGCGGCGGGCGTTCGGATGCGGCAACTGCCGATGTCTCCGCCGCGCATTCTGGCTGCGCTCAAGGACAATGGTTGAGGTCCACCTCTGGTCTGGTCTCCGGTCACTGACCGGGGGCCAGCAGGTGGTGGAGGTTGAGGCCAAAACCACCGGAGAACTGCTGCGCGAACTGGTCCGGGCGCATCCGCAGCTTCAGGCCCCGATAGACGCGGGCGTATCCATCGCCATCGATGGCCGCGTCATCGCAAGCGGCTTGACCGAACCCATACCCGAAGGCAGCGAAATCTATCTGATGCAACGCCTGCGCGGCGGTTAATACCGCCGGTACCGTTTGGGGGCAAAGCGGTAATACGGTGCGCGATACCCTCTGTGCTTCAGGCGTGGCTTTTGCGCGCGGTACTTATAGTGCTTGTATGCCGGGTGATAATACTGCCTCTTCACTTTTGGTTTCGTGTATATTTTCAATTTGATCTTGGGCTTGTGGCCGCCGACTTTCAGGATCGGAAGGTTTGCCCGCGCGGGGCTGACAGCATCCGTATGAGGGCGGGTGACCGATGTGCTTGCCGAAGCGGCAAAGGCAGAACTGGTTTTGTTGCCTGATGGGTTAAACACGGCGACCCCTTGCGCGCTCGCGGCTTGTCCGGCCAGTAAAACAACAAGCACGGACAGATATGTGTTGATGGGCTGTTTCATCATCTCTCCTATCTCTGCCACCACATGTGGGCCTGACAGGAAGATGTGGTCGCGCAGGCGCTCGACCCAATAAATCCTGCTCACAGCCGGGCGAGAGACTGTGTTCAGCGGCGTCCAGCGATCAGGAGAAGCCGTGTGACAGGATAAACCGGCTGCAAGCCTCGGTAAGAGAAGTGAACCGGGTCCTTTCGCGCACATAAAGATAGACCTGCCGCTTGTCGTGCAGGTTCAGGATGGGGCGGAAGGCGACCTCCAACGGCAAGAACTCGGCTGCGGTCTGAGGCAGAACGGTGACCCACCTGCCGGATCGCACCATCGTGATCAGTGAATGGGTGTTGTGGATGGTGACCTCGGCGGCCTCTGAGACAGGTGCGAAATCAGGCGTCCGGATCAGGTCGCACAGCCTGTTGTGTATGAACGGTGCCCGATGCAATTCCGCGATGGTCGGAGGGGTTTCCTGCGTGATCAACGGATGATCCGAGGCCGCCACAAGGCCAAACGCATCCGCGAACAAGGGAACGGCACGGACCCCATTCAGCGCATGCTGCCCCGAGGCGATGCCGATATCGGCCTGATCGCGGCTCAAGGCGTCCAGCACCTGCTGGGTGTCGGTGTCCCGCAGATCAATTTGCACGCCGGGGAACTGCTTGCTCATATGCTCCAACAGACTTGGAAAGATCAGCGCACCGACCGACGGGACCGAGACGATGCGGATCAGCCCCTGTTCCGCACGGGCTGCGGCCTCGATATTCTGAACCGTCTGATCGAATTGCCGAACCTGCTGCAAGGCCAGATCGAACACTTGCTCTCCCAAAGGGGACAAACGGTTCTTGCGCTCACCTTCAAAGAGTTTCTTGCCCAGATGATCCTCGAGCTGTTTCAGCGTCATCGACAGGGCCGATTGCGTGCGCCCCAGTCGGTCTGCCGCCTCGACCAGATTGCCGGTTTGGGCAACCGTGCAAAAGCAGCGCAGCATTTCGATCTTGAGTGTCACGTTTCAGTTTTCTTGAAGTTAACTTCAATAAATTGAGTTTGACTGATGTTGTCTAAAAAATCCATCCTGTGGCGGACAAATTCTGACATGGGGCGCGCATCGTGACCAAACTGAACCTGATCGCCGGCGAATGGCTGGCAGGCGAAAGCGAAATTGAAAACCGTAACCCTTCGGACCTGAGCGATCTGGTCGGCATGTTCGCGCAAGCCAGCGCGGATCAGCTTGAGGCGACGCTGGATCAGGCGCGCGTCGCGCAGGCCGAATGGGCGGCTTACGGGCTTGAGCGCAAGCAGGCCGTGCTGAACGCCATCGGCAACGAACTGATGGCCCGCGCAGAAGAGCTGGGCACGCTGCTGGCCCGCGAAGAAGGCAAGCCGCTGGCCGAAGGCAAGGGCGAGGTGTTCCGTGCAGGTCAGTTCTTTACCTACTACGCTGCCGAATGCCTGCGTCAGATCGGCGAAAACGCGGATTCGGTCCGCCCTGACATTGAAATTGACGTGCGCCGCGAAGCCGTGGGCGTTGTCGCCATCATCAGCCCATGGAACTTCCCGACCGCGACCGCCTCGTGGAAGATCGCGCCGGCGCTGTGCTATGGCAACGCGGTGGTGTGGAAACCGGCCAACATCACGCCTGCTTCGGCTGTGGCTCTGACCGAGATCATTGAACGTCAGGACATTCCCAAAGGTCTGTTCAGTCTTGTGATGGGCTCGGGCCGTTCGATTGGCCAGCGTCTGGTCGAAAGCCCCAAGCTCAACGCGATTTCCTTCACCGGTTCGGTTCCGGTGGGCAAGGGCATCGCTTCGGCGGCGATCCAGAACTTGACCAAGGTGCAGATGGAGATGGGGTCGAAAAACGCGCTGGCCGTGATGGACGACGCCGATCTGGATCTGGCGGTGACACTGGCGCTGGGTGGCGCGTTTGGCGGCACCGGTCAGAAATGCACCGCCTCGTCGCGGCTGGTGGTTCACGCGGGCATCCACGATGCCTTTGTCGAGAAACTGGTTGCAGGCGCGCAGGCGATGAAGGTCGGCCACGCGCTGGAAGAGGGCACTCAGATGGGTCCCGTTGTCAGCCAGCAGCAGTTGAACGAAAACCTGGCTTATGTCGATCTGGGCAAGTCCGAAGGGGCCGAGCTGGCCTGTGGTGGGCAGCGTCTGGAAATGCCGCATGACGGCTTCTACATGTCGCCGGGCGTGTTCCTGAACACCACCAACGACATGCGCATCAACCGCGAGGAAATGTTCGCGCCTCTGACCAGCGTCATCAAGGTTGGCAGCTATGAAGAGGCGCTGAGCGTGGTCAACGACACCAATTTCGGCCTGACCTCGGGCATCGTGACCAAATCGCTGGCCCGCGCCACCCATTTCCGCCGCAATGCGCGCACCGGTGTGGTGACCGTGAATCTGCCCACCGCAGGCACCGACTATCACGTACCGTTCGGCGGTCGCGGCGACAGTTCGTACGGGCCGCGTGAACAGGGCAAGGCGGCGGCGGAATTCTACACCACCGTCAAGACCGCCTATATCAGCGCAGGCCCGGTCTGATGCTGATCGACGGGCTGCAATATGCCAACTGGTCGGAGAAGATATTCCGCCAACTGCGTGAAGGGGGCGTGGACGCGATCCACGTCACCATCTCGTATCACGAGAATTTCCGCGAAACGGTTCTGAATTTCGAGAAGTGGAACCGCTGGTTCGAGCAATATCCGGATCTGATCATGAAAGGCCGCTGGGCCAGCGACATCGACACCGCGCGGGAAACCGGGCGGACGGCGGTGTTCTTCGGGTTCCAGAACCCCAGCCCCATCGAAGACGATATCGGGCTGGTCGAGATTTTGCATGATCTGGGTGCCCGTTTCATGCAACTGACCTATAACAACCAGTCGCTGCTGGCGACCGGCTGTTACGAGGCCGAAGACACCGGCATCACCCGTATGGGCAAGCAGGTGATCAAGGAAATGAACCGTGTAGGTCTTGTTGTCGACATGAGCCATTCGGCGGACCGGTCGACCATCGAGGCCGCCGAACTGTCCGAGCGTCCCATCGCCATCACTCACGCCAATCCGCACGAATGGTCACCCGCGCTGCGCAACAAGCGCGACGACGTGATCCGTGCGGTAACACAAAACGGTGGGATGCTCGGCTTTTCGGTCTACCCTCATCACCTGAAGGACAAGTCCGACTGCACGCTGGAAAGTTTCTGCGAGATGATTGCCCGCACGGCTGACAAATACGGCGCCCAGCATTTGGGGATCGGCACCGACCTGTGTCAGGATCAACCCGACAGCGTTGTCGAATGGATGCGTGTGGGTCGCTGGACCAAGGAAATCGACTATGGCGAAGGCTCGGCCTCGGCCCCCGGTTTCCCGCCGATGCCGTCGTGGTTCGAAGACAACCGCCATTTTGGCAATATTGAAACAGGGTTACGCGCGACCGGCCTCAGCGACGACGAAGTGGCCGGTATCATGGGCAAGAACTGGTACCGGTTCTTCGCCGAAAACTTCACCCCCCAAGGATAGACCATATGGACAAAACCGCGCAAACGACCATCCCCCGGCGGGACCCAGCGACAGTGATGCGCCTGTCGCGGCTGGGCTCGCTGCATCAATGCCGTCTCAGTTTCATGCGGGTGCTGACGCGCCGCATGGCTGAAGAGAACTGGAGCTTTGCGCGCCCGGTTTTCGACATTGATGAAAACGGGGTTGGTCACGCGGTTTACACGGCGCAAGGGCCGGAACGAGCCTATTCGCTGGTTGCCTTTGCCCATGATCTGCCGCCCGAGATGCGCTCGGACCGGGTGATCGCCACGGCGTGGGATGCCACCTTTACCCTGTTCGACGGCGTGCCCACCAAGGCCGACATCGAACGCTTGTCGCAAAACGTGCCGCTGCAAGAAGCGGGCCGTGTCACCGACAGCGAAATCTCGGTTAGCCGGGCCAACCGCTCGGTCCGTCTGTGGGATCATTTTGTCGAGGCGTTATCTGCAGGCCGTCAGCCCGACGCCGACAAGGCCGATGCGGTCGGTTATCTGATGCGCACCACGGCCGTTTATGGTTCGGGCAAGCTGGGCGCGGCGGATCGGGAACAGATCGCCGATCGCCCCGAGATGCTGGTGCCGTTTCAGGCCGAGATGCTGTCGGTCTATCTGACCCGCTGGTTCGTGCGCGACCTGGTCAACCACATGGCGCGGGCGCGTGGGGGTGACACTGCCGCACAGCTGAGCCCGGATTTGGCTGCGCGACTGGGCATTGGCAACTCCACCGGTCTGGGCATGGCGCCTTATATCGTCAACCATCCGGTGCTGTTCAACAACTGGATCATGGCCCGGGAAGAGGCCATCGCCCGCGTGCGCGCGGTTGAAACCGCCAGCGCAGATGAGGCGGCGCAGTTCCTGTCTCTGCTGGCCCGCAGCGAGGAAAACGTCGCCCGCTGGTCTTCAGAGCATCCGATCCAGATTGACAAGTTGGCCGATCTGAATCGGGACCTGACCGCGCTGCGCGCGCATCTGGGCGACGCTGATTTGCGCGCCGATTACCCATGGGACCGCCTGCTGCGCTGGTCGCAACAGGCGCTGAGCGAGGAGGGGCAGGAAATGCTGGCCTCGCTGATGTTGGAGCCCTATGGCGATCTGGTGGACGGGCTGGCCACCTGCATGGCCGACAGCAACACCGACGCGTTCATCATCGACGGCGCGATGACCATCGCCGCGCTGCGCGATCTGCTGCGCACCAGTTTTGGCTGGGCGCTGGATCGCGACTGGTCGGCGCGCGAAAACTGCGCCCGCGCCTGGTATGTATCCGAAGAAAAGCTGGAGCCGCGTCTGGGCGAGCGGTTCGAGGAACCGATTGCCGAGTACGAGCAGCCGCTGGCCCCGGCTCGCGATGCTGCCGCGCTGTTCGCGGCGCTGGCGGACAGCGATGCCGAAAGCTCGGTCGCCGATTTCCTGTTGCACCATCCCGAACACCGCCACAGCGTGCGCCGCGCCCAGATGAGCCGTATTGCACCCTATGGCGAAATCCACGACAACACGATCAGCGACAAGGTGCTGCCCATCGACATGCTGCGCGCCAAGCTGTCGTTTTTTGGGGTCACGCATTTCGACCCCCGCTCGGACCGTTGGGTGCGGGTCTGCATGTATGCGGGTGCGCCCTATCCGGATGAACTGACATCCGACACCGCCGATCTGTGGGTCTATCCGGAGGCGCAATCATGAGCCGTTTTGCATTGAACGAGGTCGAAGCCACCGCCAAACGCGCCGCACGGGGCGCAGGCTATGGCTGGGGTCTGGCGGAAGAGGCGGCCAAGGCCACGCGCTGGCTGTGCGCGCAGGGTCTGTCGGGCTGTGCGACGCTGGCGCAGGTTCTGCAGGCCGATCTGGCCAAGGCGACCCCGGTCAGCGCGACGCACACGCAGGACTGGCAGGGGGCAGCGGCGCTGTGCCCGCTGGCCACCGGCGCGGCGCTGTCCGACCGGGCGGCGATGCTGAAGGACGGACCACTGCATCTGCACAATGTCGAAGCCCCCTCCATGCTGTTGCCCTTTGCAGGCTATGTGGCGCGGCAGTTGGGTCAATGCGTGGAACTGGATTTTGACGGTGTGACGGCCGCGACCGATGGTTTTCGCCTGAACCTGTCGGGCCCGCCGCCCGAGCGTGCCGACCGAATCACGCTGCAAACGGGTGCCGCGCCGGGCACGGCCCGTCCGTTACATGACCGCGCCACACCAGATCCGAAGGTCTGGGACATACTGAACCAATTCGCCCATCGCACCTATGCCCCCGCCACCGAGGAATCGCGGCGGCTGGGCGCCGGTGCCGGGCTTTCCGATAACGACTGACAAGAGGCCACAATGATTGAAACCAAAACACTGACCCTGGCCGAGATCGAGGATCTGTCCTTCCGCGCATTGGTTGCCGCGGGCACCAGCGCCGAAAACGCACGCCCGCTGGCGGTGGCCACGGCAGCGACCGAGGCAGACGGGGTGGCAAGCCATGGGTTGGCCTATATCCCGATCTATGCCGAGCACGTTCAGTGCGGTAAAGTGGACGGGCAGGCCTCACCGCAGCTGACTCAACCGCGCCCCGGCGTGGTGGCGGTCGATGCGGCGACCGGGTTTGCCCATGCGGCGATTGACGCAGGTTTCGAGGCGCTGATTCCTGCGGCGCGCGCGCAGGGTGTCGCGGTGCTGGCAATCCGGAACAGCTATAATTGCGGCGTGCTGGGGTATCACACCTATCGGCTGGCGCAGGCGGGCCTTGTGGGACTTGGATTCACCAACGCACCTGCCTCGATTGCGCCGTCCGGTGGTGCCAAGCCAGTAGTGGGGACCAACCCGTTCTCGCTCGCCGTTCCCGGAGACGACGGCCAGCCTGCCCTTCTGATCGACCAAAGTGCCAGCACCATCGCCAAGAGCGAGGTCATGAAACACGCCCGCGAAGGCAAACCGATCCCGGTGGGCTGGGCTTTGGATGCCGACGGCAATCCGACCACTGATCCGAATGTGGGCCTCAAGGGGTCGATGGCACCGTCCGGCGGCTATAAAGGCGTCGGCGTCGCGTTGCTGACCGAGGTTTTGGCCGCTGCCCTGACCGGGGCAACGCTGGGCATCCATGCCTCGCCCTTCTCGGGAACGGCGGGTGGACCGCCAAAGACCGGACAGTTCTTCATCGCGATCGATCCCGAGGCGACGGGAACGGGCGACTTCGCTGAAGGAATATCCCAGCTCGTCTCGGCGATCCGGGTGCAGGAAGGTGCGCATCTGCCCGGTGATGGGCGTCGCGGCAGCCGCGAGCAGGCCGCTGAACAGGGGGTTGCGGTCAATGTGGCCACGCTTGCCCGGATCGAGGCTTTGCTGGGGTAGGAAACAGGGCGACGTGCCGCCGATGGCGGCACGTTGACGTGCAGTTGCGGCCCAGGAGTGAATCAAGTCTCAGTCTGAGTTTGTTCTTAAGCAACATTTTCGTGAATGCTGCATTTCGGTCTCTTTTCTGCCCATTTTAACGTTGATAAACAGGTCGCGTTATAAGTGGGATGAGTAAAAGTGCGGGCGGGCAGATGAGAGCCGGTGACAGCGGTCGAATAGCTATATCTTGGACTCAGACGGAAGTTGACGGTCTGGAGGCGGCGCCTCTTGACCTGTTGTCTGTTGGGTCAGCGTGGTCCTGGCGTGGACGCGCACTTCAATTGACTGAAGCGCTTGTCGAGATGGCTGAGCGGACGGTAGCAACCAACGTTGTTGCCGAGCTGTTGGCATGGTCGCAGGACAGCGCTGGTCAGACCGGTTTGGAGAGCGACAGGATTGAACTGTCCAACGGGGCCCAGACTTTCGAGGCCAGGCTGGTGATGATCGTTGGTGAGGTCGCCCCTGTTTTGGTCTTCGAGAACGGATGCCCGGAACCGGGACAGGAGTTCTGGATCAGCGCCGCCGCCGATCAGGTTGAGCCTGCATCGATCAGTCAGGCCGGTGATGGCGCGGTTGTCGCCTTTCCGTCGATGCCGCCATCCGCACGGAGCGCTATGCCCAACGTGGCGGCCTTCGCGGCAGAATAACCCTGATTTTGACTAAGCCGGAATTTGCGCCTTTAGGTCGCCGGGACGTGTTGACTCTGCCGATGCTGCAGATATAAGCGCGGCTTCATTGGTGTTGGTGGCCCCCGCAAGGGGATGCCTGTCATGGGGGAGACCCCAAGAGGACAACGCCCTTCATAGTGGCCCGCAGGGCCTCGACCAAAACGAAGGAGATCAGCCGTGACCAAACGCACGTCTGCCAAGTACAAAATCGACCGCCGGATGGGCGAAAACATCTGGGGTCGTCCGAAATCCCCGGTCAACCGCCGCGAATACGGCCCCGGCCAGCACGGTCAGCGCCGCAAGGGTAAACTGTCGGACTTCGGTCTGCAGTTGCGCGCCAAGCAGAAGCTGAAAGGCTACTATGGCGACCTGACCGAAAAGCAGTTCCGCCGCATCTACGCAGAAGCTGTGCGTGTGAACGGTGACACCGGTGAAAACCTGATCGGTCTGTTGGAACGTCGCCTGGACGCTGTCGTCTATCGCGCCAAGTTTGTTGCAACTGTATTTGCCGCACGTCAGTTCGTGAACCACGGCCACGTCAAGGTGAACGGCAAGCGGGTGAACATCCCCAGCTACCGCGTCAAAGAAGGCGACGTGATCGAAGTGCGTGACAAGTCCAAGCAACTGGCTGTTGTTCTGGAAGCTGTCGCGCTGGCCGAGCGTGATGTGCCTGATTACATCGACGCCGACCACTCGAAAATGACCGCGACCTTCGTGCGCGCACCGGGTCTGGGCGATGTGCCGTACCCGGTTGTCATGGAACCGAACCTGGTCGTCGAATTCTACGCGAAGAACTAATCTTCGCCGATCTGATGAATTCAAAGGCCGCGCTTTCAGCGCGGTCTTTTTTTGTTTGTTTGGGGGGGCTCTGCCCCCGTCGCTGCGCGACACCCCCGAGATATTTTTGGCCAGATGAAGAACCGGATCAGATAGGCAGGGGGCGGCTTTCGGCGATCGCTTCCATTGCGAAATATGATGTAACGCTGTCCAGTTCGACCTTTTCGATCAGTCGCTGGTAGACCTTGTCATATGAGGCCATGTCCTGCGTGACGACTTTGAGCTGATAGTCGTAGTCGCCGCCGATCCGATGAAAATCCACCACTTCCGGTATGGTCAGCACGTGGCGGCGAAAGGCTTGCAACCATTCGGCCGAGTGATGGCGGGTGCGCAGCATGACGAAGACCACGAGGTTCAGGCCCAGTTTCTCTCGTGCGATCCGCGCGGTGGAGCCCTGTAGGACGCCGTTTTCGTTCAACGCTTTCAGGCGACGCCAGCAGGCATTCTGGGACTGGCCGACCCGATCTGCCAGCTCTCGTTGGGACAAGGTGGCATCCTTTTGAAGCTCTTTCAGGATGTTTGTGTCAATTTGATCTAAATTATTGGTCATATGTAATCATATGACACAAATATTGGCTCTCAAAGGCAAAAATAGGGGAAGTTTTTGCATCACCGCTCAATCACATTGGATGTAGCAATACGGAGCTTATGCAATGACCTTGTCCATCTTTCGCACAGAGATTCAATCTGCCGCTCACGGGAACGCTCTGCGCGACGGGCTGATTGGTGAGGGGGTACTCATCCCGGGTCTGCATCAGGAGGTGCCGCTTGTATATGCGGATTACGTTGCCTCGGGTCGCGCGTTGCGGCAGGTTGAGGATTTTGTGGCTGCACATGTGTTGCCGTTTTATGCCAACAGCCACACCGAAGCCTCCTATTGCGGTTCATACATGACCCGTCTACGCCGCGAGGCGCGGGCCGAGATCGCCCGCATCGTTGGCGCCGGGGAAGAGGATGCGGTGATCTTCACCGGGTCTGGCGCCACTGCGGGTCTCAACCGGTTGGTCAGCCTGATGGGAGTGCAAGAGGCTGATCAACCGGTTGTGCTGATCGGTCCGTATGAACATCATTCGAACATCTTGCCGTGGCGTGAGAGCAAGGCGGAGGTGATTGAAATTCCCGAAGCCGCCGAAGGCGGGCCGGACATGCAAGCGCTGGAAGCCGCGTTGCTGAAACATGCCTGCGCCGATCTGGTGATCGGATCTTTCTCGGCGGCGTCCAACGTCACTGGTATCATCACCGATCCTGATCCGGTGACCCGGCTGTTGAAAGCACATGGGGCGCTGGCCGTTTGGGATTATGCGGGGGGTGGTCCATACCTGCCAATGGATATGGGGCCGGAGGATGCGCGCAAGGATGCGATCGTGGTCTCTCCGCACAAGTTTCCGGGTGGGCCGGGGGCCTCTGGCGTGCTGGTGGTCAATCAGGCAGCGGTTCAGCGTTCATGCCCAAGCTGGCCGGGTGGGGGAACTGTCAGTTTTGTCTCGCCCTGGCGGCATGATTACAGCGTGGACCTTGCGACGCGGGAAGAGGCCGGAACACCCAATGTCATCGGCGATATCCGCGCAGCGCTGGCGTTCATGGTCAAGGATGCGGTCGGAACCGACGAGATCACGCGTCGTGAGGCGCTGTACAACCGGATGGCGCTTGAGGGGTGGTCGGACAATCCGCATCTGACCTTGCTGGGAACGGAGAACACGCATCGTCTGCCGATCTTCTCGTTCCTTGTGCGGGACCGCGCCGGGAAGCCGGTGCATCAGCAACTGTTCACGCGGATGCTCAGCGATATCTACGGGATACAGGCGCGGGGCGGCTGCGCTTGCGCGGGGCCTTATGCGCACCGTTTGCTGGGCATCGACCGGGAAACCTCGGACCAGTTGCATGCGGCTTTGTCGGCGGGGGAAGAGATGAAGAAACCCGGCTGGGTGCGCCTGAACTTCTCGTATCTGATGAGCGAAGAGACGGTTCAGTTCATCATCGACAGCGTCAATGAGTTGTCGCGTCGGACCGAAGATTATGTGCCGTTCTACGACGCTGATCCGGCGACGGCCCGCTTCAAGGCGGCCTGAGGGAATTGCCACTTTTCTCAAACCGTTGAGACAGGTATGAGGGGCGCAAGTAACGGAGCCCCTCATGACCAAACTCATCCCACAACCCGGCATTATGGACATCGCGCTGTATCAGGGCGGTCAGTCCCATGTGCCGGGGGTGGCCGAGGTCATCAAGCTGAGTTCTAACGAGAACCCGTTTGGACCCAGCCCCAAGGCGATTGAGGCAGTGCGCGACAGTGCCGCAACCCTGCATCGTTATCCCAGCACCGATCATGCCAGCCTGCGCGCAGCGATTTCTCAGCGGCATGGGCTGGACGCTGATCGGATCATTTGCGGTGTCGGCAGCGACGAGGTGCTGCAATTCGTTGCACAGGCCTATACCGGGCCGGGGGATGAGGTGATCTATACCGAGCACGGATTCTCGATGTACCCGATCATCGCGCGGATGGCCGGGGCAACGCCCGTGATGGTGGCCGAGCGTGATCGGTATGTGGATGTCGATAACATCCTTGCCGCCGTAACCGACATGACCCGGATCGTGTTCGTGACCAACCCGGGCAATCCGACGTCGACCATGATCCCCGAGGTCGAGTTGGAACGTCTGACCGAGGGGCTGCCTGGCAACTGTCTGATGGTGCTGGATGGGGCCTATGCCGAATTTGTCGACGGGTTCGACGGCGGGGCGGCTTTGGTTGATCGCTTTGAGAATGTGATCATGACCCGGACCTTCTCGAAGGTCTACGGGCTGGGTGGAATGCGTGTGGGCTGGGGCTATGCCGCCAAAGACATCATTGATGTGCTGAACCGGGTGCGCCAGCCCTTTAACCTGTCGCTGACTGCTTTGGCTGCGGCCGAGGCTGCGGTGCATGACGTGGAATATTTGCGCTTTTGCCAGTCAGAAAACGCCCGTCTGCGGGTCTGGCTGTCCGATGAGTTGGCAAAAATTGGCGTAGCCTCTGACCCGTCCTGCACCAATTTCATCCTCGCCCGGTTCACGGATCGGGCCGAGGCCGAAGCCTGCGATGATTACCTGAAAACTCAGGGTTTGATCGTGCGGCGTGTTGCGGGATACAACCTGCCAAACGCGCTGCGGATTACCGTGGGCGATGAAGTGGCCTGCCGCCGAGTGGTTGCAGCTATCACCGCATTCAAAGGGGGCGCTGCATGAGCCAGATATACGACCGAGTGGCGCTGATCGGGCTGGGCCTGATCGCCTCATCCATGTTCTGGGCCATGAAGCGCGCAGGGTTGGCGGGCGAGGTGACCGGCTATGCCCGTTCAGACGCGACCCGCGAGACGGCTCGGCAGATCGGGCTGTGCGACCGCGTCTGTGACACGGTTGAAGAGGCCGTTGATGGGGCTGATCTGGTTGTGCTGTGCATCCCGGTCGGTGCAATGGGCGCGGTTGCGGCGCAGATCGGACCGCTTCTGAAGCCGGGGGCGACCGTCTCGGATGTCGGCTCGGTGAAACGTCACGTGATCGAGGCTGTCTCGCCTCATATTCCGGAAGATGTGCATTTCATTCCTGCCCACCCGCTGGCCGGGACGGAGCATTCCGGGCCGGAATCCGGCTTTGCCGAGCTGTTCGACAATCGCTGGTCCTTGCTGGTCCCGGTCGAAGGAACGGACCCGGACGCGATCGCTCGCTTGCGGGCGCTGTGGGAAGGGATGGGATCGAATGTCGACGAAATGGATGCCGATCACCACGATCTGGTATTGGCGGTGACCTCGCATGCGCCGCATCTGATTGCTTACACCATGGTTGGCGTGGCTGATGATCTGCGGCGGGTGACGGATAGTGAGGTCATCAAATATTCGGCTGCCGGTTTTCGGGATTTTACCCGCATCGCAGCATCGGATCCGACGATGTGGCGTGATGTCTTCCTGACCAACAAGGATGCGACGCTGGAAATTCTGGGACGCTTTACCGAGGAACTCTTTGCACTGCAACGGGCGATCCGAACGGGTGACGGAGAGCAGCTGTTCGACTATTTTACCCGCACTCGCGCAATCCGGCGTGGCATCATTGATGCCGGGCAGGACACGGACGCGCCGGATTTCGGACGAGGGAAAGCATCGACATGAGAGGGTTGCGGGGAGGTTTGTGGATAAGTCTCGCCGCATTGCTGGCGACGCAGGCACAGGCTGCAGCGCCCGAAACCTCTCTGGTCCCGATCACCCGTCCGACGCTTGCGTCTGCGGCTCCCATCATCGCGCATGCAAAGATACGCCCGGTGCTGCGACCGAATTCGCCACAGGTGATGGCGGCGGCGGCGCGCCCGGCAGAGTTGCCGCTGCTGGGGCCCGAAGACTCGATCCGGCCTTATGTGCGACCCAAGGAGTTAGAGCAGCAAGTATTCCTGAAGAAACGCAAGCTGCGCAAATCGTCGGTTTGTGGGGATATTGAAATTCAGGGTAAGCCGGTGGGCCGTGTGAACGGCAAGATCAAGGCCTGCGGGATCAAGGATGCGGTGCAAATTACTTCGGTCGCCGGGGTAAAGCTCAGCCGCCCGTCGACCATGGATTGCGGCACGGCGCAGGCGTTGAACAAATGGGTCGACAAAACCGTCAAGCCCACCTTCAAACGTCGCGGGCCGGTGGTTGAGCTACAGGTCGCCGCACATTACGCCTGCCGGACCCGAAACAACCAAAAAGGCGGGCGGATTTCCGAACATGGCAAGGGGCGGGCCATCGATATCTCAGGGTTCCGAATGGCGGATGGTGAGGTGGTGACCGTGCTGAACGGGTGGCGCAAGAACCCGTCGCAGAAACAACTGATCAAAGTCTGGCGCGGGGCCTGTGGGCCGTTCGGAACGGTGTTGGGGCCGAACTCGGACCGATATCACCGCGACCACTTCCATCTGGACACGGCGCGTTATCGTAGCGGCCCTTACTGCCGTTAACGCAGGATCAGTCGCGGGGCAGGACCCAGAGGCAATGGCCCCAGAGCCACAAATCCATCGCGGAAATTCAGCTGCATATCCAGCGCGTTGGGATTGCCACCAAGGCCCGCCATGAACCCCAGCGCCCGCGTCACCGGATCAACCGCCTGATCGGGCAGGGCACCCGCGGCGTTGGCCATCGCGACCATATCCCGCCAATTCTCGGCCTTGACCGCGATTTCGCCGGTCGGAATGCCCTGAGCGTCGACATCCAGCTCTCCGGTGGCGAACAGGCGCAGTTCGCCCCATTTGATCTCGGCCAACCTCAGGTCAATCGCCACGGGCTGAGGGCGTCGTTCCTCCAATGCGCTGCGATCCCAGGGCTTGTCGAATGTGATGAACGTGTCGAGTTCCAGCGTCTCGAAGGATTGCGGCAGAGACGAGGCCGACCGCATCAGGCGCCGCAACTCTTCGCCCGGTGTAAAGCCGTCGACCTTCGCCGATATGTTGTAGCTTTCCGGCGCGCCCGTTTGCGCCATGATCAGGCTCAGGCTTTGCCCGCCGGCCTGAGGGGCCTGTTCATCCGACAGCAGCCAGCGCCCGGCGGCCAATGCCATCCTCTCGAGTACCAGCGCGACGCCGGGTTGCAGGTACAGTTCGGCCTGAAGACCTTCGGCCTGAACGGTCGTGGTCTGATCGAAATAGGACAGACGCTG
Source organism: Ruegeria sp. L12 (assembly GCF_056531745.1). Taxonomy (NCBI): domain Bacteria; kingdom Pseudomonadati; phylum Pseudomonadota; class Alphaproteobacteria; order Rhodobacterales; family Roseobacteraceae; genus Ruegeria; species Ruegeria sp. L12. Next base: position 78,512 of record NZ_JBQFMH010000003.1, read on the forward strand.
CGGCGTGCTGGCAAAGCGCAACACCTGACGACCCGGCCAGATGGCGGGGCTGTCAAACTCGATCCAGTCCGCACTCCAGGCTGTGCCATTCACCGGATCGGCGAGGGCTGGGTTGTTCAGGCGGGTCATGTGTCGCAATGGATAGCCCGCTGTTGCAACATCCGAGAAATCAGCCTGCCAGCCGCGTTCCTGCTGATGGTCGAACCAGCCGGTGATGGCATTGCGCAGCCCGTAACCCGCGACATACCAATAGGCACTCCACACCAGGGCCACGAAAACAAGAACGCGTATCAGACGACGCATGATGATTGGCCCTTTTTCCTGCCTCGGATTTGATGTTTATAGGGCCAAACGGGCAAGGACCAGAGCAATGACGATGTGGGTTTTCGGATATGGATCACTTCTGTGGAACCCCGGCTTTCCGGTGGCCCGCAGCGAACATGCCACGTTGCATGGCTATGCCCGGTCCTTCTGCATGCGATCGATTCACCACCGCGGCACCGAAGAGGATCCGGGTCTGGTGCTGGCGCTGGATGAGCAGCCGGATGCGAACTGCTCGGGTCTGGCGCTGGCCGTCGAAGCCGGGCACGAAGAACGCACCTTGGCAGAGCTGCGCGAGCGCGAGCTGATTTCATCCGCCTATCTGGAAAGGATGCTGGACGTGCATCTGCATAGCGGTGAGGTCGTCAACGCCGTGACCTATGTCATCGATGCGCATCACGTGCAGTATTGCGGTGGGCTGCCGCTTGAGGAGCAGGCCCAGATCATCGCCCATGCCGTGGGCGGGCGCGGCCCGAACGACGAATACCTGTACAACACCGCCGCGCACCTGACTGAGATCGGGCTGCACGACCCCGACCTTGAGTGGTTGTCGCAACGGGTGCGCACAATCCGCGCATAAACCCTTGGCGTCGCGCCCGGAACTTCGATAGGTTCAGCCCAGAGCAGACAATACCGGGAGCCACGCGCATGGCGCAGGCACAACAGGGCGTGAGACCTCATTTCTCGCAACCAATCCGCCAAATCCTTATGATGCTGATCGCAATCGGGCTGTCGGGCCTTGGCGTGTTCGCGGCGCTGCCTTACGTGCTGCCGGTCATTCAGGCCAACCTGTATCTGAACGGTTTCATCCTTCTGGTCTTTGTCATCGGCGTGGCCGCCTGTTTCCTGCAGGTGACTCAGCTGATCGGCTCGGTACGCTGGATCGAGGCCTTTGTCGGTGGGGTCGAACGTGATGACGTGCGCCCGCCACAATTGCTGGCGCCCCTGGCCTCGCTGCTTCGCGCGCGGGGCGCGCGATCACAGATCAGTTCCAGCTCCACCCGGTCGATTCTCGATTCTGTGGCCGAGCGGGTCGAGGAAGAGCGCGAGATCACGCGCTATATCACCAACGTCCTGATCTATCTGGGCCTTTTGGGCACGTTCTTTGGTCTGGCGACAACCGTGCCTGCCATCGTCGATACGATCCGCAGCCTGAACCCGCAGGAAGGTGAGGAAGGTCTGGCCGTCTTCAATCGCCTGATGACGGGGCTGGAATCGCAACTACAGGGGATGGGCGTTGCCTTCGGTTCATCTCTGCTGGGGCTTGCCGGATCGCTGATCGTCGGTTTGCTGGAACTGTTCGCGGGCCACGGCCAGAACCGGTTTTATCGTGAGTTAGAGGAATGGTTGTCCTCGATCACCCGCGTCGGGTTTACGGCAGGGGACGAGGGTGGCGCGGAACTGGCGGTGCTGACACCGGTGCTCGATGCCATGTCGGAACAGATGGATGCGCTGCAGGATCTGTTCGCGGCACAGGACGAGGACCGGACACAGGTTTCGGCAAAGCTGGGGCATCTGGTCGACGCGATCAGCGATATGAACCAGCGTCAGGCGCAGTCCGAGGGGGTGACCGCAGCTTTGGAGCGTGTGGCACTTGGGCAGGATGCACTGCTGGATCACATGCGCGAACATGGCTCGGGCGAAGGGATCGATGCCGAAAGCCGCATGCGCCTGCGGTCGATGGATGTGCAACTGCTGCGCATTCTTGAAGAGATTTCAGCCGGTCGGCAGGACAGCATGAATGAACTGCGCAAGGATTTCGAACTGCTGGTCAAGGCGCTGACATTGCCGCGCGGCGCTGTGCGCACGCCTTCGGACGGGGAATAGAAGATGGCCCTGTCGCGTCGCACCGGTCATCGATTTTCGGGCTCGGTCTGGCCCGGCTTCGTCGATGCCATGACGGGGCTTTTGATGGTTCTGACATTTGTGCTGACCATCTTCATGATCGTCCAGTTCGTGCTGCGCGAAACCATCTCGGGGCAAGAGGATGAACTGACCGCGCTGTCGGACGAGGTCGCGGCGCTGGCTGGGGCGCTGGGATTGGAAGAGCGCGAAAACAGCCGTCTGCAGGCACGTTTGGGTACCTTGAACACAACGCTCGGGCAGGTCGAGGACGAACTGTCCGAGGCTCAATCCCAGATCACGAGCTTTGAGGCACAGGTTGCCGCGCTGCTGGCAGATCAGGAACGGGCGCGGGCCGACATAGCCGACTTGGTGGACCAGCAGGATGCGTTATTGCAGCAGCGCGATGAGTTGCTGAGCGAGCAGGAAGCCCTGAACCTCGCCCTTGCCCAAAGCCGCAGCGAGATCGACGTCCAAACCGAAGCCGCGCGTCTGGCTGCCGCGCGCCGCGAAGCGCTCGAGGCGCTGGTGGCCGAACTGGAAGCCAGCGAAGCGGCGCAGGCAGGTCAGATCGCCGATCTTACGCAGCAATTGACAGATGAAGAGGCGGCGCGTCTGGCCGAAGCCGCCGCCGCCGAAACCCTGCGCAACCGCCTGCAGGATGCAGATGCCGAACTGACCGCGATGACACTGGCGCTGGAGGCGCAACGCAAGGAAGCCGAGGAAACTCTGACCCTGCTGGCCGCAGCCCAGGCAGCGCGAACCGAACTTGAGCGCCAATTTGGCGAGCTGAACCCGGACGAGTTGAAGGCCCAACTGCAGGCGGCTTTGGACGCGCAAACGCAGGCCCAAGCGCAGGCGGATGAGCAGAGATCGCTGGCAGATGAACGCGCGGCATTGCTGGCGGTGGCGCAAGGGGCGCTTGCGTCGGAAAAGGAAATCTCGACCGATGCGCAGCGCCAGACTGCACTTTTGAACCAGCAAATGTCGGCCTTGCGCAGTCAGTTGGGCTCGTTGCAGGCGCTGCTGGATGATTATGAAGAGCGGAATGCCGCCGCTGAGATCCAGATCCAGACGCTGGGTCAGGACCTGAACGCAGCCCTCGCCCGTGCGGCCTCGGAAGAGCGTCGCCGCCGGTTGCTGGAAGAGGCAGAGCGGATCAGGCTTGAGGCCGAGGCGGAAAGACTGGCTGGGCAAAATCAGGAGCTGACGGCACAGGCGGAAGATCTGCAACGCTACCGGTCTGAGTTCTTCGGACGGCTGCGCGATGTGCTGGGCGATCAGGAAGGCGTGCGCATTGAAGGCGACCGTTTTGTGTTCTCGTCCGAGGTGCTGTTTGATACGGGCTCTGCCGTTTTGTCCGCAGAGGGCCGTCAGGAAGTCGCCAAGGTGGCCGAGATTCTTCGGACTGTGGCGGCTGAAATCCCCGAGGGTCTGAATTGGGTCATCCGCGTCGACGGACACACCGACAACGTGCCGCTGGCGGGTAGCGGACGGTATCGCGATAACTGGGAGCTCAGCCAGGGCCGCGCGTTGTCTGTGGTGCGGTTCATGGTCGAAGCGCTGGGCATTCCGCCCAACCGTCTGGCGGCCAACGGGTTTGGCGAATTCCAGCCGGTCAATCCCGCCGACACGTCTGAGGCGCGCGCGCAGAACCGTCGGATCGAGTTGAAGCTGACCGAACGGTAAATGAAAACGCCCGCCGAAAGGGCGGGCGCTGTTTGTCTCTGAGCTGTCGATATCAGTCCGCAGTCAGCAACGGCGGCTTATCTCCCGGAATGCGCGGCTGATCGGGGCCGAGGATTTCCAGATCCAGCTCACCTTTCTTGACCGAGACGCGGACCACGCCGCCTTTGGCCAGTTTGCCGAACAGAAGCTCTTCGGCCAGCGGTTTCTTGATGTGCTCCTGGATCACACGGCCCAGCGGACGCGCGCCCATCTTGTCGTCATAACCCTTGTCCGCCAGCCACTCGGCGGCTTTGGGCGTCAGATCGATGGTCACATTGCGATCCAGCAATTGCGCCTCCAACTGCAGGACGAATTTCTCGACCACCTGCAGGATGACCTCTTTCGGAAGCGGCGCGAAGGAAATCACGGCGTCCAGACGGTTGCGGAATTCCGGCGTGAACATGCGCTCAATGGCGGCGGTGTCCTCACCTTCACGACGATCGCGGCCGAAACCAATAGCCGACTTCGCCTGTTCGGCAGCACCAGCATTCGAGGTCATGATCAGCACCACGTTGCGGAAATTCACCGTGCGGCCGTTGTGATCGGTCAGCTCACCATGGTCCATCACCTGCAGAAGGATGTTGAACACGTCCGGATGCGCCTTTTCGATCTCGTCCAGCAGCAGCACGCAATGTGGATGCTGGTCGACACCATCGGTCAGCAAACCGCCCTGATCGAACCCGACATATCCCGGAGGCGCACCGATCAGACGGGAAACCGCATGTTTCTCCATGTATTCCGACATGTCGAAGCGCAGCAGTTCTACACCCAGCGTATCGGCCAGCTGTTTCGCCACCTCGGTTTTGCCCACACCGGTCGGGCCGGCGAACAGATAGTTACCAATGGGCTTTTCGGGTTCACGCAATCCGGCGCGGGCCAGTTTGATTGCGCTCGACAGCGCTTCGATAGCTTCGTCCTGACCGAACACAACCCGTTTCAGCGAGGTTTCAAGATCTTTCAACACCTCGGCATCGTCTTTGGTGACGTTCTTGGGCGGAATGCGCGCGATTTTGGCGACGACGGCCTCGATCTCTTTGACGCCAATGGTCTTGCGGCGTTTGCTTTCGGCCAGCAGATGCTGCGCCGCTCCGGCCTCGTCGATCACGTCGATGGCTTTGTCGGGCAGCTTGCGGTCGTTTATATAGCGGGCCGACAATTCCACGGCGGTCTTGATGGCGTCCGCAGTGTATTTGATCGCATGATGCTCTTCAAAATAGGGCTTGAGGCCGCGCAGGATTTTCACGCTGTCCTCGACCGAGGGCTCGTTCACGTCGATCTTCTGGAACCGGCGGCTCAGCGCGCGGTCCTTTTCGAAATGCTGACGGAATTCTTTGTACGTGGTCGATCCCATGGTGCGCAGCTTGCCACCCTGCAGGGCAGGTTTCAGAAGGTTCGACGCATCCATAGCGCCGCCCGAGGTGGCCCCGGCGCCGATCACGGTGTGAATCTCGTCAATGAACAAGACTGCATCGGGGTGTTCTTCCAGCTCGGCCACAACCGCCTTCAGACGTTCCTCAAAATCGCCGCGATAGCGGGTACCGGCAAGCAGTGCGCCCATGTCCAGCGAATAGATCGTGGTTTCGGACAGAACATCTGGCGCTTCTCCGGCGATGATTTTGTGCGCCAGACCTTCGGCAATGGCGGTTTTGCCAACACCCGGGTCACCCACCAGCAGCGGGTTGTTCTTGCGACGGCGGCAGAGCACCTGAATGCAGCGTTCCACTTCATCCGAGCGACCGATCAGCGGATCGACGTCACCTGCGCGCGATTTGGCGTTCAGGTCGATGCAATACTTGCCCAGTGCGCTTTCTTTCTGATCCGCTTCGCCCGGGGCTGCCTGCACCTCATCTTCGGACTCATCCGCGCCGGTTACCGGGCGATTTTCACCATAGGCCGGATCTTTGGCGACGCCATGGGCGATGAAGTTCACCGCGTCATAGCGCGTCATATCCTGTTCCTGCAGGAAATAGGCCGCGTTGCTTTCGCGTTCGGCGAAGATAGCGACCAGCACATTGGCCCCGGTGACCTCGGTCCGGCCCGAGCTTTGGACGTGGATCGCGGCGCGCTGGATGACACGCTGGAAGGCGGCGGTGGGTACGGCTTCGGACCCGTCGATATCGGTGACGAGGTTTGACAGGTCTTCGTCGATGAATTCGACCAAGGTGCTGCGCAGCTCGTCAAGATCGACGCTGCACGCTTTCATCACGCGCACCGCATCGGGCTCTTCCAGCAGCGCCAGCAGCAGATGCTCCAGCGTTGCAAATTCATGTCGCCGTTCATTCGCCGCCGCAAGGGCCGCGTGGATGGCTTGTTCCAGTGTGCTCGAGAATGAAGGCACGCGGGTGCTCCTCTATATTGGGCCGGAAGGGGGGTCGAGTATCGGCAGGATCCCCATCCCAACCATGTCCTCATACTATTAGAGTTTGGTTGATCGTGCCCCGGCTTCAAGGGTTTTCTTGCTCTTGACAGTCACATTTCCTGTGACCGTGGCCGTGAAGAGGGGTTGAAACGCCCTAAAAGCGGTCTTTTCGGGCACGAATTTCAGCAAAAACTGACGCCGGGTCAGAATTTTCCATGCCCAGATGCGCCTGAATCGCCGGGTCTGCGGCCCTCAGAAACGGATTTGTGGCCTTTTCCAGTGCCAGAAGCGACGGCACGGTGGGCTCTCCGGCGGCGCGGGCGCGGTTGATATCGGCAACGCGATCCTGCAGGGCGGCGTTGTCGGGATCGATTGTCAGGGCGAATTTGGCGTTTGATTGGGTATATTCGTGGCCGGAACACACGATTGTTTCGTCGGGCAGGGCAGCCAGCTTGCTGAGAGAGGCCCACATTTGCGCAGGCTCCCCCTCGAACAGCCGCCCGCATCCCAGCGCCATCAGGCTGTCTGCGGTGAATACGACACCGCTTTGTGGCATGTAGAATGCGATATGTCCCACAGTGTGGCCCGAAACATCCAGAACCTCGACCGGTTCGCCGCCTATATAGAACGTGTCGCCCTCAACCACCGCCTGATCGAGTTTCGGCAGGCGGTATTCGTCGGCTTTGGCCCCGATCACCCGTGCGGGCTGCGCTTCCAGAATTCCGGGTAGGCCGTCCACATGATCCCAATGATGATGCGTCAGCAGAACGTGACTCAGCCGCCAGCCGCGCGCATTCAGCTCGGCCAGAACCGGAGCGGCCTCGGGCGCGTCGACCAGTGCGGTCTCGCCGCTGGCCGGGTCATGGGCGAGAAAGGCGTAATTGTCGCTGAGGCAGGGGACGGTAACGATCTCAAGAGGCATGGCCTTTTGCCCTTTCATTGCTAGACTGCGCCCAGCTAAGCCGATTGACCGGGTGTCCGCAATGCATCTTGATGTGCAGGATCTGAGGAATTTTTATTATCGCAGCACGCTGGGCCGTGCGGCACAGGCGGCCATCCGTGGCCGGTTGCTGGAGCTGTGGCCCGAAGCCAAGGGTCAGACCGTGGTCGGGTTTGGTTTTGCGGTCCCCTTGTTGCGCCCCTACCTGGCGGACGCGCGTCGGGTGATCGGGTTGATGCCGGGACCGCAAGGGGTGATGCCCTGGCCTGCTGGGATGCCCAATGTCTCGGTTCTGACGGAAGAGACGAGATGGCCCATTGAGACCGGCCATGTGGACAAGCTGGTGGTGATGCATGGGCTTGAAACTTCAAACCGGCCCAGCCGCTTGCTGGAGGAATGCTGGCGTGTGCTGGGCCCGGGTGGGCGGGTCTTGTTTGTGGTGCCGAACCGGGCCGGGCTTTGGTCGCGGACCGACAAGACGCCTTTTGGTTTCGGGCGGCCTTATTCTGCGACGCAGCTTGAGAATCAATTAAGGGCGCATCACTTCGTGCCTGAAAACCATTGTTCGGCGCTCTACCTGCCGCCCTCTTTCCGGCGGTTCTGGCTGAAATCCGGAAGCCTGATCGAAAAAACCGGGCAGCGCCTGCCGACGGTCATGGCCGGGGGGGTGTTGATGGTCGAAGCCAGCAAACTCATACGTCCGCCCAGTGGAACTGTGACCAAGGACTCGGTCAAGCGCCCGATCAAAGCGCTGGACGGTTTGTTGAAGCCTGCGTGACAATCGGCAAGCCTGTGTGACCGCCAATATTGCGGAAAAAAAGTCACAGGAATCGCAAAAACCTGCATATTCGTAACATTTTTCAACCGGGTGAGGGGGTCCAAACGGTCGCACTTACGATAAGTGTCTGAAATTTAACATTTTGTGGATAAATCTGTTACCGCTATAGTATATTGCTTGGTTGGAACACCTCTGCTACATCCCCGGTGATTTTGATCCCCGCCCTAAAAGGACGGGGTTTCTTCACGCCCCCGGGGTAGCCACTCCAGCAAATTCGGGGCCTCAAATATCGAAAGGGTGGACGTGTCCGAACCAGCTTCGATCTCCACAGGCATCGCCGAGCGCTATGCCACCGCGATCTTCGAGATCGCAAAAGAGAACAATGACCTCGCAGGTCTGGAATCCGGCATCAATGATCTGGCATCCGCACTGGGCGACAGCGCCGAACTGCGCGACCTGATCGCCTCGCCGCTGGTGTCCCGCGCCGAGCAGGAAGGCGCAATCACTGCGATTGCAGACAAGATGGGCCTGAACGCCATCCTGCGCAACACGCTGGGTTTGATGGCGCAGAAACGCCGCCTGTTCGTGGTGCCGCAACTGGTTCAGGTTCTGCGCGACATGCTGGCCGAAGAGCGTGGCGAAGTGACCGCCGATGTCGCCTCGGCCAAGGCGCTGACCAAGACACAACTGGATAAACTGTCCAAGACGCTGTCCGAGCGTGTGGGCAAGACCGTGACAATAAATGCGACCGTTGATGAAAGCCTCATCGGCGGTCTTGTCGTTAAAGTGGGCTCGAAAATGATCGATAGCTCGATCCGTTCGAAGCTCAACTCCCTACAGAATGCAATGAAAGAGGTCGGATAAATGGGAATCCAAGCTGCAGAGATTTCTGCAATCCTGAAGGACCAGATCAAGAATTTTGGTCAGGAAGCCGAAGTGGCCGAGATCGGCCGCGTGCTGAGCGTCGGTGACGGGATTGCCCGTGTATACGGCCTGGACAACGTGCAAGCGGGCGAAATGGTCGAATTCCCCGGTGGCATCATGGGCATGGCGCTGAACCTGGAAAGCGACAACGTCGGTGTCGTTATCTTCGGTTCCGACCGTGACATCAAAGAAGGTGACACTGTTAAGCGCACCAACTCGATCGTGGACGTTCCGATCGGTGACGAGCTGCTGGGCCGCGTTGTTGACGGTCTGGGCAACCCGCTGGACGGCAAAGGCCCGATCAACGCCTCCAAGCGTGGCGTTGCAGACGTCAAGGCCCCCGGCATCATCCCGCGTAAATCGGTGCACGAGCCGATGGCAACCGGCCTGAAATCGGTCGACGCGATGATCCCGATTGGCCGTGGCCAGCGGGAACTGATCATTGGTGACCGTCAGACCGGTAAGACCGCCGTTGCTCTGGACGCGATCCTGAACCAGAAAACCTATAACGACGCAGCAGGCGACGACGAGTCGAAGAAACTGTACTGCGTTTATGTTGCCATCGGTCAGAAGCGTTCGACCGTTGCGCAGCTGGTGAAGAAGCTGGAAGAGTCCGGCGCGATCGATTACTCGATCGTTGTGGCTGCAACTGCGTCCGACCCGGCACCGATGCAGTTCCTGGCACCTTACGCCGCAACCGCGATGGCTGAATACTTCCGTGACAACGGCCGCCACGCGCTGATCATCTATGATGACCTGTCGAAACAGGCTGTGTCTTATCGCCAGATGTCGCTGCTGCTGCGTCGTCCGCCCGGACGTGAAGCCTATCCTGGCGACGTTTTCTACCTCCACTCGCGTCTGCTGGAGCGTTCGGCGAAGCTGAACGAAGACTTCGGTGCAGGCTCGCTGACGGCTCTGCCGGTTATCGAAACTCAGGGTGGTGACGTTTCGGCGTTTATTCCGACCAACGTGATTTCGATCACCGACGGTCAGATCTTCCTGGAAACCGAACTGTTCTACCAAGGTATCCGTCCTGCTGTGAACACCGGTCTGTCGGTTTCGCGTGTGGGCTCTTCGGCTCAGACCGATGCGATGAAATCGGTTGCTGGTCCGGTTAAACTGGAACTGGCGCAGTACCGCGAAATGGCGGCCTTTGCGCAGTTTGGTTCGGACCTCGACGCCGCAACTCAGCAGCTGCTGAACCGTGGTGCGCGTCTGACCGAGCTGATGAAACAGCCGCAGTACTCGCCGCTGACCAACGCGGAAATCGTCTGCGTCATCTTCGCAGGCACCAACGGTTACCTCGACAAAATCGAAGTTTCTGACGTTGGCCGCTATGAGGCCGGTCTGCTGTCACACCTGCGCGGCAAACATGCTGACCTGCTGAAGTGGATCACCGACGAAGATCCGAAGATCAAAGGTGAGGCTGCAGACAAACTCAAGGCAGCGATCGACGAATACGCCGCGACCTTCGCTTGATAGGGGGTTCCGATGCCTAGTCTGAAGGACCTTAAAAACAGGATCGAGTCGGTCAAATCGACCCGCAAGATCACCAAGGCCATGCAGATGGTCGCGGCAGCAAAACTGCGCCGCGCCCAGGAATCTGCCGAAGCCTCGCGTCCCTATGCCGAGCGGTTCAATGCCGTGATGGCCGGGCTGGCGGTTTCGGTCGGGGGCAGCGACAGCGCCCCCAAGCTGCTCCGGGGTACGGGCAGTGATGATGTCCATCTGCTGGTTGTCATGACAGCTGAACGCGGCCTGTGCGGCGGCTTCAACTCGAACATCGCCAAGCTGGCCCGTCAAAAGGCGGACGAGCTGCGTGCCAAAGGCAAGACGGTCAAGGCTCTGACCGTCGGCAAAAAAGGCCGCGACGCGCTCAAGCGTGATTTTGGCGATCTGTTCGTTGGACATATCGACCTGAGCGAGGTCAAGCGTCTGGGGTATTCCAACGCGCAAGACATCGCCAAGGACGTCCTGTCTCGTTTCGACGGGGGTGAGTTCGACGTTGCCACGATCTTCTACTCGAAGTTCGTCAACGTTGTGACCCAGATACCGACGGCACAGCAGGTCATCCCCGCCTCGTTCGAAGACGAAGCGGCAGGTGACGACAGCGGTGCGGTATTCGACTACGAGCCCAGCGAAGAGGCCATTCTGGCCGATCTGCTGCCCAAGGGGGTTGCCACCGCGATCTTCTCGGCTCTGCTCGAAAACGGAGCGTCTGAACAGGGTGCACGGATGTCCGCAATGGACAACGCGACACGCAATGCGGGTGAAATGATCGACAAGCTGACGATCCAGTTCAACCGCTCGCGTCAGGCCGTGATCACCAACGAGCTGATTGAAATTATTTCCGGCGCCGAAGCGCTGTAGAGACATACCGGAGACGAAACATGGCGAATGCAAAAGGCAAAGTCACACAGATCATCGGGGCCGTCGTCGACGTGCACTTCGAAGATCAGCTGCCTGAAATTCTGAACGCGCTGGAAACCACCAACAACGGCAAGCGCCTGGTGTTGGAAGTTGCTCAGCACCTGGGTGAAAACACCGTCCGCACCATCGCGATGGACGCGACCGAAGGTCTGGTCCGTGGCGAGGAAGTAACCGACACCGGCGCACCGATCTCGGTTCCGGTCGGTAATGCTACTCTGGGCCGCATCCTGAACGTCGTCGGCGAGCCGATCGACGAAAAAGGCCCGGTTGAAGCGTCTGAGGCCCGCGCGATCCACCAGCCTGCACCGACCTTCGACGAACAGTCGACCGAGTCGGAAGTTCTGGTCACCGGCATCAAGGTCGTTGACCTGCTGGCCCCCTACGCCAAAGGCGGTAAAATTGGCCTGTTCGGCGGCGCCGGCGTTGGCAAAACCGTTCTGATCATGGAACTGATCAACAACATCGCAAAAGTGCACTCGGGCTTCTCGGTGTTCGCGGGCGTTGGTGAACGGACCCGTGAAGGCAACGACCTGTACCACGAGATGATCGAATCGAACGTTATCAAGCCGGACAACCTGTCGGAATCGCAGGTGGCCCTGGTTTACGGTCAGATGAACGAACCTCCGGGTGCGCGTGCGCGTGTTGCTCTGACCGGTCTGACTCTGGCCGAGCAGTTCCGCGACCAGTCCGGTACCGACGTTCTGTTCTTTGTCGACAACATCTTCCGCTTCACGCAGGCGGGCTCCGAGGTTTCGGCTCTGCTGGGTCGTATTCCTTCGGCGGTGGGCTACCAGCCGACGCTGGCCACCGACATGGGCGCTCTGCAGGAACGCATCACCTCGACCAAATCGGGCTCGATCACCTCGGTGCAGGCGATCTACGTGCCTGCGGACGACCTTACCGACCCTGCGCCGGCAACTTCGTTTGCTCACTTGGACGCGACCACCGTTCTTAACCGTGCGATCTCGGAAAAGGGTATTTACCCGGCCGTTGACCCGCTCGACTCGACCTCGCGTCTGCTCGACCCGGCCATCGTTGGTGAAGAGCACTACAAGGTTGCGACCGACGTTCAGCAGATCCTCCAGCGCTACAAGTCGCTGCAGGACATCATCGCCATCCTCGGCATGGACGAACTGTCGGAAGAAGACAAACTGACCGTGGCCCGTGCCCGTAAGATCGAACGCTTCCTGTCGCAGCCGTTCGACGTGGCCGAAGTCTTCACCGGTTCGCCGGGCGTTCAGGTTCCTCTGGACGTGACCATCGCCTCGTTCAAAGCGGTTGTCGCTGGCGAATACGATCACCTGCCCGAAGCGGCCTTCCTGATGGTTGGCGGCATCGAAGAAGTGATCGCCAAAGCCGAGAAGATGGCAGCAGAAGCCGCCTAAGGAGTATCCCTGATGGCAAACACGATGCAATTCGACCTCGTCAGCCCCGAGCGGAGCCTTGCTTCGCTCGCGGCCACCGCGGTCCAGATTCCCGGCGCGGACGGGGACATGACGGCAATGCCCGATCATGCCCCCACTATCACCACGCTGCGCCCCGGTCTGCTGAAGGTTGAGGCACCCGAAGGGTCCAGCGAATACCTGGTCACCGGCGGGTTTGCCCAGATCAACGGCGACAGCCTGTCGGTTCTGGCCGAAAAGGCCATTCCGGTGGCGGAAGTGACACGGACGCATCTGGACGACCTGATCGCCGAGGCTCGCGCCTCGCACGAGGCTGCCAAAGCCGGTGACGATCAGACCATCGTCGACGACGCGGCCAAGCTACTGGCCGATATGGAAGCGCTTGGGACGCATATGAGCCTGTAATAGGCACAACAGTTCAAGATTTGAACGGCCTCGCATCTGCGGGGCCGTTTTTTTGTCGTGATTTTGTCGGAAAGCCGGGATAACCTGCGGAAATTGAAGAACAATGATGACAGAATGAAGAAATTTCTAACCCACCCCATTGGCATCGATCAGGGCGAAGAGGTGCTGTTTTCCGAGTTCGCCGACGGCGGCGATATGTGGACCGGTGAAGGCCCACGCGAACGTCGCACGCAGGTTCGGTTCAGTGACACATTCTGCACGCCCCCCATCGTTCAGGTGGGTATTTCCCTGTGGGATGTGGATACCTCATCCGCGCTGCGCGCCGAGGTGAGTGCCGAGCACATCACACCCGAGGGGTTTACAGCCGTGTTCCGAACCTGGTCTGATACCCGCATTGCCCGTATCCGCGTGGCCTGGACGGCCATCGGTGAGGTCGCCCACGCGGATGACTGGACGATTTCCTGAGCGGCATCAGGACGGTATCTAACCGTCCTGCGCCTCGATCATGTCGACCCGTGTCGCGTGGCGGCCGCCTTCAAACTCGGCCCCCAGAAACGCATCCACGATGTCCAGTGCCTGACCCTCGCCCACGACGCGCGCGCCGATGGACAGCATGTTGGCGTTGTTGTGCTGGCGGATCATCCGGGCCGAGAATGCGTCCGAGCATACGCCACAACGGATACCCGGCACCTTGTTGGCGGCCATCATGATGCCCTGTCCTGTGCCACAAAGGATGATACCCAACTGGCAATCGCCCGAAGCAACCGCCTCGGCCGCGGCCTTGCCGTGCAGCGGGTAGTGCGTGCTTTCGGGTGTCGTCGGGCCGATATCGACAACTTCCCAGCCTAGCCCGGAAAGCCGGTTGGCGATGGTCTGCCGCAATTCAATCGCGGCATGGTCGCTGGACAGTACGATGCGTGTTTGTTTGGTCACGTTAATTGGTCTCCGTAACGCTTAGTCCATATGGTAGAGCGACTCGTAGATCGGCGTCAGTGTCTTGTCCTCGAACAGAGATGACACGCTGGTCCCGTTCCAGATGTTCAGGATCGCCTGAGTAAAGATCGGTGCGGTAGGCACGATCCGGATATTCGGCGCTTTTTCGATTTCGGCCGTGGGCTGGATCGTATCGGACAGGACCAGAGATTTCATGACTGAATTGGTTACACGCTCAACTGCAGGGCCGCTCATGACGCCATGCGTGATGTAGGAATGCACTTCCTTAGCGCCGTTGTCGATCAACACCTGAGCCGCCTTGCAGAGCGTACCGGCGGTGTCGCAGATGTCGTCGACGATCAGACAGATTTTGTCCTTCACGTCGCCGATCACGGTCATCTCGGCGACTTCTCCGGCCTTTTCGCGGCGTTTGTCGACGATCGACAACGGTGCGTTGATGCGCTTGGCCAGTTCGCGGGCGCGGGCCACACCGCCGACATCGGGCGAGACCACCATCAGATCGTCCATCTGATCCTTGAACTGCTTCTTCACATCCAGTGCAAAGATCGGCGAGGCATAGAGGTTGTCGACAGGCATATCAAAGAAGCCCTGAATCTGCGCCGCGTGCAGATCCATGGTCAGGATACGTTCGATCCCTGCCCCGGTCAGCATGTTGGCCACCAGCTTGGCAGAAATCGGCGTCCGCGCCTTGGTACGGCGGTCCTGGCGGGCATAGCCGAAATAGGGGATTACCGCAGTGATCCGCTGCGCCGAAGACCGGCGCAGGGCGTCTGCAATGATCAACAGCTCCATCAGATTGTCATTGGCCGGGTTCGAGGTCGGCTGGATGATAAACATATCCTCGCCGCGCACATTCTCGAAGACTTCGACAAAAATCTCGCCGTCATTGAACCGTTCGACCCGGGCCTCGACCAGACCCTGATCGACACCGCGATGCAGGCTCATACGGCGGGCGATGGTTTGGGCAAGCGGAAGGTTCGCGTTCCCAGCGATAAGCTTGGGTTCGTGCAGTGTCGGCATCGGCTGATTTTCCCCGGGCAGCAATGGCAATGTGACAGATTCGTGATGTTGACACCGCTTAGCATGGCCTTACCGTCCCGCCTAGATAACGCAGCGGAGAAAGTGCACATGACCCAGATTGACTACTATTTTGCGACAATTTCGCCCTATTCCTATCTGGCGGGCACACGGCTTGAGGAGGTCGCCACCAAACATGGCGCAACGATCAACTACAAACCGCTCGATATCATCGCATTGTTTGGCAGAACCGGGGGCACCCCGCCCAAGGATCGCCATATCTCGCGCATCGAATACCGCGCGCAGGAACTGCTGCGCCAGTCCGGCAATCTTGGCATGGAGTTCAACCTGCAACCGGCGCATTGGCCAACCAACGCAGCGCCGTCCTCTTACGCGATCATCGCGGCGGCACAGGACGGGCAGGGTGATCTGGGTCAACTTTGCCACTCTTTCCTGCGTGCCTGCTGGGCGGAAGAGAAAGACATCGCCGAAGACAGCGTGATCCGAGAATGCCTATCCCAAGCCGGGTTTGACCCGAAGCTGGCCGATACCGGCCTACTGGCCGGTGCAGAAACCTATTCGGCAAACCTGGAGGAAGCTGTGGATCGCGGCGTCTTCGGCGCCCCATTCTACATCACACCGGACGACCAAAGATTCTGGGGCCAGGACCGCCTCGAAGACCTCGACCGCCATCTCGCAACGCTAAAGGGTTAAACCAAACCCGCCTGCTTCATATGGCCCAAAATATCCCGGGGGAGGCGCAGCTTGCTGCGCCGGGGGCAGAGTCCCCCAACCCCCTATAATAATGACAGAAACTGGTCGATCTGATCCGGCGAGGTGGACCAGTCGCATACAAGGCGGCACGCCAGCATTTCGTCCTCATTGGTGCCATCCAGCGTATCGCCCCACAAGTGATACACTGCCCCCGCATCGTGCAATCTGCGATGCAGGCCGCGCGGGAAGCTTGCAAAGATCATGTTGGCCTGCGGTTCATGCAGAAACGCAGCCCCAGCCGCCCGCAACCCATTCGCAAGACGCGCGCAGTTGGCGTTCGCCTGACGCGCCGAGCGCAGCCACAGATCATCCCGCAGATAAGCGGCCATCTGCGCCGACAGGTAACGGTGTTTGGAAAACAGATGCGCCCCGCGCTTACGGCGCAGCTCGAATTCCCAGGCTTTGCTTTCGTCGAAGAACACCACGGCCTCGACCCCCATCAACCCGTTCTTGGTGCCGCCAAAGCTGACCGCATCCACACCGGCTTTCCATGTCATCTCGGCCGGGGAACAGTTCAGCGCGACCAGAGCATTGGTGAACCGGGCGCCATCCATATGAACAGGAAGGCCATAGCCCTTGGCGACACCACACAGCGCATCCAGTTCTTCCAGCGAATAGACCGACCCGCGCTCGGTCACCTGAGTGATCGAAACTGGCCCGCGCTGTGGCCCATGCACGCCACGGGTTTCTTCACCTTCGATGGATTGCCGCAAAGCCTCGGGCGTCATCTTGTCGCCGCCGGGCACGAGGGTCAGCTTGGCGCCGCTGTAAAACTCGGGCGCATTGCATTCGTCTTCGTGGATATGCGCCACAGGCGAACAGAACACCGTCTGCCACGGCTGCGAAAGCGTGGCCAGAGCCAATGAATTCGCCGCTGTTCCCGTCGCCACCAGATACACCGCCGCACCGGGGGCCTCGAAGATACCCCGGATGCGGTCGCGCACCTCATTCATCAGCACATCAGCGCCATAGGCCATCTGATAGCCCTGATTGGCCTCGGTCAACGCGGCCAGAACCTCCGGGTGAACAGGCCCGGAATTGTCAGAGGCAAAATGCATCAGCTCGGCTCCTCAATGATGTAATCTTCCCACTCTTCCAAGGGGGTTTCGAATTCGGACACGGTACGTCCCTGCACGGATACGCCTGCGGCATGAACGCTATCGGGCGTACCAGACAGCAACGGGTGCCAGCCGAAAAGAGGTTTGCCTTCCCACAGCAGCCGATAGGCGCAGGTCTGAGGCAACCAATAGGCGTGGCTGTCGATGTTATCGGGGCGCATCACGATACATTCGGGCACGAACTGATGCCGAATGTCGTACTGCGTGCAGCGGCAGGATTCGTCATCCAGCAGACGGCAGGCAACGCAGGTCAGGGCGACCTCACCCGTATCTTCGTCCTCAAGCTTGTTGAGGCAGCATTTACCGCAACCGTCGCACAGCGCTTCCCACTCGCGCGGGTTCATCTTCTGCAGCGGCTTGCGTTCCCAGAAACGCGGGGTCAGCCCGTTTCGATCGATAGGGTCTTTGGTCATTGAGCGGCCAGAATCTCTCGGGCGCGGGCGCAATCGTCGTTCATCTGAGCGATCAGCCCGTCAAGGCCATCGAACGTCATCTCGGGACGCAGATAATCCACCAACCCGACCGAGAGGGTTGCGCCATAAAGATCGCCCGAAAAATCAAACAGGAAAGTTTCGATATTGGGAACTTCCCCATGGAACATTGGACGCGTCCCCACTGATGCAGCACCGCGATAGCTGCCCTGATGCGGGCCATCCAGAACATCGACCAACACCGCATAGACCCCGAACCTTGGCGGGTGCAGCCCTTCGATCGACATATTGGCGGTTGGGAAGCCCAGTTCGCGACCGCGTTGTTCACCTCCGACAACTTCGCCTTCGATGCGATGCCAATGACCCAGCATTGCAGCGGCATCCCGAGGGCGGCCTTCGGTCAAGGCTGTCCGGATCGCGGTGGATGAGACCACATTCTCTGACCGCTCCATCAAGGGGGCAATCGTGACGCCAAATCCCATCTCATCGCCGAACCGCTGCAGGTCCTGCGGCGTACCACTGCGCCCTTTGCCAAAGCAGAAATCAGCACCGACGACCACATGCGCCAGCGCCAGCCCGTCGCAGATTACATTGCGCGCAAACTCTTCCGGTGTCAGCCCGGCCAGGGCCGCGTTGAACGGCAACTCATACAGCTTCCGTACCCCCAGCTTCTGCAGCCGGTGCGCGCGCGCGTTACCCCGCATCAGGCGAAAGGGTGGGGCGTCCGGTGCGAAATATTCACGCGGATGCGGTTCGAACGTCATGACGCCCAGCGGAGCCTCGGGTTCAGCACTGCGTGCCAATTCAATGACGGATTGGTGTCCAAGATGGACCCCGTCAAAGTTCCCAATCGCGACACTGGCGCCACGGTCTTCTGGCTCGACAAACTGAAAGTCACGTATGATCTGCATGAAGAGTGCCTAGCGGGACTGCCCGGCAGGTTCAAGCGGCAGATCGGAGTCGGATGTGGATCAGTCGAACTTCCGGCTTGGGGCAAGCACCATCGCTTCACCCACCAGCACCTTCTTGCCATCGACCGCGCAATGGCAATCCAGTTTCACACGGCGCTTGGCAAAATCGATGTCGGTCACCTTGACTTCGGCATAGACCATGTCTCCGGGGCGTACCGGGGCGAGGAATTTCAGCGATTGCCCCATGTAGACGGTGCCATGGCCGGGCAGTTGCTCACCAATCACGGCAGAGATCAGGCCAGCGGTCAGCATGCCATGCGCAATGCGCCCCTCGAAGATCGTGTCGCGGGCATAGTCGTCGTCCAGATGCACCGGATTGCGATCCGTCGACACCTGGGCAAACATCTCGATATCCTCGTCCGTCACCACTTTGCGCAGGTGCCGGGTCATGCCCATTTCGATGTCTTCGATACAAATCGTTCCGCGCGGAAGGTTATCCAACATGCTGCCCTCGTTCGAATCGCTTGGGCAACAAAAGATCATCTAAAGCAGCCCTGTGGCAACTTTATTACTTCGCAACTGCAGAAAATCAAGCTTTTTCTGATCAGCGCAAGCGGCCAATCGAGAAGGTTGGGCTGATATTTTCTTTTTCGTTATGCGATCTTAGGGCATCTTCATCCGGGTGGTGCGACGTTTTGGTCTCTGCCGCTGCCAATCCGCCAGTGATGAACAGCGTATCTATACCTTCACCCATCCCGCCTGCGATATCGGTTTGAGGCCCATCGCCGATGGCCAGAATCTCGGAATCGCCGATGTCGACGCCAAGTTCGATCAGTCTGCGGCGCGCCAGATCATAGATCGGGGGGTGGGGTTTTCCGAAATAAAGGCTCTCGCCCCCCATCTCGGTATAAAGCTGCGCCAATGCGCCCGCACACCATTCACGTACCTCGCCCCGGTCAACGACGATATCGGGATTGGCGCAGAGCAATTTCATGCCCTTTTGCTTGGCAAAGAGGAAATCGGGCCGATTTACCGCCGGATCGGCCATCGTATCAAATGGGCCGCAGCATACGATGCCTTCGGCTTCATCCAGAGGGACCCGTTCAATATGAATAGGGTGGTCCAGAATTTTTAGCGGCTCGAAAAATCCGGCATCCCGGTCCCATTCTCCCATGAAATAGACCTTTTCCCCGACCGCGCCGCGATACATCGCCGAGCGGGCCGAGTCTCCGCTGGTCGCAATCGTGTCATAGGCGTCTCGTGGAACATTGAATTGCGACAGTTGCTCACCCACCCCTGCGCGCGGCTTGGGAGAGTTCGTGACCAACACCACAACACCACCCTTCTGCCGATAGGCCTGCAAAGCTGCCACCGCCTCGGGATAGGCGGTGATGCCATTGTGTACGCACCCCCACAAATCGACGAACAGGGCCTTGTAGCGGTCAGAGATTTCGGCAAGGGAAGAGATGATTTGGGTCATGGGCCCCTCATGTGACAGGGATGGCGAGTTACCCAAGCCTATGGCAGAGCTGGCCTTGAATGGCCAGAGGGGGCGCTGCCCCCGCCGCCCTTCGGGCGACTCCCCCGAGATATTTAGAGCCAGATGAAGTTGGGAGCCCCTGCTTCATCTGGCTCTAAATATCCCGGAGCGCGAGGCAGAGCCTCGCAAAGAGAAAGGCGCCCGCTTGGGGCGCCTTAAGGGTATGGATCAAACCTTGAGGTTTGGGATGATCTGCTTTTTCCGGCTCATGATGCCGGGCAGGACCACCGAGTCTCCGTCGACCGATGCGCCAAAGCTCTTTTCAGCGACGCCTTTTACCAGATCGTTGGGAACCAGCAGCGTGGCCTCTTCATTCAAAATGTCGACGACGAAGAGAAGAACCTGATCGACACCGTCTTCTCCGGCTACGTCTACCATCGAGGCTGCGAGGCTGTCCTTGCGATCCAGAACGACACCCGGGGCAGTGGTTTCAAGCACAGAGACACGGAACTTGGTGCCGTCGACCTCGTATTCCTTACTGTCCATGCGGATCAGTTCCGCGTCCGAGAACGACGAGACATCCGATTTCGCCGCGAACATGTCGGCGGCATAGGCCGAGACGTCGAGACCCAGATCGGCGGCCAGTTTCTCGGCCACAGCGCGGTCGTGCGGGGTGGTGGTGGGCGAGCGGAATTCGAGCGTATCCGACAGGATGCAGGTCAGCGCCGCGCCTTTGACAGCGTCGGGCATTTTGGCGGCATCGTCACCGATCAGGTCGATCATGATGGTCGCTGTACAGGCCAGCGGGCGCACGGTGATGTCGATCGGGCCCTTGGTTTCCAGTCCGCCAACCAGCTTGTGGTGGTCGATAATGGCGCGGATGTCGGCGCCGTTGATGCTGGCGGGCAGTTCGGCCGGGTTGTTGGTGTCCACGATTACGACCGGAGCACCCTCGGCCACGTCCTCGATGATCTGCGGCTTGGGCAGGTCCCAGCGCTGCAGCATGAAGTTGGCTTCGGTGTTGGGTTCCCCCAACAGCACGGCCTCGGCCTTTTCGCCTTTGACTTCGTTCAGGTACCAGGCCCACAGGATGGGCGAGCCGGTTGAATCGGTATCGGGGGATTTGTGGCCAAAAACTTGGATTGTCATGTCAGCGTCCTGAGGAATGTGGATTTGCGCGCCTTATAGGGCGGTGTTTGTGGCTTGTCACCCGCAAGCGGGCCTGCTGCGACCCTTGGTCTGAAATATCAAAACGGCGCACGTTCCAATGTGTATCCGGCTTCCTGTAGCTGGTTCAGCAAGCCGTAGTGATTGTTCAGATGGCCAGCCCCGACGGCAATGACGGCCGTCTGATCTTTCAATTCCAGAATCTTCTGCATCCAGTTGGCGTTGCGCTGCACCAGAAGCTGGTCTTCGAAGCTTTCCCATTCGGCATCGAATTCTTCGCGCGACAGTCCCGAGGCTTCAAGCCCTTCAAGCTTGGCAAACTCGATGACCCATGCGTGCTGCTCTTCGAAATAGGCATTGGCCATTGTGATCATCTGATCATCTCCGGCCTGCAGCGCACCAGCGAGCCGGGAGAGTGAGGCAACCTGTTCTTCCAGTGAGTGGCTGTCGAACATGGCAATCAAGTCTTCAATCCGCTCCAGCGAGTATTGCGGGATGCCGCGCGCTTCGGCCAGTTCTGTCAGGCGGGTGTCCATTCCGCGATCAAAATCCGGTGTGGACATTAGGCAGGGCGGAACGCCCAGCATCATGCTCAGAAACCAGGGGCGCATCTTGGCGGCCATCCAACTGGGGATGCCGCGCTCGGCCAGGGTGGCGGAGAGAGCGGCCCAGTCTTCTTCGGGCATCAAATCGACTAACGTGGGGCCCGAGGTAATCAGCACCGGGCTGAAATCATTGGCCAGATCCCGCTCGAACGCGTCCATTTCGGATTTGGTGATCTCAAAGTAAAACGCATCTGCGGTGCTGAGGATTGGTGTCAGCCGTTCAACAACCGGCCCCATGCGAGGGTCGTTGGTGTGCAAGGTGCCGATCAGATGCAGCACCGTGTCGCCTTTGCGGGCGATCCAGTGATTGCCATCGGGAAAGGGAATGGTGCTGAGGCTCTGTTCCAGCGCGGCTTTGGTTTCCGGCGCGAGATCGAGCCTCAGATCGCGCCCTTCACAGGCCGCGTGGGCCGTGATTGGCAGCAAGAGGCAAAGGCAGAGGCTGAACAGGCGCATTGAATCTCTTTCTTAAGTCTATCAACGCAAGACTTATCCTTGTGTCTCGTGGAGACGCAATGCGCTTGTACGTTGACGGCTGGCAATCCGCGCGAAACTGCATAGCATGGCGGCATGAAGCGCGAGCAGGATCTTTATCCCCCAATCAAAGCGATGCTGGAACGGCAGGGTTATGCCGTGAAAGGAGAGGTGGGCGCTGCGGATATCGTCGCGGTGCGCGATGGCGAGGAGCCTGTGATCGTCGAACTCAAGCTGCGGTTCAGCCTTGCGCTGTTCCATCAGGCGGTTGCCCGGCTGAAATTGACAGATCAGGTGTATATGGGGGTCTGCAAGCCGACCGGGCGCAGCGCGCGTCGGGCTTTGAAGGACAATCTTGCGCTTTGTCGGCGTCTGGGGCTGGGGCTGATCACCGTGCGCGCGGATGGTGCGGTCGAAATTCAATGTGACCCGGGCCCCTACGCGCCGCGCAAGAACAAGGTCAAGGTGGCACGTCTGCTGCGCGAATTCGATCGGCTGCAGGGCGATCCGAATGCGGGTGGGGCCACGCGACATGGGATCGTCACGGCCTATCGTCAGGATGCGCTGAAATGTGCCGCGCATCTGGCGGAAAACGGTGCCACGAAGGGGGCTGAGGTCGCGAAGGCGACCGGAGTGCCCTCGGCCACTCGTCTGATGCGGGAAAACCATTATGGCTGGTTCGGCAAGGTCGAGAAAGGCGTCTATTGCCTGTCCAAGGCCGGGCAAGAGGGTTTGAAACACTGGGCCTATAGCTGGGATCAGCCCGATTGAGTGTGCGAGTTAAAAAATCCATCACAGCTTGTTGACTCGGGGTTTTGAACTCCCTAGCTATGCGTCGTTATCACTCGGGTGACCTGAGTGCTAATGCCTCGTCACAGGGCGGGGGAAGGATAAACAAACTTTGAGCCCAAGGAGCTGCAAAGATGGCATTGAAACCGCTTCATGACCGTGTGCTGGTCCGTCGCGTAGAAAGCGAAGAGAAAACCGCAGGCGGCCTGATCATTCCCGACAGCGCAAAAGAAAAGCCCAGCGAAGGCGAAGTCGTCGCAACCGGCGAAGGCGCGCGCAAGGACAGCGGCGAGCTGATCGCGATGGCTGTAAAAGCTGGCGACAAGATCCTGTTCGGCAAATGGTCGGGCACCGAGGTCCAGGTCAACGGCGAAGAGCTGCTGATGATGAAAGAAAGCGACATCATGGGGATCATCGAGTAAGCGCCTGCTTTCTCTGATCTTCATTCCAATACATTTTCTCAAGGAGAAACGACATGGCTGCAAAGGACGTCAAGTTCGACACCGATGCCCGTAACCGCATGCTGGCAGGTGTGAACATCCTGGCCGATGCTGTTAAAGTGACCCTGGGCCCCAAAGGCCGCAACGTGGTTCTGGACAAATCCTTCGGCGCGCCGCGCATCACCAAAGACGGTGTTTCGGTTGCCAAGGAAATCGAACTGGAAGACAAGTTCGAAAACATGGGCGCGCAGATGGTGAAAGAAGTCGCCAGCCGCACCAATGACGAAGCCGGCGACGGCACTACCACCGCAACCGTTCTGGCTCAGGCCATCGTTCGCGAAGGCCTGAAGCAGGTTGCAGCGGGCCTGAACCCGATGGACCTGAAGCGCGGCATCGACCTGGCAACCGCTAAGGTTGTTGAAGGCATCAAGTCGGCTTCGCGCGAAGTCAAAGACTCGGCAGAAGTTGCTCAGGTCGGCACCATCTCGGCCAACGGCGAAGCCGAGATTGGCCAGCAGATCGCAGACGCGATGCAGAAGGTTGGCAACGAAGGCGTTATCACCGTCGAAGAAAACAAAGGTCTGGAAACCGAGACCGATGTTGTCGAAGGTATGCAGTTCGACCGTGGCTACCTGTCGCCTTACTTCGTGACCAACGCAGACAAGATGATCGCAGAACTCGACGACTGCATGATCCTGCTGCACGAAAAGAAACTGTCCTCGCTGCAGCCGATGGTTCCGCTGCTCGAGCAGGTGATCCAGTCGCAAAAGCCGCTGCTGATCATCGCGGAAGACGTTGAAGGCGAAGCGCTGGCGACCCTCGTGGTCAACAAACTGCGCGGCGGCCTGAAAATTGCTGCTGTCAAAGCACCGGGCTTCGGCGATCGCCGCAAAGCCATGCTGCAGGACATCGCAATCCTGACCGGCGGTCAGGTCATCAGCGAAGATCTGGGCATGAAGCTCGAGTCCGTCACCATGGACATGCTGGGCACCGCCAAGAAAATCGAAATCACCAAAGATGAAACCACCATCGTCGACGGTGCTGGCGAGAAAGCCGAGATCGAAGCACGTGTTGCTCAGATCCGTACCCAGATCGAAGAAACCTCGTCGGATTACGACCGTGAGAAGCTGCAAGAGCGCGTTGCCAAACTGGCAGGCGGTGTTGCCGTGATCCGCGTCGGCGGCATGACCGAAGTTGAAGTGAAAGAGCGTAAGGACCGTGTGGACGATGCTCTGAACGCAACACGCGCTGCTGTTCAGGAAGGCGTTGTTGTGGGCGGCGGTGTTGCTCTGGTTCAGGCCGGTAAAGCACTGGAATCGCTGGAAGGTGCAAACGCTGACCAGAACGCCGGTATTAACATCGTTCGCAAAGCTATCGAAGCGCCGCTGCGCCAGATCGCCGAGAACGCAGGTGTTGACGGCGCGGTTGTTGCGGGCAAGGTCCGTGAATCCGCTGACGCAGCATTCGGCTTCAACGCACAGACCGAAGAATATGGCGACATGTTCTCGTTCGGCGTCATCGACCCGGCCAAAGTTGTCCGTACTGCTCTGGAAGACGCGGCATCGGTTGCTGGTCTGCTGGTCACCACCGAAGCGATGGTTGCTGACAAGCCGCAGAAAGACGCACCTGCCGCAGGCGGCATGCCCGACATGGGCGGCATGGGCGGCATGATGTAAGCTGCTCGAGCCCGTGTGCTTATCGACGGGGTCGCCTTCGGGCGGCCCCGTTTCGTTTTGAATGCCGGATTTACGGACACGCCTCTGGTAGAATTATTTTTGAATAGAGGAAACTCGGGCATTACAGCATTCGGGAATGTGAGTGTGCAAGTGGCCGGGGAATCGTTATGCCGTTGATATGCGACTGTTTCTGCTAACTGCCTTGACCATGTGCGCCTTTGCGGCGAATTCGATCCTGAACCGGCTGGCGGTCGACAGCGGTGCCGGTGATCCCGCAGGGTTCGCTGTGGTTCGGGTGTTGTCTGGTGCCGCGGTGCTGGCTGCATTGGTGTGGCTCAGAGGCGGCTCGATCCCGATCCTTAGTCGCCGGCGATTGGCTGGGGCAGGGTCGCTGTCGCTGTATATGATCGGGTTTTCAGTCGCGTATTTGACGCTTGATGCAGGGTTGGGGGCGCTGATCCTGTTCGGCGTGGTTCAGATCACCATGTTCACGATCGGGACCGTTTCCGGTGCGGCACCCACAAACCGGCAGGTTTTGGGGGCGGTCATTGCGCTGGGTGGGTTGGCCTATGTGCTTTGGCCCGCTGGTGCCGTACGGGTCGATCCTTTGGGCGCTGGCCTGATGGCCGCTGCCGGGATCGGCTGGGCGATTTACACGATCATCGGGCGATCCGAACCGGATGCTTTGTCCGGAACGGCAGCCAACTTCGTGGTGGCGCTGCCGATCACCGGGGTGTCTCTGCTTGTTTTGGGGGGTGGGTGGCACATGACGGCAGTGGGCTATGGTCTTGCTGCGCTGTCGGGTGGCGTGACCTCTGGCATGGGCTACGCGCTGTGGTACCGCGTGTTGCCGCAACTGGCCCCCGCAGTGGCCGCCATCGTGCAACTGAGCGTTCCCATCATCGCCATCGCTGCGGGCGTAGCGTTGTTGGGCGAAGTGGCCAGCTTGCGCTTGGTGCTGGGTGCGGGCCTTGTTCTGGGCGGTATTGCGCTGGCCGTGGTGCGCCTGAACCGGGGCTAGGGGTTCCCTCAACCCGCGATAGCGCTTATCTGGCGGGTCATGAAGTTTCTGATTGCCCTCCTGCTATGCCTCGTACCCGCCATTGTGCAGGCCAAATGCGTTGTGCTGCTGCACGGTCTGGCGCGTACCGAGGCGTCATTCACGGTGATGGAGCAGCTGTTCAAGGCTCATGACTACACTGTGGTCAGGCCCGGGTACCCGTCGACGGACCTGCCTATTCCCGAACTTGCCAAGCAAACTCTGCCGGATGCTTTTGCGGCCTGTGGGGAAGACACGGTGAACGTGGTGGCGCATTCGATGGGTGGTATCCTGTTGCGCTATTGGCTTCAGGATCACACGCCGGAAAATCTTGGCCGCGTGGTGATGCTCGGGCCGCCCAATCAGGGCAGTCAGCTGGTGGATGAGCTTGGGGCCTGGGAAGTTTTCGGGCTGTTAAATGGCCCGGCCGGGCTGGCCCTGGGAACCGGCCCCGAAGGGATTCCGCGCCGCCTGCCACCGGTGAATTTCGATCTTGGGGTAATTGCCGGTGAAAACTCTCTGAACCCGGTGTTTTCGTCCCTGATTGACGGCCGGGACGACGGCAAGGTTTCGATCGAGACCACAAAGGTTGAAGGCATGGCCGATCATATCGTTTTGCCGGTGACCCATACTTTCATGATGAACAACCCGCAGGTCATGGCGCAGTC
Organism: Ruegeria sp. L12; assembly: GCF_056531745.1. Taxonomy (NCBI): domain Bacteria; kingdom Pseudomonadati; phylum Pseudomonadota; class Alphaproteobacteria; order Rhodobacterales; family Roseobacteraceae; genus Ruegeria; species Ruegeria sp. L12. Next base: position 105,185 of record NZ_JBQFMH010000003.1, read on the forward strand.
TCTTCACTTTATCGAATTCGGACAATTCGACCCCGAGATCACGTGGCTCGACGGGGTCGAGGACATCATTGATCAGATCTGTATCGGGCAGGATTGCTCGGAACCCGACTCGGAGACCACCCGATGACTTCATTGGAACTGACGTTCACCGGGACAGAGGTCTTGTTGCCGGGCGCAGGATTGTCACGTGCTGATCTGGCGATTGCAGATGGCGTTGTACAAGGTGGCGGGGCAGGGCGACGGATCGACCTGTCTGGATATCTTGTGTTGCCGGGTATCATCGATCTGCACGGTGACGGATTCGAACGGCATATTGCCCCGCGGCGCGGCGCGATGAAGCAGATGAACGAAGGCATCCTTGCAGCCGAGGCAGAGCTTGCTGCCAACGGGATAACAACCGCCGTGATGGCGCAGTTTTACAGCTGGGAAGGCGGGGTGCGTGGACCTGAATTTGCAGCGCAGGTCTTTGCGGCAATCGCGTCGGTGAACGGGAATGCCGTTACCGAGCTGATCCCTCAGCTTCGGTTCGAAACACACATGCTGGACGATTACGAAAATCTGCCCACTCGGATCGCGGAATGGCGCGTTCCTTACGTGGTCTTCAATGACCACCTCCCGCATGACCGGCTGGCGCAGGGGCGCACTCCGCCGCGTTTGACGGGGCAGGCGTTGAAAGCGGGGCGCAGCCCCGAGATACATCTGGAAATGCTGCAATCCATGCACAGGCGCGGGCCGGAAGTGCCTGCTGCGCTGGACAGCATATGCGCCACTCTTTCTGAACGTGGTATTCGCATGGGCAGCCATGACGATGCCACAACGCAAGACCGACTTGGTTGGCGCGCGCGCGGAGTTGGTATTGCCGAGTTCCCGGAAACGCTCGAGGCCGCCGAGGCGGCTCGTGCGGGCGGTGACCATATCATACTGGGGTCACCCAATGTCGTGCGCGGAGGGTCCCATAAGGGCAATGCCAGCGCGTTGGATCTGATTGCCATGGGGCTGTGCGATGCGCTGGCCTCGGATTATCACTACCCAAGTCCGCGCCGTGCCGCGCTGATGCTGGCCAAATCCGGCCTGCTGGATATTGAGAGCGCTTGGGGGCTGGTATCGTCCGGCCCGGCGCGGGTGATGGGATTAACGGATCGAGGCACGCTGGAGCCCGGAAAACGCGCCGATCTGGTCATTTTGGAGGCAGAAACCCATCGCGTCGCCGCCACCATGACGAACGGGCGCGTCAGCCATATGGCCGGCGATATCGCCGCTCGCTTCATCGGCTAAGCGACCCCAGCGCAAAAAATACTTCTGCCGGAGGCATCGCGCAGAATGCGCGATTACCATCAGCGCATCACCCGGTTGAAATGACCCATCTTCCGGCCCGCCTTCACCTCGGCTTTGCCATAAAGATGCAGCGCCACATCGCGCTCGCGTGCCAGATCGGGCACGCGGTCCATATCGTGTCCGATCAGGTTTTCCATCACCACGTCAGAATGGCGCTGGCCATCACCCAGAGGCCAGCCCGCGACAGCGCGAATATGTTGCTCGAACTGGCCCACGGCGCAACCATTCTGCGTCCAGTGGCCCGAGTTATGCACCCGTGGTGCGATTTCGTTGACGATCAGACCTTGCGGCGTCACGAACAGCTCAACCCCCATCACGCCCACATAATCCAGCGCATTCAGAATATTGGCCGCCAGCAAGACTGCATCCGTCCGCTGGGCCGGAGACAGGCGCGCCGGAACCGTGGTTGTGTGCAGGATGCCGTCGCGATGGACATTCTCACCCGGATCGAAGCAGGCAACCTGACCGTCCAGACCACGCGCCGCGATGACCGAGACCTCATGGCTGAAGTCGACGAACCCTTCCAGTATGGACGGCGCACCGGCCATGTCGGCCAAGGCCGTCTCGGCGCCTTCGGGCGCGCGCAGCCGGGCCTGACCCTTGCCGTCATAGCCAAAGCGACGGGTTTTCAGGATGGCGGGGGTGCCGATCTCATCAATCGCGCCGCGCAGACTGTTCAGATCGGTAATGTCGGCGAAGGGTGCGGTTTTCAACCCCAGCCCTTGCAGAAACGTCTTTTCAGTCAGCCGGTCCTGACTGACCCGCAGCGCCTCACGACCGGGGCGGATTGGGCGGTGTGCCTCCAGCAGATCCAGCGCTTCGGTCGGGATGTTTTCGAACTCATAGGTGATCACGTCCGCTGAATCGGCAAAGGCCTTCAGCGCGTCTTCATCGTCATAGGCAGCGGTTGTAACGCGGTCCGCCACCTGACCGGCGGGCGGGTTGGCGCCGGGCTCGAAGATATGGGTCTTGAACCCCAGCCGCGCTGCTGCGACCGACAGCATGCGGCCCAGCTGGCCACCGCCCAAGATCCCGATCGTTGCACCGGGGGTGAGCATATCTGCCATCGTCACGTCTCCAATCGTTTGCCAATCGCGGTCAGAGCGGTGCGCAATGCATCATGCGCCCCCTCGGACTGCAAGGTGTCTGTCATCTGAAGGCTCAGCGTGCCGTCAGTCGCAAGGGCGTCACGCTCGGTCGCCAACTGGCCCGCTTGCCCTTTGTGCATGGTTGCAAGAAAGCCCGACATGAGCTGCGTGGTGTAGAATTCAGCCCCGTCCTTGTCACCGGTCTGATCGGCCAGCCAATCTGCCCCGGTTGCCAACAGGTCCAGAAGTCCCGGCACCATGGCGCAAATGGCGAAATGAGCGTTCAGCGCTGCCTCGTCAGCGACTTTCACAACGGGGTTTTCAGGCGCGAACAGATCAGCCAGCAAGCGGTCGTTGCCATAAGCTGCCAACGGGCATCCGCCAGTTTGCAGGAACCCCAGCGGGATGGTTTGCACGAAATCTGATGCAGGTGCGCAGAGCGTGGCGAGCTGAACCTCGGACACGGCTGCCATTACCGAAACGATCTGCTGATCTGCGCGAAAATTCAGCGGGGCCAGAACGTCTGCCGCAATCTGCGGACGCAGGCAGAGGAACACGATGTCGGACGCGTCAATCACCTCTTGCGGGGTGCGAACGCCGACCCCAAGCTCGGCCTGCAGGGCCGAGGAGACCTGCGCATTGCGCTCGGTGACGTGAAGCTCATGCCCTTTCGCGGCCATCAGCCGCGCGATTGGTGCCGCTATGTGACCCGTGCCGATGATGCCGATGCGGCTCATCTTTCAGGCTCTTCCGGGATCGAGGCGGACAGCACGTCGCGCCAGGCATCCAGCCGATCCGCCAGGGCCGAATCCTGTAGCGCCAGAATGCCCGCCGCCATCAGCCCCGCATTGGCCCCGCCGGCCGAACCGATGGCCATCGTCGCGACGGGAAAGCCCTTGGGCATCTGCACGATGGAATAAAGCGAATCCACACCCGAAAGGGCGCGTGTCTGCACCGGAACACCAATCACCGGCACGCGGGTTTTCGAGGCCATCATGCCGGGCAAATGCGCAGCGCCACCCGCGCCTGCGATGATCACCTGCAGACCCCGTGATACAGCAGTCTTGCCGTAGTCCCACAAGCGGTCCGGCGTACGGTGGGCCGAGACGATGCGCGCCTCATAGGCGATACCCAGTTCATCCAGAATATCGGCGGCCTCTTTCATCGTAGGCCAGTCTGACTGGCTGCCCATGATGATCCCCACTTTCACATCGCTCATCCGCTTACGCCCCTGCCTTCGGAAAGAGCGCGCACTATAGCCAAATCCGCTTATGTGGCAATGCGGTACACACGCCTCAGGCGATGATATCGGGGGTCAGGCGGTCTTCGATCAGGCGGATGATGTCTTTGAGGCGCAGTTTCTGCTTTTTCAGCCGTTTGATCGTCAACTGATCCGAGGTGCCCTTGGCCTGCAACGCCTCGATCGCCTCGTCCAGATCGCGGTGCTGGCGGCGAAAAACCTCTAACTCTACCCGCAGGACTTCATCGGTTTTCATCGAAAGATCGGTGGGCGCGTTCATGGGCGACTCAGTGTTTCAAGTGGTGCTTTTGACACAAGATAGTGTGTCAGGGTTTATCCGGCCAGACCTTGTGGACATCCCTGTATCTTCCCATATTCTATAACACGCGGTTGCCAGAACGGGGCCGCAGAATACGTCGCTTTGACAATGAAGGACGAAACTACGTGTCGAAACTTACCTTAGGCTCATACCCGCATCTTTTGGGGTTCGAGCAGTTGGAACGCCTTCTGGAACGGTCTGCAAAGGCCGGAAACGAAGGGTACCCGCCCTATAACATCGAACAGACCTCGGATTTTTCCTATCGCATCACCCTGGCCGTGGCCGGGTTCGCGGAAGAGGACCTGTCGATTACCATCGAGGATCGCCAGCTGGTGATCCGGGGCCGTCAACGCGACGACAGCGAGGGGCGCATATTCCTGCACCGCGGCATCGCGGCGCGTCAGTTCCAGCGCATGTTTGTGCTGGCCGATGGCGTCGAGGTGGGCGAGGCGATCATGGAAAACGGTCTGCTGCATGTGGACCTGACCCGTGCCGTGCCCGAAACCGTGGTGCAAACGATCAACATTAGGAAGGGGTAAGAGCAATGAATACGCCGATTGAGATCAACACCGAAGGGGATCGGATCGTTTATGTAAAAACGGTCGAAGTGGCCGACCTGCCGCGCGATCTGCGCGAACAGGCGGGCGATCTGGATCAGCTTTATGCAGTCCACGATTCCGACGGGCAGCAACTGGCGCTGGTCGCCGACCGCAAGCTGGCCTTTGTGCTGGCGCGTGAACACGACCTGTCCCCGGTGGCCGTGCACTGATACGCCACAACATTCAGCCAAAATGACGTGACATTTGCTGTCTCTGCAGTAATCGTGCCGCAGACGGCAAAGCAGGAGTGTGCATGATGGGCTGGTATGATTTTGACTGGGTGGACGCCTTCACCGACCGCGCGTTTGGTGGCAACGGATGTGCGGTCGTGCATGGCGGGGCGGAGCTGTCGGATGATGTCTGCATGGCCTATGTGCGCGAGACCTCGTTGGTGGAATGCACCTTCACTGGCCCGTCCGATGTGGCAGACGTCAAGGTGCGCTATTTCCTTGCCAGCCGCGAAATCCCCTTTGCCGGGCACCCAACCATTGCCACCGTCGCCGCGATGCGGTCGCGTGATCTGTTTCAGGGCGATGCGCTGACGCTGGAAACCGGGGCAGGGGTGGTGTCGATCAAGCTGAGCGGCGATGAGATTGAGATGACACAGGTCGCCCCGCAGTTTGGCGATTATGTTCCAATCGATCTGGTCGCCGCCGCCATAAGCCTGCCTGAAGAGGCGATCATCTCACCACCGCAATTTGTTTCAACCGGGCTGCCCTTTTGCATCACGGTCCTGCGCGACCACACGGCGTTACGTGCGGCGAAACTGGACCTGACGGTGCTGGGCAAGATTGCCGAAAAGGCCGGTTTTTCGGGCAACGACATGGCGGAACCGTTTCTTGTCACGCTCGAGGGGGCAACGGCGACGGGCGATACGTTCTCACGCTTGCTGATGGCTCCGCCCAGCCCGCCCGAGGACCCGTTCACCGGATCGGCAACGGGTGCGATGGCGGCCTATCTGTGGAAACATGGCCTGATGAGCAAAGAGACATTTATTGCCGAACAGGGTCACGACATGGGCCGCCCCGGGCAGGCACGAGTGACACGTGTGGGGCCTGCAGATGCGATGACCGGGATCAGGGTCGCCGGGCAGGGCTATGTTCTGATGCGAGGTCAGGTGGATTTACCGGGTTAAGCTGCCGGGTCACGGCTTTGGCTTCATCCAATCCAACTGCTTCATCGGATAATCGGCAGGTTCAATCTCATGCCTTTGGCAAAGCCGGTGCAGATAGGAACCCGGCAGCGGCAGCCCGGCCCTTTGCATGGCCAGCCATTTTTTCTGATGGCCGTAAATGTGAACGGAATGAACGCCGTCCCGCTCGATCTCGTCCAATCGGACCCTTGGGTCGTGCAGCTTCCACAGCTCGTCGACCGCAAGCGGATAGAGGGCCTCGGAAGGCAGGCTGTGTTGGTCTTCGCCGGTTTTCCTGAGGAAATGGCTCAGCGCGCGGGGGCCTGAACAGCCCCATGACAACGCCTCGATCCCCCAGCTTTCCCCGTTTTGAATGCGCGCCTGATTGATCCGGTGCAGCCTAGGTCCCCGCCAGGGCTGGGTGGGGTTTGCCGAAGTGATGAAATCCAGCATCTGATGCAAAGTTTGTGATTCAGGCGGCAGCCGCAGAACCCCGTTTGGGTACGAATCGTCGGTCGGAGCAAAGACATAGGGGGTCGTGAAATCAAAGGGTTTGACGCAATAGGCGTCCAGATCGACCCAGATGAAGCTGGTTTTCTGCAGCATCCGCAGGCGAAATATGTCCGAGAAAACGGCGACCCTCAGCCGGGTGTTTTCCCGCAAATCGAAGGGCGGCGGCCAGAGGATGTCCGAGGCGTGGCGGATATCGACCCCCTCGGGAACACCCTCCACCGGCTCGGTGGTATAGAGAACGAATGTATGCCCGTTGTCGAGAAAGGAACGGATGCACAGCACCTCAAGCCAGGACAAGTCCGATCCGTACCAGAACCCCGCAATTGTAGGCAAAGACTGCCGCATGTTCTGACCAAACCCGACTAGACCGTGACGCAATCTATAGCCGTAATCAGCGGGTTGCAGCAATGCACCTGGCTGTCGGAAATGAAAACAGCCCCCGGATATCCGAGGGCTGCCTTGTCGATTCCCAATGAATTAGTTTCCAGCGATCAGGCCCATGCTTTCGAGCTTGAGCAGCACCTGATGGGCGCAGTTGTCGACCTCGACATTCTCGGTCTCGACGCTGAGTTCGGGGTTCGCTGGCACGTCATACGGGTCTGAGATGCCGGTGAATTCCTTGATCTTGCCCTCTCGCGCCAGCTTATACAAACCTTTGCGGTCACGGCGTTCGCATTCTTCGATGGTGGTGGCCACATGGACCTCGCAGAAGGCACCGAACTGTTCGATCTCTTCGCGCACGGCGCGGCGGGTGGTGGCATAAGGTGCGATTGGCGCGCAGATGGCGATACCGCCATTCTTGGTGATCTCACTGGCCACATAGCCGATGCGGCGGATGTTCAGGTCGCGGTGTTCTTTCGAGAAACCCAGCTCTGACGACAGGTTTTTCCGCACGATGTCCCCATCCAACAGAGTCACCGGACGTCCGCCCATCTCCATCAGCTTGACCATAAGCGCGTTGGCGATGGTGGATTTGCCCGAGCCCGAAAAGCCGGTGAAGAACACGGTGAAACCCTGCTGCGAACGTGGCGGCTTGGTCTTGCGCAGCTCGGCCACAACCTCGGGGAAGCTGAACCATTCCGGGATTTCCAGTCCTTCGGACAGACGGCGGCGCAATTCCGTACCCGAGATGTTCAGGATGGTGACCTTGTCCCTGTCCAGAATCTCGTCATTGGGTTCGTATTGCGCGCGTTCCTGCACATAGACCATGTGTTTGAAATCGACCATCTCGACGCCGATTTCGTCCTGATATTTGCGGAACAGGTCCTGCGCATCATAGGGGCCATAGAAGTCTTCACCGGCCGAGTTCTTGCCCGGGCCCGCGTGATCGCGGCCTACGATGAAATGGGTGCAGCCGTGGTTGGCGCGGATCAACCCGTGCCAGACCGCCTCGCGCGGGCCGGCCATGCGCATGGCCAGGTTCAGCAGTGACATCGAGGTGGTGGATGCGGGGTATTTATCCAGCACTGCCTCATAGCAGCGGACGCGGGTGAAGTGATCCACGTCGCCCGGCTTGGTCATGCCGACGACCGGGTGTATCAGCAGGTTGGCCTGTGCTTCTTTCGCGGCGCGGAAGGTCAGTTCCTGATGGGCGCGGTGCAGCGGGTTACGGGTCTGGAAGGCAACGATACGGCGCCAGCCCAGTTTACGGAAATAGGCCCGCAATTCGTTCGGCGTGTCGCGGCGGCCGCGGAAATCATAGTGGATGGGTTGCTGAATTCCGACCACCGGGCCGCCCAGATAGACCTTGCCAGCCACGTTGTGCAGGTAGTTCACCGCCGGATGCGCATCGTCATCGGCGCCGAAGACCTTCTCGGCCTCGCGCGCCTTGTCTGGGGTCCAGCGGTCGGTGACGGTCATGGTGGCGAGGATGACACCCTCTTGATCGCGCAGAGCGATGTCCTGACCCAGCTCGATTGTGTCGGCGAAATCCTCGCTGACATCCAGCGTGATCGGCATCGGCCAAAGTGTGCCGTCCGCCAGACGCATGTTCTCGACGACGTTGTCGTAGTCGGCTTCGCTCAGGAAGCCCTTCAGCGGGTTGAAGCCGCCGTTCATCAGCAGCTCCAGATCGCAGATCTGACGCGGGCTCAGGTCATGGCTGGTCAGGTCGGAGGCTTCCACCTTCAACTTCTGGGCGGACTCGTAGGAGACATACAATTCGGGGATCGGGGCCAGATTGGCTAGCATCGTCATCGAAAAACTCTTGTCGCAGTGTCGTGTGCTTCTGTTTCAGGGGTATTTGCATGGGCATTTGCCCCGTGCCGTAGAGGAAGTCCAGAGCTTCGCATAAACAAAGGACGATATGAGTGGTTTTTGCCGCGCATGGGAATCTGTTCCGGTTTGCCAGGGTAAATGCGACGGGATTTCCCCGCATCATCGATCCGGGTAGCGGAATCAGGCAATCTGTTCCTGAGGCGAGAGCTGTTGCTCCAGCGCAGCTGCATGTTCAATCGGAAGGGCCGAGATCGGCGCAGAGACCCCGCGAAGCTGAAAGTCGCGCAAATCTCGAGGATCGCAGTGCAGGTCAGCGGCCAGCAGAACATCCTGAGACAACAGAAGTTCAACACCCAGAGCCTTGGTTTCGCTTTCCAGTCGGCTGGCAACATTCACCGCATCGCCGATGATGGTGCGGGGGGCGTTCTTGGCTGCCCCGATTTCACCCAATACCAGATCACCCAGATGCAGACCCATACCAATACGAACGGGTTGGCTGCCTTCGGCTTGAAGCTGCTGGTTGAAGCGTTCCAGCGCTCGTCCGATGTCAGCGGCGGCCTTCAGCCCGGCGCGGGCCGAGCTTGCGGCATCGGCCGTCTCGAACATCGCCAGCAAGCCATCACCCATATATTTATCGACCACACCGCCTTGCGCCGTAATCGACGGGACGATCGCGTCGAAAAACCGGTTCAGAAGGAAGACGATGTCATAAGGAAGCTGCCCGGTGGTGCGCGCTGTGAAGCCGCGCATATCCAGGAACAGCACGGCCAGCTGACGCTCTTGCCCCTGACTGGCATGTGCCCGGTCGCGCGCGCCGTCAGGGCGGAAGACACGGAAGACCGTGAGGGGATCATTGGGGCGCATCTGACAAGCCAGTCGGGTTCCTTCCGGAGCGCCAACGGCTTTCAGACTTCGCGCCTCGATTTCGGTGGGTGGGGGCAGGTTTTCGGCCCCTTGTTCAACGATCACGCGGCAGGTGGTGCAGCGGCCTTTGCCGCCGCAAAGTGCGGTATGCGGGATACCGTTGGCATGTGACATCTCAAGCAGGGTCATGCCTTTTTCCGACACCACTTCGGGCCCGTTCACATACCGGATGCGCACTGAATGCCGCCGCCGCCACAGTTTACGGCCCAGATAAGTCATGCCGGTCAAGGCAAGTGCGGTCCAGAACACGGTCAGAGTGTTGCTCTGAACAGCGAACATATTCTGAAACGCCTCCGAGGACGGCCAATTGTAATGCTCGATATATTGTTCGCGTAGGTCCGGGTCGGCGAAATCGGTCCAGATGCGGCGGCCCTCGGTCAATACGCCAGAAAGCGCAAAGGCGGGCACGAACACGGCGACGCCGATCAGATAGGGCACCAGCCTGCGCCACCAATCTGTCATGCGCAGCCACTTATGCAGCCCGATGCAGCCATGCACCCAGACCAGCAACAACAGCAGGCTTTGCATCCAGATTGCGGTGCTGGGCCACATCAGAATGATGATGTAGCCCATCTCATCGTTCACGTCATAGATTTCGTGGGCATAGCGCGTATGCACGATGTGGGCGATCAGTTGCAACGGGATCAGCAAGCCCAGAACCACCTGCAACGCCATGCTAAACGGCATCCGCAACGTACGGCGCGCCGCGATCGAGGTCAGCGCAAGACCAGCGTGGACCAACAAGGATACATAGAGAAGAAGGCTGACAAGACCATGTCGCGACACGGCAATTCGGCCGTCCTGCATCCCATGCAGCAGGTCGGTGTGGAACAGGCCAAGGCCGATATTAATAAAATGGAAGAACGCAAAAACAAACAGCACCAGACCGCTCGCGATCCTGAGCCGGCTTGTCCATCCGCCGCGCCAAAGAGCACTCTTCAAAGGCTCACCCGTCTTTTGCTTTGCTCAGGCGATCCTGATACGCCACCGCCCGGCGGTCAAGGCGAGGGCGTTTGAGCGGGCGGCAGAATTCCCCGAAACGGGCCGGGGAATTCCATGATCCTATCAGTCGTTTTCTGCCAGAAACCGCTCGGCATCCAGCGCGGCCATGCAACCCATACCGGCGCTGGTCACGGCCTGACGATAGACGTGGTCGGTCAGGTCACCGGCGGCGAATACGCCCGGAACCGAAGTCTGCGTCGTACCCGGCTTGGTGACCACATAGCCGCCCATATGGGTTTCCAGCGTGTCCTTGACCAGTTCATTCGCCGGGGCGTGCCCGATGGCGACGAACACGCCTTTGCACGGAATTTCGGTGATTTCGCCGGTCTCCACATTCTTGACCCGCACGCCTTCGACACCCAACGGCGCATCGGTGCCGATAACTTCATCCAGTTCGTGGAACCAGAGCGGCACGATCTTTTCGTTCTTGAGTAGCCGGTCCTGCAGGATCTTTTCAGCCCGCAACTCATCGCGGCGATGGATCAGGGTGACCTTGCTGGCGAAATTGGTCAGGAATAGTGCCTCTTCGACCGCCGTATTGCCGCCACCGATCACCACAATCTCCTGACCACGATAAAAGAACCCGTCACAGGTCGCACAGGCCGAGACGCCAAAGCCTTTGAACTTCTCTTCCGACGGCAGGCCCAGCCATTTGGCGCGAGCGCCGGTGGCCAGAATGACCGCATCGGCGGTATAGACCGTGCCGCTGTCGCCTCTCGCAGTGAAGGGGTGCTTGCTGAGATCCAGATCGCTGATGATATCGCCGATCACCTCGCATCCCATCGCCTTGGCGTGGTCCTGCATCCGGATCATCAGATCGGGGCCCTGAACTTCGGTGTCGCCGGGCCAGTTCTCAACCTCGGTGGTGGTAGTCAGCTGTCCGCCCGGCTCGATCCCCTGCACAAGAATCGGCTCCAGCATGGCGCGGCTGGCATAAACGCCCGCAGTGTATCCTGCCGGTCCCGATCCGATGATCAGAACCTTGGTGTGTCGTGTTTCAGCCATGGTACCCCCACTCAATCTGCCTCGGCGGACATTTTGTCCGGTGCGGATCGATATAGCGACGGTGAAGCCGCGCTTAAAGCCCCTTCCTGCTGCAATTCAGAATTGCATTTCACTGGGATGGTCATGGCTAAACCTACATGTGAAATAAAGAAAATTGCGCGGCTGTGAAATATAATTGCGCCCGCCACACCTGCTGCTATAACAACTGAAAACTTCAGGAGTATTCGATGGTCACGACTCGGCTGGATGAAATCGATCGCAAGATTCTGGCAGAACTGCAGGCCGATGGCCGAATGACCAATGTCGAGCTTGCCAAACGGGTTGGAATCTCGGCTCCGCCCTGTTTGCGCCGGGTGCGCACGCTGGAGGATTCTGGTTTTATTCGTGGCTATCATGCAGAGGTCAACGCCCGCGAACTGGGGTTCGAGGTGCAGGTCTTTGCCATGGTCGGATTGGAAAGCCAGGCCGAATCCGAACTCAGCGCCTTCGAGAACAAATGCCGCGAATGGCCGCTGGTCCGCGAATGCCACATGCTGAACGGCGAGGTGGATTTCATTCTGAAATGCGTCTCACCCGACCTGAGCAGTTTTCAGCAGTTCCTGACGGGTGAGTTGCTGACCACGCCGAACGTGGCCAGCGTTAAAACCTCGCTTGTTATCCGAGGCGCAAAAGACGAGCCAGGCGTACCATTTGACGTGCTGGAAGACCGGATGAACCGGTCGGCCTGATCCTGGCTGTGTTTGGTTCGGTGGCGCAGGGCGGCAAAAGGGCCGCCACGGCCAAGTAAAATATCCATCCTAGTAATAGCTGCATGATGCCCCCACACTTGCAGTAATCATTAACATCTTAAGCGGTAAGAGCGTCAATCTCACCATCACCGGCACGCGGCAACAGCAACGGGCCGAAATCGCTCAGCGATTCGATATGAGAGAATAGATTCAAATAGATCGAACGCAAAGAATGACTGATCATCCGCACCGCATTTACGCCCGGATGGTAGGTCTCGAATTGCAGACCATCGACGCGAATGACCGAATGGCGCGCCGTGCAGATGTGAAACAATTCCACCGGAGTCGGCGGCAGTGTTTCGATAACGCCCATTCCATCCTGGAACTCGTGCACAGGTGTCAGCATCTGTTGTCCGCTGCTCAGGTGACGCAGATGGGCCGGTGTGCCAAGCAGCCGCGCCGCAGGCCCGGCGATCACGCCCGACATGGGTTTCTGCATGCCAAACGTATCGGCCATGATCCGCGTCAATGGCCGTGTGCGCCCGCGCGAGTCAGGGCGACCGGGGATCAGCGTAACCGAACCCTTCCAGAGCACAGTCTCGGGCAATCCATCCTGGTTCAGAACTTCATCCCCGGGCAGCAGATCCTCGATTGCCATCGGGCCTTGCGACGTCTCCACCAGCGAGCCGCGTGTGAACGCGCAGAACGCGTCTTCGAACATCGGCAGGGCCGGGGCAATGTGGCGTGTCTGTGAAATCTCCCCGTTTTTCAGCAAAGAGCTCACTTCATAGCGCCTTAACTGCGCCTTCGGTGTGGTCGTTGGACGCGGTGCATCGCGGAGCAGAGCAGATGTTTCAACCGCGTTTCTGGCCGCGCGGGCCAGTGAATTTGGAATAGTCATATATATTCCGTCCCCTCTAAAATACGTCCCGACGGGTTGAACCCCCGTGCAGTCCCGCAGGACGATTTTGTTCTTTGTCTTTTTTCAAATGGGCAAACGCAGGTTGGACGCCGCAAAGACACCACGCCGCGAGAGAAAATAGCAGTATTTCGGCCAACTTCATGACCCCCCAAGACAAACTCGTTAACCGCAGGCGACAATTGCCTGCTGCAGACACACTCCGAAACATGGCCGCATAATCTCTGCGACCGCGCATACCGAACCGGAGCTACATCCGATACGCGCTTAGCCCTGTGAGACCGGCAGCTGGTCTCGTGGGGTGATCTTGTGTCAGCGGCGTGCGGCCAATCGGCGCGCGACCCTGACTGAGTGACTTGAAACCCGCTTCCAGGGCATTTCAGGTTCCTGTTCCCTGACCGCCTCGAAGACGGCATTCAGAAAGCGTGATTTCGATTTCATTTTATTGCCCTGCGTCGATGGAGCACGCTGCCCCGGTTTCCGTAAGTGAACCTAATGTGACGCTGGTTTGCGGCGCTCATAAGGCTGCACCGGGATGAAATGAGGACAAAATGAAGGTTCCAAGTACCTCTTTAATTGTGTTGCCGGCCCGGGGTTGCCTGAAAAAACGGTAACCGTCTGAGCGTTGGCAAAAATTTGAGACGATTTCGACTCAGATAAACACAACAAATGTGGCAAAAGCTGGGCAATCCCGCCCTATTTCGGGCAGAGATTACAATCTGATCGCAGAAATCAGACGGCCATAATCGGCCTCGGCGGAATGGGTTGACCGTCTGTAGGAATAAAACCGATCAGGGTCGGAATAAGTGCAATGGCGTGTCCATTCCGCGTGCCCGATTCCGGCCTCGCGCAGGCGATGCAGGCCGAAGGCCGGCAGGTCGAAATGCAGCCGGTCAGCTTGCCCATTTGCGAAGAAACGTGTGTTTTCGGGCGCATCGGCCATGAAGTTATCCAGAAATTCTGGCCCCACTTCATAAGCATATTGAGAAATCGTCGGGCCGATCACTGCGATCGTGTTTTCACGATTCGCGCCGAGAGCTTCCATTGCGTCCAGAGTGGCCTCAAGAACGCCGTCCAATGCACCGCGCCATCCGGCATGTGCCGCGCCAATCACTTTTGCGTCAGGATCGGCAAACAGAACGGGTTGGCAATCTGCGGTCAGAATCGTCAGGGCCAGGCCGGGCGTTGCGGTGACGACAGCATCCGCCTTGGGTTTGCCGCCTGTTAGCGGACCATCGACGGTAATCACAGCAGGGGAATGCACCTGATGCACGCCAATCATCGCATCGGGCGTCACATCCATTGCGTCTGCCACGCGTTTGCGATTCAGGGCTACCACTTCGGCCAGATCCGACGAACCGGTGCCGCAATTCAGTCCTGAAAAGATGCCTGAAGACGCCCCGCCACGGCGGCTGAAAAAACCATGCCGGATGGGGGACAGCGTCTCGGATGTCAGAATTTCCAGCGTCATGTTTCCAGTCCCGGTGGTGGCGTGGCATCGGGCGGGTAAAGGCCCATCACTTTGAACAGGTTTCCCATTTCATCGGGATGCGTCAACCGTCGATGTGCGGCAATCAACGTGTCAAGCTGAGGCCCGCTGAGCGTTGCCGCCAGGGATTGCGCCCGTGCGGTGATGCCAAGCCGTTCCAGAAACACGCCTTGTGGCGTCAAACGGGTATGCGCGCACCCGGCGGTGCGGGCTGTCAGGGCCAATGGCTCGAAATCCACATGCGCCGTCAGGTCGGCCTGACCCGGGACGGCGAGCGGGTCCGCGGCCTTATGGTCTCGCACCGCCTGCAGCGTATCGCCCAGCGAGCGCCAGTCGCCATAGTCGACGATTAGCGCCGCCCCGCCATAGCGGGTGATCTGAGCGGCAATGACACTAAGAATCGGGACGGAAGCGGAGCAAAGCTCGACTAGATCCCCATCCTTTGTGTCGGTCAGGCGGTCGTTCAGCGCCGGTTGCGCCGATTGAGCGCCAAGGCCGAAAGCCAGCGCGCCATTCTCGTTTCCAACCAACCGCTCGCGCCATGCATCGCCGTCGCGCAGGAATTGGCGGATGGGAAGCGCGTCGAAGAACTCGTTCGCGACCAGAAACAGGGGCCAGTCGGGCAGATCGGCGATGCTGTCGATCCATTCGGGCGCGAAGGCCTTCAGGGTTTCGGCCTGTAGCTTGCGCAGGGTAGGCGAGGCTTCGAGCAATGTGATCCGTGCCGCAGCGTGAAACCCGGGAACCTGCCGTGTGGCGCGCAGGATATCCTCCATCAGCGTCCCGCGCCCGGGGCCAAGCTCGACCAGCGCAAAAGGATCGGGTTGACCCTGATCCAGCCAACACTGCGCCAGTGACAGGCCGATCAGCTCTCCGAACATCTGGCTGATTTCCGGGGCAGTGATGAAATCGCCGCGTGCGCCAAACGGGTCCCTTGTGCTGTAATACCCATGGATCGGGTGCAACAGGCATTCGGTCATATAGTCGGCGATGGTCATCGGACCATCGGTCTCGATGCGAGCCAGCAGATGGTCTTTCAAGCTCATGGCGCGTGCCGGGCACGTAGGGCAAACCACAGGCCAAGCGCGATCATCGGCACGCACAGCAACTGCCCCATGGTCAGGCCGTAGCCACCCACATGCCACGCCAGTCCCAGTGGATTGCCGGGTGAGACAAACTGCGCGTCAGGCTGGCGAAAAAACTCGACCACGAACCGGGAGGCACCGTAGCCGGCGAGAAAGACCCCCATGATCAATCCAGGCTTCTGAAATGCGCCGCGTCGATAGGCCAACCAGATCAGTACGGCACCCAGTACCAGCCCCTCAAGCGCAGCCTCATAAAGCTGCGAGGGGTGACGGGCGCACAGCCCCACCACATCGGGACAGTCCTGCGCGGCGGCGCCCGGGAAGATAACTGCCCAAGGAACATCGCTGGGGCGGCCCCAAAGCTCGGCATTGGTGAAGTTCGCCAGTCGTCCCAGCAAAAGGCCGGGCGGCACCGTATGGGCGACCAGATCTGCAAGCGACAGAATGGGAATCTGATGCCGCATGCCATAGAGATATGTGGCGATCACTACGCCCAGCAATCCGCCATGGAAGGCCATGCCGCCTTGCCAGACCATCAGAATCTCAAGCGGATGCGTTAGGTAATAGGCAGGCTGGTAAAATAGCACAAAGCCCAGCCGCCCGCCCAGTATCACACCCAGAATGATCCAGGTGACCAGATCCTCAAGCTGATCGGGTTTCATTGGTGGAGTTTGGCCGGGCCAAAGCGTGGGCCTGCGCAACGCCATTGACGCCATGCGCCACGCGATCAGAATGCCGACAATATAAGCCAGCGCATACCACCGCAGCGCGAACTCCATCCCGAACAGAGAGATCGAGAACAGTTCAGGGGACAGATCGGGGAAATTCAGAACAGCCTGCATGTGCGTCTCATTGCCCGGGGTTTGCGGGGCAAGTCAACCTTGAGCCCGCGCCATTCTTTACCCATATAGGGGGCAATCGTGTAATCGGAGAAAGCCCATGCAAACCCGCAACAAGATTTTGGACGATATGTCTCAGCTTATGACCAACGCCATGGGCGTGGCGCAAGGCGCGCGGGAAGAGGCGGAAAATGCGATGAAGTCGATGATGGATCGGTGGCTGGCCGACCGCGACTTTGTCACCCGCGAAGAATTCGACGCCGTGCGTGCCATGGCGCAAAAGGCGCGAGAGGAAAACGCTGCTTTGGAACAGCGTATCGCCGCGCTTGAGGCGAAGCTGGATAAGTAACCTTCGCAATAAAATAAAATTTTGGGTAAAGGCATACGCCGCGCAATCCTGACCTGGATTGTGCGGTGTTGTGTATTTTGCCGCTTTGCACGGCTTAATCAAGGTAAAGCTGCATCAAACGCCAATATTTTGATCGACGTTGCCGACTGTCCACAACTTATTGCTGTTATCCCCAATAAATAGGGTTGCCAGAACTCTGCTCGCGTCGCACCATATTTAGTACAGGCAGACTGGGGAAGCCCGGCTTGTAGAGCAGGCAACTAGCGCTGGGGCGCTGCCAGCCCCAAAATGCTAGAGATTAGTGAGGTGGCATTATGGCCCTTTCCGAGCAGTATCTCGAAGAAGACCTTCATCCGATCGACATTGTTGAACATCTTGCCGAACATCACGACTGGGATTTTGACCGGATCGGGGATGATCAGATTGCCATGGCTGTCGAAGGGCAGTGGCGCACATACTCGATCACATTGGCCTGGTCGAACTATGACGAAACGCTGCGCATGGTGTGCTCGTTTGAAATGGAGCCGCCGTCCGAGCGGGAATCGCAGCTTTATGAGTTGCTGAACAAGATGAACGATCAGTGCTGGGCCGGGGCGTTCACCTATTGGGCCAATCAGAAGCTGATGGTTTATCGCTATGGTCTGGTTCTGGCCGGGGGGCAGATGGCCAGCGCCGAACAGATTGACACCATGATCAACGCCGCGGTGCTGAGCGCCGAACGCTATTACCCCGCGATCCAGTTGGTCACCTGGGGCAACCGCGACCCCGAAGAGGCGATGCAAGTCGCCATTGCAGAGGCCTACGGCCGCGCGTAAAGCTTTGCCCCAAACCGTATAAGGGGAGGGGCAATCATGGACATGTCACGCGTCGCCGAGCAGGGGCTGGTGCTTCTGGGATGCGGCAAGATGGGATCGGCCATGCTCGCCGGGTGGCTTGAGCATGGCCTTCCTGCATCTTCGGTCTGGGTTATCGATCCCTATCCCTCGGATTGGCTGAAGGCGCAGGGCGTCAACATCAACACACCGTTGCCCGAAGCGCCTGCCGTGGTTCTGGTCGCGGTCAAGCCGCAGATGATGGGAGAGGCCCTGCCAGCGATCAAAGCGCTTGGGGGCGGCAGCAGCCTGTTTATCTCGGTTGCGGCGGGCACGTCGATTGCCACCTTTGAAACGGTGCTGGGCGAAGCCACCCCGATCGTGCGCGCCATGCCGAACACTCCCGCAGCGATCCGTCAGGGAATCACCGCACTCATCGGGAATTCCGTCGCGTCAGAGGAAGACGTGGCACTGGCCGAAAGCCTGCTCTCGGCCATTGGCGAGACCGTCCGGCTGGAGGACGAAGCGCAAATGGACGCGGTTACCGGCCTCAGCGGTTCCGGCCCGGCCTATGTCTTCCACCTGATCGAAACACTGGCCGCAGCCGGGCAGGCGCAGGGTTTGCCGCACGATCTGGCGATGAAACTGGCCAAATCCACCGTGGCCGGGGCAGGGGCTTTGGCGATGGCGGCCGAGGAAGATCCATCGCAGCTGCGGGTCAATGTCACGTCTCCCAACGGCACCACTCAGGCTGCGCTTGAGGTGTTGATGCACGAAGAACAAGGTTTCCCCGACCTGCTGCACCGCGCGGTCAAGGCCGCAACCGACCGATCCAAGGAGCTGTCTCGTGAGTGAGATTACATTTGACGATTTTCTCAAGGTCGATATTCGCGTCGGAGAAGTCACCCGCGCTGAACCTTACCCCGAGGCCCGCAAGCCCGCGATCAAGATGTGGATCGACTTTGGGGATGAGCTTGGCGAGCGTAAGACCTCGGCCCAGATCACCGAGCATTATGATCCTTCGGTTTTGGTGGGCAAACAGGTGATGGCGGTGGTGAATTTCCCGCCGCGCCAGATTGGCAAGTTCATGTCCGAGGTGCTGGTTCTGGGTCTGCCCGATGAGCACGGGGAAATCGTTCTGGTCGGACCCGATGGTGAAGTTCCCGTTGGCGGACGGATGCACTGATGAAACTGCTGATCGCCCGCCCCATGACCCCGGCGGTCGAAGCCCGGGCGCGTGCCGAGTTCGACGTGGAAATCCGCAGCGAGACTCTGCCTCTGACAGCGGATGAGATGCACCGCGCACTGACCGAATTCGACGTGGTTGTTCCCACGCTGGGGGATCTCTTTTCGGCACAGATCTTTGCGCAGGCGCCGTCGCCACGCTGCAAGCTGTTGGCAAATTTCGGTGTTGGCTACAATCATATCGACGTGGCTGCCGCGCGGGCGGCTGGCATCGCGGTCACCAACACGCCCGGCGCGGTGACCGATGCCACTGCCGACATCGCCATGACCCTGCTGCTGTCGACTGCACGCCGTGCGGGCGAGGGCGAGCGGCTGGTGCGCGCTGCCCAATGGCAGGGCTGGCATCCGACGCAGATGCTGGGTCATCACGTCACCGGCAAGCGGGTGGGAATCGTCGGCATGGGGCGCATCGGGCAGGCGATTGCCCGACGGTGCCATTTCGGTTTCGGCATGAGTGTCGCTTATCAGTCCCGCAGCCCCAAACAGCTGGATTTCCCGGCTGAATACGTGCCCGAGTTGCCCACTCTGGCCGCGTCGGTGGAATTCCTTGTCATTGCAGTTCCTGGCGGGACTGAAACCCGGCATCTGATCAATGCTCAGGTGTTGGAGGCGATGAACCCCGAGGGTATTCTGGTCAATATCGCACGCGGAGAGGTGGTGGATGAGGCCGCCCTGATCGCGGCACTGCAGGCCAGCCAGATTGCAGGCGCGGGGCTGGATGTCTACGAATTCGAACCTGCCGTTCCGCAAGCTCTGATTGATATGCAGAATGTCACGCTGCTGCCCCATCTGGGCACGGCAACCGAGGAAGTGCGCAGCGATATGGGGCATATGGCGCTGGACAATGTCGCAGCCTTCGCGGCCGGGCGGGACCTGCCTAACCCGGTTTAGGCGCCCACCGCCTCGCGCCAGTGTTTGCGGCAGAGCGAAACATAGGTTTCGTTCCCACCGATCTGGACTTGCGCCCCTTCGGTGATGGTGTCGCCGTTTTCGTCCTGACGAATCACCATCGTCGCCTTGCGACCGCATTTGCAGATGGTGCGGACCTCGCGCATTTCATCGGCCAGCGCCAGCAGGGCGGCGGAACCGGGGAACAGCTTGCCCTGAAAATCCACACGCAGCCCATAGGCCAGCACCGGGACCTTCAGATCATCCACAGCCCGGGCCAGTTGCCAGACCTGATCCTCGGACAGGAACTGTGCTTCGTCGATGAAGACACAGGCAACCGGTCCCTGGTTCAGGCGGTTTTCGATCATGGCAAAAACGTCATCCTCGGGGCGAAACGTATCAGCCTGTTCCGAGATACCGATCCGCGACGCTATTCGCCCCGCACCGGCGCGCCCGTCAATATGCGCGGTCATAAGATAGGTATCCATGCCGCGCTCGCGGTAATTGTGCGAGGCTTGCAGCAATACGGTCGATTTGCCCGCATTCATGGTGGAATAGTTGAAATAGAGCTTTGCCATGGCGACGGTCTAATTCCCGCACTCTGCCGGGGCAAGCCCATCAATACGCAAATCAAAGTGACGCCGCCGTTGCGGCTGCCAAGGCCGAGCAGATGCTCTTGGGGATGGATAACCCCGCGCCCTCAACAGCGGCGTCGTCGGCCTACATGCGGCCTTAACGAACAAGGCTAATAATGTTGCCTTGCATAAACTCTTTACCGGCACGAACGGCCGCCACTCACTCACAAAATCCCTGCATATCTGAGGGATAGTTAATTTATGGCATTTCAATTTTGACTCGAATATGGGAAATTTCCCTACCCTTTCCCCCGGCAAGGACAGACAGGGGGGGCAGGGAGCGCAGGTAACAAGGGTAGCAAAATGGCAGATATCGGGGCCTATCTGAAGAAGCATACCGAGGCATTGGTGAAGGATGTCGGGATCGAAGCCGCGTGTGAGATCACGGGAAAATCCAAGGCGACGCTGGGGCGTTACTATTCCGACAATGCCGAACACGCGGATCGGTTCATGCCAGTCGACGCCGTCGCGCGGCTGGAGAATGCGGCAGCCTATCCGCATGTCACCGCCGCATTGGCAGATCTGAAGAACATCACGCTGTCGTATGACGGGCGTAACTCGGACAACCCACGCACGGGCGGTGTGAATTCAGACGTCATAGCGCTGAGCCAGCGCTTTGCAATGCTGATGACCGAGTATCAGTCGGCGATCGAGGACGGCATCATCACCGTGAACGAGGCCAAGCGCCTGCTGAAAGAAACCAGCATGCTGCAGCAGGTTCTGATCGAGATGAAGCTGCATCTGGAAGAGGAAAGCGTCAGCTAAGAGCGGCGGGATTCGAACCACGCGCCGAGCCGAGCCACATAATCAGCCCCGCTCAGCCTTGTGATTGGCGCAGTTACATCGCACGCACTATTTCTTGCCGCCGCCTTTGCCGGGCTTATCTCCTCCGTGGCCGCCCTTGCCGCCACCTTTACCGGGCTTGTCGCCTCCGTGACCGCCCTTGCCGCCACCCTTGCCGGGCTTGTCACCCCCGTGACCGCCTTTGCCGGGTTTGCCGCCTCCGTCGCCGGGCTTATCACTTCCATCGCCAGGGCCACCTCCGTCACCTGGACCGCCCCCATCACCCGGCCCATCGTCATTACCGGGATTGTCCCCATCGTTGGGACCACCTCCGCCGGAATTGCCAGAGTTTCCACTGCCTGATCCGGTGGTGCCGCTTGACGGATCGCTGTCGCGGTTCTCGCCTGAACTTGCGTTTGAAATCGACGCAGTCGGCAAGTCGGTCAGAAGATTGGCCAGCCCGGCACATTGCATCGAAGTGTTCTGCAGAATGGATTCAAAATCAGACCGTTTCTGCAGATAGGAAACGAAACCGGGCGTCACCTTCGAACATCCGCACAGTGTGTCATAGTCTGCCGTATTCGCTGACACCCGCGCCGTATTGACGGTACAGATTTGCGGTTCGGCCAATACGGTTCCGGTCGCCATGAACCCAAAGAACGGCGCGGCGACAAGTGCGGCCATTCCAACTCGTGAATTGCGTTGCATAACAGGGTGCTCCTTTGGCTACATCACATGAATGCACAGGGCATCCTGTGGTGATGTGGGGCCTGCAGATAAAGGAGCGGTTGTGCCTGCCTGAAGAATTCTTAAGGCGGTCGCGGTCGTATCAGCCGTGTCGCTTGACGATCACCGAGCCCACCGAATACCCCGCGCCAAAGGAACAGATCAGCCCGACATCGCCGTCGCTCAGGTCATCCGAATGTTTGGAAAAGGCAATAATCGACCCGGCAGAAGATGTGTTGGCATAGTCTTGCAGTATGTTGGGTTGCTCGCCCGGTTCCGGTTCGCGGCCCAGAACCTTTTTGCCGATGAAATCGTTCATCGTCTTGTTGGCCTGATGCAGCCAGAGCCGTTTCAGGTCATCGCTGTTGATGCCCTCGGCCTCCATATGGTCGCTGATATGCTTGCTGACCATCGGCAGGACCTCTTTGAACACCTTGCGCCCGTTCTGCATGAACTGCATATCGCGGCGGTCAACAACTCCATCCGGCCGTGACCGGCGCAAGAAGCCGTTATTATTGCGAATGTTGTTGGAAAAGGACGTGGCGCAACGGGTCGAGACGATCTCGAAATGCGGGCCTTTGGCATCGTCCAGTCGTTCGACCAGTGTCGCGGTGGCCACGTCTCCAAAGATGAAGTGACAATCCCGGTCTCGCCATTCCAGATGGCCCGAGCAGATCTCGGGGTTCACCACCAACGCTGCCCGGACCGAGCCCGAGCGCACCATGTCCGCAGCTGCCTGAATGCCGAACGTGGCCGAAGAACAGGCCACGTTCATGTCAAACCCGAACCCATCAATCCCCAAAGCCTGTTGAATTTCGATGGCAACCGCCGGATAGGCCCGTTCGTGGTTCGACGCCGCGCAGATCACCAGATCGACATCCTCGGCGCCCCGTCCAGCCTGCGCCAGCGCTTTGCGGCAGGCATCCACTGCCATCTCGGTCATGATCCCCGGCTCGTCGTCACTGCGTTGGCGCAGCGAAGGGTGCATGATCTCGGGGTTCAGCACACCGGTCTTGTCCATCACATAACGGTTCTCGATCCCCGACGCCTTGACGATGAACTCTTCTGAGGAATGCTGCATCGGCTCCATCTCACCTGCTGCAATCGCTTCGGCATTCTTGGCGTTCATCCGGTCGACATAGGCGTTGAATGCTTCGACCAGTTCGGCATTGGTGATGACGTTCTCGGGCGTATAGACACCGGTTCCGGTGATGGCAGGGGTGTACATGGCGGGTCCTGAGTTCATGATCTGCACAAAATGCAGCCCCTGCTGGCTTTGATCAAGATGTGTTGACCCAAGGGAATGTGTCGGTGGCCGCTTCAAAACTTGAATAGTTCATAATTCGAAGTATATTCCGCCGCGACTCGGACGGAGTACCACAATGTCAGATGACATCAGCACTCGATTGGGACGCCTCAGCCCTGAGATTCAGGCGATGATGGGGGTCTATGCGCTTTACTGGAAACTGGAAGAAAGCTTTGACTGCATTGAAACAGACCTGAGCCATCAGGAATGTCACATGCTGATCAAGCTGGATGCGCCCAAACGTATGGGGGTGCTGGCGGCAGATATGCTGACTGTACCGTCCACGATCACCGCCACCGCTGATGCGCTTGAAAAGGTCGGGCACCTGACCCGACAACGCGACCCCGAAGATCGCCGCGCCTGGCTTTTGGTCCTGACCGAACAGGGCGAAGAAGCGCGCAACATGCTGGTGGCCGTGGCCGGAGAGCTGTTTCACAGCGCCTCTGGCCTGAACGCCGAAGAAACCGCCGAGTTCGCCCGTCTGGCGCGCAAAATTCGCGACAACATTCTGAAAACCGGAATTCCCGAGGGACTGAAGAAATGAAACTCCTGACCTCTGTTTGCCTTGTTCTGGCGGTATTGACCGCGCCCGCCCTGGCAAAAGACCACGCCAAGCCTGTGAAGCTGATGCAGGTCAGCGAGACCTCGCCCGGTTTTTCGCGCCAGTTCTTTGGCCGTATCGCCGCGCGCCAGACTGTTGATCTGGCGTTTCAGGTCGCCGGGCAGATCGTCGAGATGCCAGTGACTGAGGGCTTCGTAATCCCAAAGGGAGAGCTGATTGCCCGCCTCGATCAGGAGCCATTCGAGTTGCAGCTTGACCGCACGCGGCTGCAAAAGGATCAGGCGGATCGCACCCTTGCCCGCCTGTCGCGCCTGCGTGGAACGGCGGCCAGCCAGGTGGCCGTTGACGACGCCGAAACCGCCGCGCAACTGGCCGCGATTGCGGTGCGGGATGCAGAATATGAGATGGAACATGCGACGCTGACCGCACCGTTCGATGCGCTGGTTTCAAGTCGCGCGGTTGAGGCGTTTACCACGGTTTCCGCGGGCACACCTATCGTTCGGATACACGATATGTCCGAGCTGCGGATCGAAGTCGATGTGCCTGAAATTCTGTTTCAGCGCTCGGGGCAGCAGGATGACATAACGATCACCGCCAAGTTCCCGGTCAGCGATGAGATCTTTCCGCTGGAGATACGAGAGTTCGACGCCGAATCCTCAAGCGTGGGTCAGACCTTCCGCATCCAGTTCGGCCTGACACCGCCCGAGGGGCTGCAGATCTTGCCGGGTTCCTCCGTAACGGTCACGGTTCAGGTGCAGGACGAACGCACCGGCATCATAATTCCGCCGACGGCTGTAGTTGCTGACGCCAGCGGGGCGCTGGGCGTGCTGGTCTTCTCTCCGGCGGGGGCCGACGAAGGCACCGTCCGCCGGGTTCCCGTAACGATTGAACCTACGCAAAGCGGCGATGTGCGTGTGCTCACCGGTCTGACGGATGGCGATGAAATCGTTGTGGCTGGCGGGGGCGCACTGAGTGACGGCCAGACCGTCCGCCGCTTTGCCGGTTTCTCGAACTGAGGGCGGATTCATGAGCATCGCACGCGCTTCGATCGACCGGCCGCTCTATACGTGGCTGTTCATTCTGATCGCCCTGTTCGGCGGCATCTGGGGCTTCCTGTCTCTGGGCCGCCTTGAAGACCCGGCCTTTACAATCAAACAGGCGGTTATTGCGACCCAATATCCCGGCGCGACCGCCGAGCAGGTGGCGTTGGAGGTATCGGAACCGCTGGAATCCGCCATTCAGCAAATGGGCGAAGTGGATGTCATCACCTCGGTCAACCAACCGGGTCAGTCGCTGATCGAGGTTGAGGTCAAATCCACCTATGACGGCAGCGAATTGCCCGACATCTGGACCCGTCTGCGCGCCAAGGTGCGCGATGCGGCACGCGGTCTGCCTTCGGGCGTGGGTGTGCCATATGTGAATGACGGATTCGGGGATGTGTTCGGCCTGTTTTACGCGGTTACGGCAGACGGGTTTTCGGACGCCGAGAAACACGAGCTGGCCACCTACCTGCGCCGCGAATTGCTGACGGTCAGCGGCGTCGCCGATGTCGAGGTTCAGGGTCTGCCGGACGAGGCAATTTTCATCGAACCCGACCTGTCGATCTCGGTCAATCAGAACGTGCCCTTACAGGCGATCAACGAAGCCATCGCAAATGCGGATTCGGTCAACGCCTCGGGCTCGTTGCGGTCCGCAGGTGACCGGACCACGATCTTGACGGCAGAAGGATCGGACAGTGTTTCGGCCATCGCCGGACTGTCGGTCGGGTCGCAGGGGCAGGTGATCAACCTCTTTGATATGTCCGACGTCTACCGCGGGCGGCAAAACGATCCCGATATCATGATCCGGTTCAACGGGACCGAGGCCTTCACATTGGGCATCGCCGGGCTTGCCACGGAAAACATTGTCGAGGTCGGTCAACGCGCGGATGCCAAGCTGGCCGAGCTGGATTCCGAAATCCCCTTTGGCGTCGAAATCCTGCCGATCTATCAGCAGCATGTGGTTGTCGATGAGGCCTCGAACGCCTTCCTGTTGAATCTGGCCATGTCGGTGAGCATTGTTGTCGCCGTTCTGGGCATCTTCATGGGCTGGCGCGCAGCCATTGTCGTGGGCACGACCCTGCTGCTGACCGTCGTTGGGACGCTGCTCTTCATGTCGATGTTCTCGATTGAAATGGAGCGGATTTCGCTGGGCGCCCTGATCATCGCCATGGGGATGCTGGTCGACAACGCCATCGTGGTGGCCGAGGGAATGCAGATTTCGATGCTGCGTGGCAAATCCTCGCGCGATGCTGCCGAAGAGGTCGCGTCGAAAACGCAAATCCCGCTGCTTGGGGCGACAGTGATCGGGATCATGGCGTTCGCCGGAATCGGCCTTAGCCCCGATGCCACCGGAGAGTTCCTGTTCTCGCTATTCGCCGTGATCGGTATTTCGCTGCTGCTGAGCTGGGTTCTGGCAATCACCGTCACACCGCTGCTGGGGCACTATTTCTTCAAACAGGGCAAAGAGGGTGAGATTGATGCCTATGGCGGCATCCTGTTCCGCGTCTATGGCGCGATCCTGAACTGGGCGCTGCGGTTCCGCTGGCTGGTGGTCGCCGGGTTGATCGGAATCACGGTCGCCTGTTTCGCGGGCTTCGGGCTGATGAAACAGCAATTCTTCCCCAACTCGAACACACCGCTGTTCTTCGTGCATTACAAGCTGCCGCAAGGCACTCCGATTGCCCGCACCGCCGAAGACATGACCGTGTTCGAGGATTGGCTGGCGCAGCGTGATGATGTTGTCTCGGTCGCCACATTCGTGGGGCAGGGGGCGACGCGATTCATGCTAACCTATGCGGCCGAAAAGCCGAACCCAAGCTATGGCCACATGATCATCCGCACCGAAACGCTTGACGATATCCCGGCATTGCAGGCCGATCTCGAAGCGTTCGGCTCAGCCCAATTTCCCGAAGGGGAGTTCCGCACCAAACGGCTGATTTTTGGTCCGGGCGGCGGCGACCCGATTCAGGCCCGGTTCTCGGGCAGTGATCCGATTGTATTGCGCCAACTGGCCGAAGAAGCCGTGCAGCGCATGTCAGCGGCCTCTCCGAACGCGCTGCATGTGCATCACGACTGGCGCGAACAGGAACTGGCCGTCCAGCCGATCTATGCCACCGAACGGGCCCAGACAGCAGGGGTGACGCGCGAGGATATCGCGGCCACGCTGCAATTCTCGACCGATGGCATCACGGGGGGCGTTCTGCGTGAACGCGACCGCCAGATTCCGATCATTCTGCGCCGTCCGGCGGATGGAGAGTATTCAATCGTCGATCAGGTAGTCTATTCCGATCAATCGGGACGGTTCGTTCCCATCGAGCAGATGGTGGATGGGTTCGAATACAAGGCGCTCAACACGCTGGTCCACAGGCGTGACCGGGTGCTGACCATCACGGTCGGTGCCGACATCCCGCCCGAGATGACCGCCGCGCAGGTTCATTCCGAAGTGCGTGGTGCCATTGAGGCGATGGAATTGCCCATCGGTTACAGAATGGAATGGGGCGGTGAGTTCGAGGATTCGGGCGACGCGCAGGCCAGCCTTGGGCGGCAATTGCCCCTGAGCCTGTTGATCATGGTGCTGATCTCGGTGCTGCTGTTCAACGCGATCCGGCAACCTGTCATCATCTGGCTGCTGGTCCCGATGTCCGTCAACGGTGTGGTCATCGGTCTGCTTGGGACGGGCCTTCCGTTCACCTTTACGGCGCTGCTGGGGCTGCTGAGCCTTTCGGGCATGCTGATCAAGAACGGCATCGTGCTGGTTGAAGAGATCGATCTGGTCCGTGCCACCGGCAAAGCCCTGCGTCCCGCGATTGTCGAGGCATCCGTATCGCGTCTGCGCCCAGTGATGCTGGCCGCGATCACGACCATTCTGGGGATGGCGCCGCTGCTGACGGACGCGTTTTTCGTGTCGATGGCAGTGACGATCATGGGTGGTCTGGCCTTTGCCACTATCCTGACCATGGTCGCCGCGCCGGTGTTTTATCTGCTGTTTTTTTCACGGGAAGAACGGCGGAAACCAGCACCGCAACCCGTGCTGTAAACGAAAAAAGCCCCGGCGTCGTGCCGGGGCCTTTTTTCAGATTTATGCGCTAGGATCAGCCCTGCAGGGACTTCACCTCGACATCCCCCTCGGCCTGCGCCTTGATCGCCAGCGCTGCGGCGTGGCTGGCGGCGGCGGTGGTGAAATAGGGGATCTTGTCATACAGCGCGATTGAGCGGATGGATTTGCTGTCCTCGACCGCCTGCGCGCCTTCGGTGGTGTTCATCAACAGCTGAACCTGACCGTCTTTCAGCATATCCACGACGTCGGGGCGGCCTTCATAGACCTTGTTCACCACGTCGCACGGGACGCCCTGATCGGACAGCCAGCTTTGAGTGCCGCGTGTGGCGACCAGGGTAAAGCCCTGATCGACCAGAACCTGCGCGGCCTCTAGCATCGCGGCGGTTTTGTCCGCGTCCTTGATCGAGATGAAAGCACGACCCGAAGACGGCAGCACCATCCCGGCGCCCATCTGCGCCTTGAGGAAGGCGCGCGGGAAGTCGCGGTCCCAGCCCATGACCTCGCCGGTTGAGCGCATTTCCGGGCCCAGAATGGTATCGACGCCGGGGAAGCGGGCAAAGGGCAGCACCGCCTCCTTCACCGAGAACCACGGCATGTCCGGGTCGGCCAGCGTCATCTGGTCGGCGATTTTGGTATCATCGACCGTTTTGTAGGGCGGGCGTTTCGGGAAGTTCGCCAGTTTCTCACCGGCCATCACACGCGCAGCGATGGAGGCAATCGCGCTGTCAGTGGCTTTGGCCACGAAAGGCACGGTGCGGCTGGCACGCGGGTTGACCTCGATCAGGTAAATCTCGTCATCCTTGATGGCGAACTGTACGTTCATCAGGCCCACAACGTTCAGCGCCTTGGCCAGTTTGAACGCCTGATCCTTGATCTGGGCGATGATCTCTTTCGAGAGCGAATAGGGCGGCAGCGAACAGGCCGAGTCGCCCGAGTGTACGCCGGCCTCTTCGATATGCTGCATGATACCTGCAACATGCACGTCAGTACCATCGCACAGCGCGTCCACGTCCAGCTCAACCGCACCGGCCAAATAACTGTCCAAGAGAACGGGGCTATCACCCGAGACCACCACGGCCTCGTTGATGTACCGCCGCAGCTGATCCATATCGCGCACGATTTCCATCGCGCGGCCACCCAGAACGTAAGAAGGACGGATCACCAGCGGGAAGCCGATTTCTTCGGCAATTTCCAGCGCCTGTTCATCGGTCGAGGCGATGCCGTTCTTGGGCTGTTTCAGACCCAGTTCGTTGACCAGCGCCTGGAACCGTTCCCGGTCTTCGGCCAGATCGATGGCGTCCGGCGTGGTGCCAAGGATCGGAATGCCTTCGGCCTCCAGCGCGTTGGCCAGTTTCAGGGGAGTCTGGCCGCCGAACTGAACGATCACACCGTGCAGGGTGCCGTTTTCCTGTTCCTTCGTCAGGATTTCCATCACGTGTTCGAAGGTCAGCGGCTCGAAATACAGACGGTCCGAGGTGTCATAGTCGGTTGAAACCGTCTCGGGGTTGCAGTTGACCATGATGGTTTCATAGCCAGCGTCGGTCAGCGCGAAACAGGCGTGACAGCAGCAATAGTCGAACTCGATGCCCTGACCGATCCGGTTCGGGCCACCGCCGAGGATGACGACCTTCTTGCGGTCGCTCGGGCGTGCCTCGCACTCGACCTCACCCATCATCGGAGCTTCGTAGGTCGAATACATATAAGGCGTCTGCGCCTCGAACTCGGCGGCGCAGGTGTCGATGCGTTTGAACACGGCGGTCACGCCCAGATTGCGGCGGGCGCGGCGGACGTTGTCTTCGTCACGGCCGGTCAGGTTGCCCAGTCGCGCATCGGTGAAGCCCAGCATCTTCAGCTTGCGGATGCCATCCTCGGTCACCGGGAGGCCGTCCTTACGCACCACGCGCTCGGCCTCGATGATTTCGCGGATGCGGGCGAGAAACCACGGGTCGAACTTGGTGACGCTAAAGATTTCATCGTCAGCCAGACCATGACGCATGGCTTGCGCGATGGTACGCAGACGGTCGGGGGTCTGCTGGCTGATCGCCTTGATCACGGCGGCCTTGTCGTCGGCCTCTTCCCAGACACCCACATTCAGACCGGGGATTTCGACCTCATCAAAACCGGTCAGACCCGATTCCATCGAGGCCAGCGCCTTCTGCATCGATTCGTGGATCGTGCGACCGATGGACATGGCCTCACCCACCGATTTCATCGCGGTGGTCAGGTACGGTTCGGAACCGGGGAATTTCTCGAAGGCGAATTTCGGGATCTTGGTGACGACATAGTCGATGGTCGGCTCGAAGCTGGCGGGCGTGACCTTGGTGATGTCGTTGTCCAACTCGTCCAGCGTATAGCCCACGGCCAGTTTCGCGGCGATCTTGGCAATCGGGAAACCGGTTGCCTTGGACGCCAGCGCCGAAGACCGCGATACACGCGGGTTCATCTCGATCACGACCATGCGGCCATCATCGGGGTTGATCGCCCACTGTACGTTCGACCCGCCGGTCTCGACCCCGATCTCGCGCAGAACGGCGATCGAACCGTTGCGCATGATCTGGTATTCCTTGTCGGTCAGCGTCAGCGCCGGGGCCACGGTGATCGAGTCGCCTGTGTGGACGCCCATCGGATCGACGTTTTCAATGGAGCAGACGATGATGGCATTGTCGGCAGTGTCGCGCACCACCTCCATTTCGTATTCTTTCCAGCCCAGCAGGCTTTCATCGACGAGGATCTGGTTCACCGGCGAGGCATCCATGCCCGAGCGGCAGAAATGGATGTAATCCTCGCGGTTATAGGCCACACCGCCACCGGTGCCGCCCAAGGTAAAGGCCGGGCGGATGATGGCGGGCAGGCCGATCTCTTCCAACTCGTCCAGGGCCATCTGCACACCCGCATCCAGATCGGCAGAGCCATCTTCCTTCTTGGGTGCGGTGATGATGGTCGCCTTGGGGTTTTCCAGCCCCAGCCGGTCCATCGCTTCGCGGAACAGGGCGCGGTCTTCTGCCATTTCGATGGCGTCACGCTTGGCGCCGATCATCTCGACGCCGAACTTGTCCAGCACACCCATCTCTTCCAACGCCAGCGAGGTGTTCAGCCCGGTCTGTCCACCCATGGTGGGCAGCAGGGCATCGGGGCGCTCTTTCTCGATGATCTTGGCGACGACCTCGGGGGTGATCGGCTCGATATAGGTGGCATCGGCCAGACCGGGGTCGGTCATGATGGTCGCGGGGTTCGAGTTCACCAGAATGACCCGGTAGCCTTCCTCGCGCAGCGCCTTGCAGGCCTGTGCGCCGGAATAGTCGAACTCGCAGGCCTGACCGATAACAATGGGGCCCGCCCCGATGATCATGATCGACTGGATGTCGGTTCTTCTCGGCATTGGCCTTGTTCCTTCGATTGTCCGCGAGTCAGGGCACCGCCCCAGCGCCCAAATTGTCCTGCGTTATAGGGACCGCGCGAAAAGGTGCAAGAGGTATCGGAAACCGAGGCGAAATTGCCGCTTTCCCCCCTTTCGCCTGCTGTCGTATCCTCTATATCGCGCAGCACGATAAATGAGGATGCACTTGCGTATTCGTTTCGATCAAGGACCAGCCGGGCGCGGAACCCGGTTCGAGCGTCCGTCCCGGATTATCCGCGCGGATCAGGCGGAGGAGGTGCCCCAGGCTCTGGCGGCGCTGGATCAGGCGCGCGCGGACGGAGGCTGGCTGGCCGGATATGCAAGCTATGAGCTGGGTTATGTGCTGGAACCGCGTCTCGCGGATCGCCTGCCCGAAGGGCGGCGGCTGCCGCTGCTGTGTTTCGGTGTGTATGACGCGCCGGATCGTGTTGGCCTGTCAAAAGACATCGGTGGCATCACTGCGTTTCAACCCCGTTGGGACGAGGCGCGCTATACGCAGGCCTTCCGCACGGTGCATGACGCCATCGGTGCCGGGGACATCTATCAGGCGAATCTGACCTTCCCGATTGACCTTGACGTGACCGACGGCAGTGCCGCGCTTTATGCGACGCTTGCGGCGGGTCAGCCTGTCGGCCATGGCGCATTGGTTGAGCAGGACGGGTTGCCCGATCTGCTCAGCCGCTCGCCCGAGCTGTTCTTTCGGACCGATGCCGAAGGTCGGATCGAAACGCGCCCGATGAAGGGCACCCAGCCGCGCAGCGAGGACCCTGTCGAAGACGAACGCCGCCGTGCCTTTTTGACTTCGGACGAAAAGAACCGCGCGGAAAACCTTATGATCGTCGACCTGCTGCGCAACGATATCAGCCGCGTGGCGCTGGCCGGGTCGGTCAAGGTGCCCGAGCTGTTCAAGGTCGAAACCTATGCAACCGTCCATCAGATGGTGTCGCTGGTGCAGGCGCAATTGCACCTTGGGGTCGGTCTTTCGGATATCCTGACGGCGCTGTTTCCATGTGGCTCAATCACCGGAGCCCCCAAGATTCGCGCCATGGAGATCCTGTCCGAACTGGAGCCCTGGCCGCGCGATGTCTATTGCGGCACCATTGGCTGGGCGGCGCCGGATGGGCGGTCTGAATTCAATGTGGCCATCCGCACGCTCATGGTCGAAGACGGCAAGGCGACCCTGAATGTCGGCGGTGGTCTGGTCTGGGACAGCACCGCCCCTTCGGAATATGAGGAGGCGCTATGGAAAGCTCGCTTCGCCCACCAACTGAGCCTGATTTCCGCCTGATTGAAACTCTGGGCTTTCGACCCGGACAAGGTTTCGTCCGACGGGATCGGCATATCGCCCGCATGGCCCGCTCGGCTGAGGCGCTGTCGCTTCCTTTTGACAGTGTCGCCGCACAGGCGGCCTTGTCCGAAGTGACCGGCGCCGCACCGCTGCGCTGCCGCCTGACCATGGATGCTGCGGGCGATTTTGATCTGACAACCGCTCGGCTTGCCGATAACCCGGCCATCTGGCGGCTGGCGGTTTCGGAAACTCGCTTGACCTCAGACGATATCTGGCTGCGCCATAAAACCACCCGGCGTGCGATCTATGACAGGGCCCGTGCCGAAATGCCCGAGCGTGTCGACGAGTTGCTGTTTCTGAACGAACGAGGCGAGCTCTGCGAAGGGTCGATCACCAACCTGTTCGTTGAAACCCGGGACGGAGACCGTTTCACCCCGCCGCTGTCCTGTGGGTTGCTGCCAGGTGTCTTGCGCGAAGAGTTATTGGAAAAAGAAGAGTTTACCGAGGCAGTTTTAACCCTGAACGATCTGAAAGACGCGCAAACCGTGTATTTGGGTAATTCCCTGCGCGGTTTGATCCGGGCAGAGTTGGTGGGTCAATGACCAGCGATGAGACGACGGCCGTCTCTTCGGCCGCACTATCGCGACTGCGGTTCGAGTTCGGTGCGTTCTTCATTGCCGTGCCCCTGCTGATTGCAGTTTTCTTTCCGCCCAACTGGATGTTTCCGGCGCTATTTGCGTTTACGGGGCTGGGCATTGTCCTGCTGCACGCGACGCCCGGTTTCTATTGGGCGGAACTTCGATACGCGTGGGGGAATTGGTCGCTGCGCGAACTGGTGCTGTTCTCGCTTGTGATGGCGGCATTCTGTACCGCGCTGATCTATGCCACCCGCTCCGAAGCCGCCTTTTTTCTGCTGAAACACCGGCCCGAGATGCTGGCCTTCATCTGGATCGGCTATCCGCTCTTGTCGGCGCTGCCGCAAGAGCTGCTGTTTCGCCCGCTGTTCTTCCGCCGGTACCACGCCATTCTGCCCGAAGGGCGCCGGGCCGACATCCTGAACGCGGCCATCTTTTCCTTCGCCCATCTGATGTATTGGAGTTGGATCGTCGCCATCATGACCTTTGTCGGCGGGCTGCTGTTCTGCTGGGCATACCGCAAGCGCGGCTCGTTCTTTTATGCCGTTCTGCTGCATGCGATTGCGGGGAATATCATCTTTGCCGTCGGGCTGGGTGTCTATTTCTATTCCGGCAACGTGCAAAGGCCGTTTTGACGGCGCGACCTGCCTTGACTTTCCGGGCCTGACAGGGTGTATCGGCGCGACGAATTCTGCGCCCGAAGGGATATTCCATGCACGCCTATCGCAGCCACACCTGCGCCGCTCTGACCGCCGCCAATGTCGGTGAAACCGTTCGCCTGTCCGGTTGGGTGCATCGGGTCCGAGATCACGGCGGCGTGCTGTTCATCGACCTGCGCGACCATTTCGGTGTGACGCAGGTTCTGTGCGACGGTGACAGCGCGGCTTTTGCCGAACTCGAGAAAGTGCGCTCGGAATGGTGTATCCGCATCGACGGTACCGTAAATGCGCGTGACGCTGATCTGGTAAACCCGAAACTGCCCACCGGCGAGATCGAGGTTTATGTGCGCGAGCTGGAAGTGCTGGGCGCGGCCGACGAGCTGCCGCTGATGGTCTTCGGCGATCAGGAATACCCCGAGGAAACCCGCCTGCGCTATCGTTACCTCGACCTGCGCCGCGAGGCGATGCAGCGCAACATGACGCTGCGCTCGGACGTTGTGGCATCCATGCGCCGTCGGATGTGGGATCAGGGCTTCCGCGAATATCAGACGCCGATTATCACCGCCTCGTCGCCCGAAGGCGCGCGTGACTTTCTGGTGCCCTCGCGTCTGCATCCGGGCAAGTTCTACGCGTTGCCGCAGGCGCCGCAGCAGTTCAAGCAGCTGATCATGGTGTCGGGCTTTGACAAGTATTTCCAGATCGCGCCGTGTTTCCGCGACGAAGACCCGCGCGCCGACCGTTCGCCGACCGACTTCTACCAGTTGGACCTTGAGATGTCGTTTGTCGAACAGCAGGACGTGTTCGACACCATCCAGCCCGTGCTGACCGGTGTATTCGAAGAGTTCGGCGGTGGCCGCAAGGTGGATCAGGAGTGGCCGCAAATCTCCTACAAGGACTCGGCCCTGTGGTATGGCACCGACAAGCCCGACCTGCGCAACCCTATCAAAATGCAAGTGGTGTCCGACCACTTCCGCGGGTCTGGCTTCGCGATTTTCGCGAAGCTGTTGGAGCAGGAAGGCACCGAAATCCGAGCCATCCCCGCGCCGACCGGTGGCAGCCGCAAGTTCTGCGACCGTATGAATGCGTTTGCCCAGAAAGAAGGCCTGCCGGGTATGGGGTATATCTTCTGGCGCGATCAGGGCGAGGGGATGGAGGCCGCAGGTCCGCTGGCCAAGAACATCGGCCCCGAACGGACCGAGGCGATCCGGCAGCAACTGGGTCTGGGTGTCGGCGATGCAGCGTTCTTCCTGGGCGGCAAGCCGAAGGCCTTTGAAAAGGTCGCCGGCAAGGCCCGTGACGTAATCGGTGAGGAACTGAACCTGACCGAAAAAGACCGCTTCGCCTTTGCCTGGATCGTGGATTTCCCGATCTATGAGCAGGACGAGGAAACCGGTACGATCGACTTTGAACACAACCCGTTTTCGATGCCCCAAGGTGGCATGGATGCACTGAACGGCAACCCGCTGGACGTGCGTGGATACCAGTACGATCTGGCCTGTAACGGGTATGAGCTGGTCTCGGGCGCAATTCGGAACCACAAGCCTGAGATCATGCTGAAAGCCTTCGAACTGGCGGGCTATGGCGAGGATGAGGTCAAATCCCGCTTTGGCGCGCTGTTCAACGCCTTCCATTATGGCGCGCCGCCGCACGGGGGCTGCGCTGCGGGTATCGACCGGATCGTGATGCTGCTGGCCGATGAGGCCAACATCCGCGAGGTCATGATGTTCCCGATGAACCAGCGCGCCGAAGACCTGATGATGGATGCGCCCTCTGATCCGACCTCGGATCAGTTGATGGAACTGGGTCTTCGCATCATCCCGCAGGATTGATCAAAGCCGCCCGCCTTGTGCGGGCGGTTTTCATTTTGTGTAGGCACATCCTGTGGATGGACCTCAGTCCAGCGGATTTCGGATATTCTGCCGGTTGCTGCGGATGCTTTTTGCCGTCATGCGTGTCTGGCGGTAAAGCCAGAGGCACAGGATGGACGCGGTTACGAAATAGGCTGTCACCATCTCAGATCGCCTCCCGCCGTTCCAGCCGTTCTTGTACCAGCCCCGCCAGCCGGGCGGCCTGCGCCATCAGCGGGCTGCCCTGCTGGCGCGAGGTAGCCAGCTGTTTCGCTGCGTCGGCCAGCACAATATCCTCGGCATCGCGCGCTACGCCGTGCAGAAATTGCGCTGCGTAGTCCAACGTGCTCTGATCCGTCGGACCGCTGAGTACATCCGCGATATGGGCCATGTCGTCCTGATAGGCCAATGGATCGGGGTGAACGACCTCGTCCCGCACCGCATCCAACCCTCCGGGGCGGCGATCTTCCGGCAATCGTTCGAGTATCGTTTTCTGAAAATAGGCAACAGAACTCAGCGGTTTGGCCAGAAATCCGTCAGCTCCGGCGCGTAGGGCCAGTGATTTGGCATTGTCATCGCCCGACAGGCCGAGAATGACACCGATGCGCGGCACCGCGTTGGCATGTTCGGCGATCAGATCGGCACCCGATCCGTCAGGCAGCCCCATATCGACGATCAGCACCGAGGGGCGATAGATCTGCAGATGCCGCCGCGCCGATTTCAAGCAATCCGCCCGCCGAATGCGCGCGCCGCTGTGCAGGCACATCAATCGAATTGCATCGCAGGCATAACGGCTGTCTTCGACCACAAGGATGGTCTGGCCCAGCAGCGGCCGCATCTTGGTGGCCAGCGCCGGCGCAGCGAAAGGACCCGAATCGTCCATGGCAGAACTCCTAATCAGCAGATGCCTCACGCTAGGAACATTCGGCTAATACAGGGTTAACGCGCGATTTGGCGCACTTGCCCTTTGACCGGACTGCCCCCATAACCGCTGCAACGCAGAAGGAAGGAAAGTCTCATGATCGGTCGCCTTAACCATGTCGCTATTGCGGTTCCTGACCTCGAAGCCGCCTCGGCCCAGTATCGGAACGCGTTGGGGGCCAAGGTTGGCGCACCTCAGGATGAGCCTGACCACGGGGTCACCGTGGTGTTCATCGAACTGCCCAACACAAAGATCGAACTGCTTTATCCGCTGGGGGAAAACAGCCCGATCAACGGTTTCCTCGAAAAGAACCCCTCGGGCGGGATCCACCACGTTTGCTATGAGGTCGACGATATCATCGCCGCGCGCGACCACCTGAAAGAGACCGGTGCGCGGGTTCTGGGGTCAGGCGAACCCAAGATCGGGGCCCATGGCAAGCCGGTTCTGTTCCTGCATCCCAAGGATTTCAACGGCTGCCTCGTTGAGCTGGAGCAGGTCTGACGCCGATGACGATCACCGCTGCACTGGTCCTGTTCGCCGTCATCTGGTTCCTGACCCTGCTGGTCGTGCTGCCGATACGGATCAAAACGCAGGGCGATCTGGGCGAGATCGTTCCGGGCACCCATGCGGGTGCGCCGGAAGTGCATCATATGAAGAAAAAGATCTGGATCACCACCGGCATTACGGTGGTTCTGTGGGCGATCATCGCTGGCATCATTCTTTCGGGCCTGATCACGGTGCGGGATCTGGACTGGCTGAACCAGCTGGAACCGCGTGAATAGCACCTAGTCGCGCGTCCCGGACAAGCCGTGATAAAGATGCGTGAAGGTTGCGGCCCCGAGGATCGGGATCAGCAGGTTCACCAGTGGCACCGATAAGGGAACGGCCATCAGGATGCCCGCAGCCCAGATGGTCGGGCTGTGTTTTGCACGCAGTTTCCGCGCACCCTCACGCCCCAATCTGCGCATGGCGGCGAGGGTAAAATACTCCCGCCCCAGCAGAAAACCGTTCATCCCCCAGAAAATGAACAGCGCGAAGGGCGTGAAAAGGGCATAGAAGATCAGGGCCAGCAGGTTGGCAACGACCAGCACACCCAGAAAACTGAGCGTGTCACGCAGCGCGTCGCCAAAGGGGACACGCTGGGCCGGGGGCAGGCCGGGATAATGCCTGTCCTCGACCGCCTGTGCGACGTCGTCGAGAAACATCGAGGTAATGGCAGAGGCGACGGGCACCATCAGGAACACTGACAGCACCATCATCAGCAGGAATGACGACACGCTGAGCAGATCGTTCAGCCAAGTTACCTCTCCCAGGATCGGCAGGGTTGCCTGTTCGCCAACCAGAACGTTGATCAGCCAAAGAAACCCGGCATAGGTCGCAACCAGCAGCGCGAAGGTCAGCCCGACCCCCAGCAGCAGCACCTTGCGGAACCGGGGGTCGCCGATCTGGCCGAGCGCCTTCAGAAAGGACTGAACGATGATCATTCCGAAACCCATTGGGTCAAGGCGGCGACATCGGGGCGGGGGCGTTCGGGCGGCGCTGTGCCTTCGGTCGCGATGTGGATGAAACCTGCGATGGATTCGTTGTCGGCCAAACCCAGCGCCGCCTGACAAAACGCCCGATCATGGGATTGCCAGCCCGACAGCCAGTTTGCACCCCAACCCGCCGCCAGGGCTGCGTTCAGCAGCGCCAGACAGACGGCCCCAGCAGAGTAGGTCTGCTCGATCGCCGGGATCTTGTCCGAAGGTTTCTGCGCCTCGATGACTGCGACTGCCAGATGCCCCATGTCGAACTGAGAGCGGGCTTTTGCAATCTCCTCCGGGGTCTTGCCTAGCGATTGCCCGCACGTCTCGGTCAGCGCAGCCATACGTGGCATTGCACCCTTTTCGATGATGACGAACCTCCAGGGTTCCAGCTTGCCATGATCCGGGCTGCGTGCGGCGGCTGTGAGCAGCGGCAACAGTTCATCGCGCGTTGGGGCCGGGGCCACCAGAGTCTTGGCCGGGCGCGAGCGGCGCATTTGCAGAAAGTCCAGCGCAGCTTGGTTCTTCAGGGACATATGTTAACTTCCTTCACATGGGCCGTTTGTATGTCGGGGACATGCCGTCCTGTTTCAAGGGCAAACTGCCCCTGAAAGAGTGACAAATTCAATCGGAAATGCCGCCGGAATCCTGCTCCAACGCGGAAGAGAACCGCTATTCAGTCGGCGTGTCGGTCTCACGAATTTGGTAGACCCCTTCGGGCAGGTCCAGTGCGGCGGCCAGATCGCGCACTTGTTCGGGGGACAGGGTGATCTTCTGGATCTGATCGGTCCGCGGGTCCAGTTGTTCAATCGTTACGCATTCGGCGAAGCTGTTGATCACAATGTCTTCCTGCAAAGGCTTTGGGCCTTCATCCACCAGCGTAATGACCGTCGAGTCGAATTCGTGTTCTATTGAAAACATGCGGGCAGAGTGCCGATCACGGCCCTGTAATGCAACCCGGTAAAGGGCGGATTCCGCGGTGGCACCGCATGTTCCGCCACGCTATGGTGATCTGCGGTCAGAGTGACTGAAAGGAACCCGAATGCGCCGTCTTGCCCTTTTGTTGGTGTTGTTTCTGGCGGCGTGCGAAACCTCTTCGGTTGTGGCGGTTCCGGCTGATGAATGGCAGCCGAAAGCGCCCGGTCAGAGCGGTGCGGCGCGCAGCTTTGAACAGGTGGGTCGCGCAGTTGCCGAGTCTGCTGGCCGGGAATGTCGCCGCCGTTTGCGTTCGGCCAATTGCGAATTTGTCGTTCTGGTTGACCTGAACCCAAGGGCGCCTGCAAATGCGTTCCAGACGCTGGACGACGATGGGCGCCCGTTGATTATCTTTACCCAGCCCATGATCAGCGCGACGCAAAACGCTGATGAGATCGCCTTTGTCATGGGGCACGAAGCGGCGCACCACATTCTGGGTCACATTGCACGGCAGGCCGCAAATGCCAAGGACAGCGCCCGTATCTTTGGCGATCTGGCGCGCGCGCAAGGCGAAGACACAGCTGGCATCGAACGGGCGCAGAAATTGGGTGCCGAGGTTGGTGTGCAAACCTATACCAAGCAGTTCGAGCTTGAGGCGGATGAATTGGGAACGGTGATCACCTATTCGGCGGGATATGATCCGCTGATCGGCATGAATTTTTTCCAACGCATTCCCGACCCGGGTGACCGGTTCCTAGCAACACATCCCCCGAATGCCGAACGGGTGGAAACGGTGCTGAAAACCGCGCGCCGGCTGGGTTTGCGCTGATGGCGGAACTGACACAACTAGGCGTCGTGCTCAGCGATCGCGGATCAAAATACGCGGTGACCGGGGCGCGGGTGACCAGTCGGGCCGAAGTGGATGCAGTGCTGGCCGAGCTGAAATCGGACAAAGCCTATGCCAAGGCCACCCACAACACCTGGGCAGCCATGCTGCCCGCTGGTGCATTAAAGGCCGATGATGGTGAAAGTGGCGCTGCGATGGTCATTCTGCGCATGATCGAACGGGCCGGACTCTCGGACCATGTCATCATCGTAACCCGCTGGTATGGCGGCAAGAAACTGGGCGGAGATCGATTCCGCCGGGTGCAGGACGCGACACGCGCCTATCTGGATCGTCTGGGGCTTTGACCTGAGTCAAAGGCAGCAGTGGCCGGATCGGATAGCTTTTCCTAACGCATGACAGGGAGAGGAAACCGCATGTCCCATCGCGATACACTAAAGCGCCACGCCGGCCTTGTGGACGAAATGGCCACAACGCTGGGCGTCGATCTGCAGGAAGCTGCAATCGGTGGAGCCTTACGGGTGGATGAAATCTCCGAGGCGGTACTGCGCTGTGCCGACTGTCCAAACCCGGGTCATTGCGAGTCGTTTCTGGCAAAAAACAAGGCGGCTTCGCGGACGCCGGAATATTGCCAGAATCAGGAATTGCTGCAGCGCTTGATGCCGTAGATATTTGGATCAGTGATGTTACGACTCGGTCAGGTCATGACGCATTTGAGGCTGGTTTTGCGCATGGCGCGCACCACCGGAACCGATCTTGCCGAAGCGCATCGTGACGGCCATTTGAGTCAGGAAGACTGGGCCGAGATGGTCCAGCTCTGTCGCGGATGCGAATGGGCGCGTGCCTGTCCGGACTGGTTGAGCGAAAACGAAACAGCGGAACATGCGCCTTGTACCTGCCCCAACCGTGATCGGTTTGCAGCCCTGAAAACGCTGGCTTCATAGGTGATTAGATGCCACAGATACCGCTGGGTGAAATCGAAAAGCACTTCTGGCTCACGCGTTCGGTGGCGCGCTGCATGGGCGTTTCACTGACCGAAGCGATGGCCGAAGACAGGCTGGCCGCGGATGACTATGCAAAGATCGTCACCCGCTGCCGGGCTGCACATTGCAGTGAGAAATGCGAACTCTGGCTGGCGTCCCAGCAAACGTGCGCCAAGGCCGCCCCCGATTTCTGCGCCAATGCGAAACCGCTGAACGATCTGATCTGCTCGCGCTAGAGCTTGGCGTGGGATCCGTCGCATAGCGGTGCTTTCGTGCTGTGTTTGCAGCCACAAAAGAACAGCTTCTTGCTGCTTTCGGCGGTGTATTTCATCGGCTCAAGCCCGGTTTCCTTATGCGATCCATCACAGAATGGCTGACGCTGAGACCTTCCGCAGGTGCACCAGAAATAGGTTTTGCCCTCGGTCACTTCGACGGGATAGGGGGCCTTTTGGGCAATGATGGGTGCGTCTGACATTGGCTACTCCGTTGTTGGCTGCTGTCGCAAAAACAGTCTAGAGCGTGAAATCGAAAAGGACAGCAGGCCGGTTCGGATTGCTGCGCTAGCGCCGTTTCGCCTTAAATCACGTCTGCGTGATCGAGCCGGTTGCCAGATCAGCTTCTTGGTCTTATTCTGATACCGGCCCCGAAAAATTGGGCAATATCAGAAAAGTAATAGAGGATTGACGGACATGAAACTGAAATTTGCTGCCATCTGTGCCACTGCCGTTGTACTGACTGCGTGTTCGCAGCAAGAGGAACCGACCCCGGTTTATATCCAGCCCGACTATGACAAGTACGGCACACCCAGCTGTGCTGCGGGCTATGAACTGGCCACAACCGAGGCTGGCCAGACCGTCTGTAATCCGGTCACACAATAAGCCTTTGGCAGACGGTCCCGATTGGGGCCGTCTGCATCCGCACTGATCATGTCACCGCCTTCGGGGCGGTTTTTTCTTGCCTTTCCGCGGTTGCTGCTGAACGTGTGGCTCAGAGTTTCGACCGGATGGACAGATGCGCAATTTCTTCGAACGCCTGAACGACCGCACCCGCTGGAGTTGGCAGGGTCTGTGTGCCACTTGGCGTGACGAATATTCTTTCCGAACATGGGGTTGGGCCAACCTGATCTCGACCGCGTTGGCGATCCTGCTGCCATTGGGCATGGCGGAACGGGCGATGATTCTGATCTTGGGTCTGCTGGTTCTGGTGGCTGAACTGTTCAACACGGCTATCGAGCGTGCGGTCGACCACACTTCAACCGACCATCATGCACTGGCCGGGCAGGCCAAGGATGCGGCCAGCGCGGCGGTTGCCCTGACCGCCATCGCTGCTGGCGTGGCTTGGGTTTTTGCACTGATCGGGATGCTCTGAGGCGCTCAGGCCATTGGCCGCAGGCGCCCCCACAGATCATATTCGCCCGCTTCATCCACCTCGACCGAAACGATGTCACCGGGTTTGAGATCCTCGAACCCTTCGTCGATAAACAGGTTCCCGTCGATCTCGGGCGCGTCGGATTTGGTGCGGCAGGTTGCGGCCTCACCATCGACCTCGTCCACGATGACATCCAGCGTCCGGCCGACCTTCGCCGCCAGCTTCGCCTCGGAAATGGCCTGCGCTTTTTCCATGAACCGGTCCCAGCGCTCTTGCTTGACCTCGGCGGGGACATGGTCGGGCAGGTCATTCGACCGGGCACCATCGACGTTTTCGTATTGAAAACAGCCGACGCGATCCAACTGCGCCTCATCCATCCAGTCCAGCAAGGTCTGAAACTCGGCCTCGGTTTCACCGGGATAGCCGACGATGAAGGTCGACCGCAGGGTGATATCGGGGCAGGTGGCGCGCCAGGCGGCGATCTCATCCAGCGTTTTGGCACCCGCCGCGGGGCGGGCCATGCGTTTCAGGACATCCGGATGGGCGTGCTGAAACGGAATGTCGAGATAGGGCAGCACATTGCAGCCCGCATCCGCCATCAGCGGAATCAGATCCCGCACATGGGGGTAGGGGTAGACATAGTGCAGCCGCACCCAGGCATCGAACTGTCCCAACTCCCGCGCCAGATCGGTGATATGGCTGCGCACTTCGCGGTTTTTCCACGGGTTGATGTCATATTTGCGATCCAGCCCATAGGCCGAGGTATCCTGCGAGATCACCAGCAATTCACGCACGCCATTGTCGACCAGCTTTTCAGCCTCGCGCAGCACCGCATGGGCCGGGCGGCTGGCCAGTTTGCCGCGCATGTCGGGGATGATGCAGAACTTGCACTTGTGGTTACAGCCTTCGGAAATCTTGAGATAGCTGTAATGGCGCGGTGTCAGCTTGACGCCCGACGCAGGCAGCAGATCGACGTAAGGATTGGGATCCGGCGGCACCGCGGCGTGCACCGCGTCTAGCACCTGTTCGTATTGATGCGGTCCCGTGACGGCCAGAATTCGGGGATGATGTTCCCTGATATAGTCAGGCTCGGCCCCCAGACAGCCGGTTACGATGACCTTGCCATTCTCAACCAGCGCCTCACCGATCGCCTCCAGCGACTCGGCCTTGGCGCTGTCCAGAAACCCGCAGGTGTTCACAATCACGGCATCGGCCCCGGCATAATCCGGCGAAATGCCGTATCCTTCGGCCCGCAGCCGGGTCAGGATACGTTCGCTGTCGACCAGCGCTTTGGGACATCCCAAAGATACCATCCCAAGGGTTGGCTGGCCTCGACGCGGTGTGTCGGTGATCTGCGCCGAAGGGGCCAGATCAGGGCGGAGGTTTGGCGGGTTCGTACTCATGGCCGGGCATATAGAGGGGAAAGCTTCCCCTTGCAAATATTGCCCGCACAGGGCTGACTTGGGAAAGAGCAGATAAGCCGGAAAGGCGGACCCATGAAGTGGCTCATTCGTATTCTATTCCTTTTGGTTGCGGCCTTCGGGCTGGTGATCGGCGCGTTGCTGCTGATGCCGGGCGACAAGCTGGCGACGATTTTGGCTGAACAGGTCAAGGCGCAAACCGGGCGCGAACTGAAGCTGACGGGCGATGTCAGCCTGTCCTTCTGGCCGGTTCTGGGTATGGAGACCGGCCCGGTCACCTTCGGCAACGCCCCCTGGGCCGGGGCCGAACCGATGCTCAGCGCGCAGAGCCTTGCGGTGGGGGTTGATGCCGCAGCATTGCTGTCGGGGGATATCCGGATCAAGCGAGTGCTGGCCGACGGCCCGGTTTTGCGGCTGGAGCGCAGCGATGGGCGTGGAAACTGGGAATTGCACCAGCCCGGCAACTCTGATACCACCGGCACCTCGGCGCAAGCGGTTGAGAGTCGACCAATCACGCTCGAACGGTTGGAATTGACCGGTGCCCGGCTGATCTATGTAGAAAACGGCGCAGTCAGTATGGATTTCGCCAATGTCGACCTGTCTGCGCGCTGGCCTGACGTGACCGCTCCGATGGAGATGCAGGCGCAAATG
Source organism: Ruegeria sp. L12 (assembly GCF_056531745.1). Classification (NCBI taxonomy): domain Bacteria; kingdom Pseudomonadati; phylum Pseudomonadota; class Alphaproteobacteria; order Rhodobacterales; family Roseobacteraceae; genus Ruegeria; species Ruegeria sp. L12. Next base: position 149,476 of record NZ_JBQFMH010000003.1, read on the forward strand.
TCGGTGCCCGGCGGGGCCGTTCAGGTTGAATTGACGATCCCCGATCTGCCTGCCTTTTCCAGCGGGACCGTAACGCCGCTTGAACTGGGCCTGACTGCGCCGGGTGGAGATGTTCAGTTCTCGGGCCGGGTCAATCTGGCCGGTGAAATGGATGGTAAAACTTCGGTCACGGCACGGGATACGCATAAGATGCTGGCCGCGTTCGGGCAGGGTGGCGTATCCGTGCCCGAAGGTCTTGGACGGGTGGCCTCAGTCTCGGGGCAGATGACCTATACCAGCGATGGTCGGATTTCGATGCGCGATATGACCACGATGCTGGACAGCAACCGGCTGGATGGCGAAGCCGATATCCAGATCGCAAACCCGCCACAGATCACGGCGCGCCTTAAGGCGGGGGACCTTGATCTGTCAAAGGTGGCAGGAGAGGACACGTCGAACGGAGGGTCAGGTTCGAGCGGAGGCTCGGGTTCGGACGGATGGTCGAAAGCGCCGATTGACGCCTCATTTCTTGCACTGGCCAACGGCACCATCCGCTTGCAGGCCAACTCGATCGCGGTGCCGGGTATGCGGTTCGGCAAAAGCGATCTGACGCTCAGCCTCGACAACTCGCGCGCGGTTCTGAAGATGCAACCGTCCTCATTGTTTTCCGGGCAGCTGAACGGCCGGGTAGTCGCCAATAACCGCAACGGCCTGTCTGTTGGCGGCAAGCTGAAAGCCGACAACATCGATATCAAAGAGGCGCTGGTCACGTTGGGGGGTATCGAACGTCTGTCCGGTACCGGCTCGGGCGCGCTCGAGTTTCTGGGCGTAGGTCAGACCGAGGATCAGATCATGCGCTCGCTCAGTGGTAAGGGCAGCATTGATGTGGGCAAAGGGGTGATCGCGGGGCTAGATCTCGACCGGCTGATGGGCCGGGGTGAGGGTTCGGGTGGCACGACGGTGTTCAACAGCCTGACGGCCAGTTTCACGATGCAAAACGGTGATCTCAACAACGATGACCTGCTGATGAAGCTGGATAACTTTCGCGCAGACGGGGCAGGACGCGTGGGTCTGGGTGCGCGCGATATCGACTATCTGTTCACGCCCGTCGCCTTGCGCGCCAATTCCGGGCAGGGCCTTTCGGTCCCTGTGCGGATTGTCGGGCCGTGGAGCAATCCTTTGATCAAGCCGGACCTGAGCAAAGTCATCGAGGCCGCTGCTGAAGGTAAAATCAAAGAGCTTGAAGGCGACGCCAAAGACAAGGTTCTCAAAAAGGTTGGAGACGAGTTTGATACCACGATCACCGACACCGATCAGGTCGAAAAGGCGCTGAAGAAGAAGCTTGAGGATGAGGCCAAAAAGGGCCTGCTGAAACTGCTGGGCGGGGACTGAGCGAGGGGTGCCGTGACCGGCACCCCAGAAGGATCAGATCGTCTGATCGTAATCGCCAACACCGGGTTCGGTACGAATGACGGCGTCGATATCAGCAAAGATCGCGCGCATCTCGGCTTCGCTTTCGCTGCTTTCGCAGACCACAACAAGGTTGGGCGTGTTGGACGAGGCGCGCACAAGTCCCCAGCTGCCATTGTCCAGAATGACCCGTGCGCCGTTGACCGTCACGACCTCTTTGATCGCACGGCCCGCAAAGCTGTCGCCCGCGTCGGCCTTGGCCACCAGCTTGTCGACCAGACGCTGCAGAATATCGTACTTTTCGGTGTCGGCAGCATAGGGCGACATGGTGGGCGTCGACCACGTCTTGGGCAGCGCTTTGCGCAGGTCTGACATGCTCTGATCCGGGTTTCGGTCCATCAGCTTGCAGATTTCCACCGCCACGCGCATGCCGCAGTCATATCCGCGCCCGACGGGCTCGGCCAGAAAGTAGTGACCTGATTTCTCAAACCCGGCCAGCGCTCCGATTTCCTTGACCCGGCGTTTCATGTGACTGTGACCGGTCTTCCAATAGTCGGCCTTTACATCGCGCGCCTGCAATTCCGGATCGCTGGCGAACAGGCCGGTGGATTTCACATCGGCGACAAAGGTCGAACCCGGATAAAGCTTGGCCAGATCGCGCGCCATGATAACGCCGACCTTGTCGGCGAAAATCTCTTCGCCTTCATCATCCACTACGCCGCAACGATCGCCGTCACCGTCGAACCCCAGTGCCAGATCGGCACCGCTGGCTTTGACCGTGTCGGACATATCGTGCAGCATTTCCATGGCTTCGGGGTTCGGGTTGTAATTGGGGAATGTGTAATCCAGCCGCGTGTGGCTGGGCACGACCTCGACCCCGATCCTTTCGAAAATCTCGGGCGCGAAAGCGGCGGCGGTGCCATTGCCGGTGGCGCAGACCACCTTTAGCGGGCGAGACATTTTGAAATCACCGACCAGATCGTCAATATAGGCTTCTTTCACGCCATCCACGAATTCATACGACCCGCCCGGGCGCGCAACGCCTTCGCCGTTCAGGACGAGGTCGCGCAGTTCTGACATCTCATCCGGGCCGTGAGTCAACGGGCGGTCGAAACCCATTTTGACACCGGTCCAGCCGTTTGGGTTGTGGCTGGCCGTGACCATCGCAACCGCAGGCACGTCCAGATGAAACTGCGCGAAATAGGCCATCGGGCTGAGCGCCGGGCCGATATCCTTGACCTGAATGCCCGCCTGCATCAGCCCCACGATCAGCGCGTTCTTGATCGACAGCGAGTAGTCGCGATAGTCGTTGCCCACCGCAATCACCGGTTCAATCCCGCGTTTGTGCATCTGGGTGCCCAGACCCAGACCAAGGGCGGTCATGCCCGGCAGGTTGATCTCATCCGGATATTTCCAACGCGCATCATATTCGCGAAAGCCGGTCGGCTTGATCATCGGGTCGCGCAGAAAGCTCCAGGTGTTCGGGGTCACCTCGGCGAGGGGTTTGGTCATTACAAATCTCAATCGTTAAATTTGAATCGGGTTTTCTTTGGCCAGCGCATCGAAGCGCATCAATGTGTCAATCAGATGGCCCATCTGGTCCAGAGGAATCATGTTCGGCCCATCTGAGGGTGCAGAGTCAGGATCCTGATGCGTTTCGATGAAAACAGCCCCCACGCCCAGAGACACAGCAGCACGTGCCATCACCGGCGCAAATTCACGCTGTCCACCGGATGAGCCACCCTGACCGCCCGGTTGCTGCACCGAATGGGTTGCGTCCATGACGACCGGATATCCGGTTTGCGCCATCTGCGGCAGCGACCGCATGTCGGCGACCAGCGTGTTGTACCCAAACGAAGTGCCACGCTCGGTCAGCAGGATGTTCTGATTTCCGGTGCTTTCGATTTTCGTGACGATATTGGGCATTTCCCAAGGGGCCAGAAACTGACCTTTCTTCACGTTCACAGCTTTGCCGGTATTGCCCGCCGCCAGCAACATGTCCGTCTGGCGGCACAGGAATGCGGGGATTTGCAGGATATCGACGGCATCGGCCGCAATCGCGCACTGTCCTTCGGTGTGAACGTCGGTCAAAACGGGGATACCCATCGTTTTGCGGATATCGTCCAGCACCTTCAGCCCGGCATCAATGCCCATGCCGCGCTTGCCGGACAACGAGGTTCTGTTGGCCTTGTCATAGGACGCCTTGAACACATATTGCGCCCCGGCGGCATCGCATGCCTCTTTCATGGTGCCGGCGATCATCTGGGCGTGATCGGCGGTTTCAAGCTGGCAGGGGCCGGCGATGATGGTCAGCGGAAGGTCGTTGCCAACCGTCAGGTCGGCGATTTTTACATGTTTCATGGGTCTTTACGAGGATACCTGTTCACGAAGGACCGACGCGGTAAGCGAGATCATCAGGTAGATACCAGCAAATAACAGGAAAGCCAAAATCGTATTTTCGAACTTGCGCGGATAGCTGGGTTCCTCACTGGGCACCGGGTTTACCGAAACGGTCAGATAGCGCACCTTGCGATTGGCCTCGGTCCGTGTGGATTCCATTTGCTGCATTGCCGTTTGCAGCATCATATCCCGTGCCACCAGATCGGCCTGCGCCATCTGGATACGCACGCTTAACCGTGCCAGCGAGTTTTCGCCTGCGGACACGTCCAGCATCTCGGCATTCAGCTCTTCAAGCACGGCTTCGAGGCGGGCGATATCCGCGCGGGCACCGTCCACCTTGGCCTGATTGGGGCGCAGATTGTCCAGCAGGGCGGCAAGTTGCAGTTCCTTGTCCTGCAGTTCGACTTCGAACTGATCGATCCGGCCACGCAGGCTGGCGATCACGCTTTCAGGATCCAGAATCGCGCCCTGCAATTGCAGTTCGATCAGGTCTTCCTGTGCCTGCCTGCGTGCGGCTTGTGCGGCTTCAAATCCCTCAACCGCATCGCGCATCTGGTCTTCGCGCTTTTTCTCGGACAGAGCGTTCACCCGGTCCTCGGCATAAGAAATCAAACTCTCGGAAAACCGGGTCGAGGTTTCGGCGTCCGGGGCGGCGACCTCCATTCGGATCACGCCCTCGGTGGGATCATATCCGATTGTGATCATGCGCTTGAAGGTCTTGTAGGCCTGCTCAAGCGAGGCATCCGGGGCCAGACGTTGAATAGGGTCGATCCATTCCTGCTTGAAGACATCAGAGAAACCGGCGTCGCGATCCAGCAGGATCAGGGCTTCTTTTGACTCCAGAAAGGACTGCACCGAGATCGAATCCTGTGTGGTTGCGAATTGGGTGCCTGCGAGCAACCCGCCGATGCTGCCGGGACCTCCATCCGCCTGCAGGATCAGGAACTCGGAATCGCTGGCATACATCGGAGTCGCAATCCGGTAGAAATAGAACCCAACGACCAGCGTCGGCAGCATCACAAAAGCGGCCAGCCGCGCGAACATCGCCATGAGCTTGCGGCGACGGCGCCGGGCGATATCCTTCTGGATCTGGCCGATTTCATATTCGCGCCGCTGGGCCGGGCTAAGCTCGGGTCCCGGCAGATTTTTCTGCGATTCTTTGGCGGTCTGGGGTAAATGGATCTTGATGTTATCCTGCGCCTCGTCACTCGCAATCGCGGTTGTGTCTATCGTCGTCAGATCAAGCAGATTGGCACGTCGAAACGGATCGATGCCTTTGAGGCGCAGCAGGCGCACGGCATCATAGTCCGAGGTTGCCGCCAGACCGTTTTTCTGCGCCAGCCGACGGGCCACGCGCAATTGCCGGCCTGTCAGCCCTTCGCGTTTTATCGCGTCAAGCTCAGTACCCGGTTGGGTATCATTCGCGGCCTCGGGTTTTTGCGTCGCCGCGCGGATACGCGCCATGGCATCGGCGCGCGCCTCAGCCGTGCCCTCACCGCTGGGGGTGCGGTCGGGGTTGTATTTTCTAGCCTTGGGTTTCGTAGTCATAAAGCTGCTTCGCCTCTTCCAAGGTATCAAACATATAAAGCTGACCATCCAGCAGAACCGCAGCCTGGCGCGCGAATTTCTCAAGCACGGCGGGGTTGTGCGACACGATCACCAGTGTCGTGGTGCGCAATCGTTCCTGCAGGATGGCGCCTGCCTTCTTGTTGAATTCCACATCCGTTGTCGAGGGCATCCCCTCATCGATCAGATACATGTCAAAATCCAGCGCCAGCATCAGCGCAAAGGTGAAACGCGCCCGCATCCCGGCCGAATAGGTGCCCAGCGGCTGGTCGAAATACTCACCCAGATTGCACAGCCATTTGCAGTAGGCTTCGACATAATCGGGATCCATGCCGTAGATCTTGGCGATGTAACGCGCGTTTTCCAGCGCCGAGAGCTTCTTGGCCACGCCGCCGGTAAAGCCCATCGGAAACGACACGCGGCAGTCGCGCCGGATCACACCTTCGTCAGGTTTTTCCAGTCCCGCCATCATGTTGATCAGCGTGGTTTTGCCTGTGCCGTTGGGGGCAAGCACGCCCAGCGAAGTGCCAAGCTCGACCCGAAACGACACTTGGTCCAGAATCACCTTGCGGCGGGTTCCGGTCCAGAAGGACTTGCTGACATTGTCAAATTCCAGCATGCGCAGCCTGTAGATCGCTCGGGTCTCTGTCGGTTTGAAAGCGTGGGTGCTACCGATCCATGTTGGCCACATTATGTCGAAATATGAAACAAATGATCAATGCACATCCGGGGTATCCCGACGAAGTGTTGCAGGGGCTCCTGTCTTGGACCGGGCGATGAATCCACCTATCTTGGCCCGGAGAACTCCGGAAAGCCCGATTGCCCATGACCGCCTTGATTGACGAAATCCGTGCCTGCCGCCTTTGTGCGGATAAATTCGCGCGGACGGCAACCGCGCATGAACCGCTCCCGGTTGCGTGGTTTCGCCCCGGTGCCCGCATCCTGATTGCAGGCCAGGCGCCGGGCGCGCGGGTTCACGAGTCCGGCCGGCCCTTTACCGATCCTTCGGGTGATCGGCTGCGCGATTGGCTGGGCGTGGATAGTGCCGAGTTCTACGATCGAGACCGCGTGTCAATCGTGCCGATGGCATTTTGCTTTCCCGGTTATGACGCACGCAAGGCGGATCTGCCGCCGCCGCCGATCTGTGGCAAGACCTGGCATGACAAGGTAATGGCTGCGCTGGGCGACGTGCCGCTGACCGTGCTGGTGGGTGGACATGCACATAAGTACCATCTGGGGTCTAAAACGCCTGTGACCGAGACTGTCAGCCGTTGGCGGGACCATGCGCCGCGGGTCTTTGCCTTGCCTCATCCCTCGTGGCGCAATACGGGTTGGCTGAAGAAAAACCCGTGGTTCGAGGCCGAGCTGCTGCCGGTTCTGCGCGCCCGGGTCCAAGAGGTGATGAATGGCTGAAACCACGGCGCTTGATGCCGCACATGCCGCGATGGAGGCGGCTCCTCAGGATGACGCGGCGCGGCTGCGGTTCTTCGAGCGGCTCGCCGACAGCGAACTGTTCCTGATGCTGACCGAGGAAGCCCGTGACGAGAATATCTCGCCCGAGCTGTTTGACGTCGCAGACGGACGCTTCGTGCTGGCCTTCGACCTTGAAGAGCGTCTGGCGCGGTTTGCGGGCCGCCCGGTGCCTTATGTGGCGCTGTCGGGACGGGTTCTTTCGTCGATGTTGTCGGGTCAGGGGATCGGGCTGGGGCTGAACCTCGAGGCCGCGCCTTCGTCGATGCTGATTCCTGCCGAGGCACTGGGTTGGCTGGCCGAGACCTTGCAGCATGGCCCGGAAGAAGTGCAGCAACGGTTGTCCGAGTTCAGCCCGCCCGTGGGTTTGCCCGATGTCCTGCTGACGGCGCTGGATACCAAGCTGGCCACAGCTGCGGGGCTTGCCGCCGCGGCGTTTCTGGTGGGAACCAGATCGCAGGACGGCGGTCAGGGTCATCTGCTTGGCTTTGTCGCTGCAGTTGAGGGCGCGCAGCCCGCGCTGGCGCGGGCCGTGTCAGAAGCCCTGACATTCTCGGGGATTGAAGCCGGGGAGCTGGATGTGGGTTTCTTTGCACCGGACGACCCCGCCGCAGCCGCTTTGGCAAAGGTCGGGCTGCGGTTTGATCTGCCACAGCCGCAGGCACCGCATATGGAAAGGGCCGCGCCGGGCTCTGATCCCGCGCGGCCCCCAATTCTCAAATAGTCACCGGATCAATCAGTCCGCCGGTGCCAGTTTGTCCTGCGTGCGGGTCTCGAAATCGCTGGCGTCGTGCCGTTCGTGCAGTTGTGTGTGCGGCTCGCCAAAGGGGCGGTTGACCATGCGGCCGCGCTGAACCGCCGGGCGCGCATCAATCTCTTTGGCCCAACGCAAGACGTTCTTGTAGCTCTCCACATCCAGGAACTCTGCCGCGTCATAGAGACGACCCAGAACCAACTGCCCATACCAGGGCCAGATCGCCATGTCGGCGATGGTATAGTCCTGACCCGCGATATAGGGCTTGTCGGCCAGTTCCCGGTCCAGCACATCCAACTGACGCTTGGCTTCCATCGCGAACCGGTCGATCGGATATTGCCATTTCTCGGGCGCGTAGGCGTAGAAATGTCCAAAGCCGCCGCCCAGATACGGCGCGCTGCCCATCTGCCAGAACACCCAGTTCATCACCTCGGTGCGCGCAGGTCCATCTGCAGGCAGGAATTCCCCGAACTTCTCGGCCAGATGGAACAGGATCGAGGCGCTTTCGAACACGCGGGTTGGCGCATCCCCAGAGCGATCCCAAAGCGCCGGAATTTTCGAGTTCGGGTTGGCTCCCACAAAGCCCGAGCTGAACTGATCGCCCTCGCCAATATCGATCAGCCAGGCGTTGTATTCAGCACCCTCGTGACCAAGGGCCAGCAGTTCCTCAAGCATCACGGTCACTTTGACGCCGTTGGGCGTGGCCAGTGAATACAGTTGCAAGGGGTGCTTGCCGACCGGCAGGTCCTTGTCATGGGTTGCTCCGGCGATGGGACGGTTGATGTTCGCAAAGCGCCCGCCGCTCTCGCTGTCCCAGGTCCAGACTTTCGGAGGGGTATAGGTGGATTGTTCGCTCATCTCTTACCTTTCCTTCAGAACCGGTCATCCGGCCACTGAAACCACAGCTAATATTGCAGAACCCGAAGTCCAACCCCGAACGCAGCGCGATCTTTGTAACAATACGCGTGGATCGGCTCACAAATCGCCATCTGATGTCACAGCGGCGCGAGTGGGTCTTCGCGCCGGAGGAAAATCACTTATTGTCTGACCAGACCCAACATTTCGGGTTCCCGAAAACCGATAGGATTATGAGGACCAATCACATGAAACGCTTTGCGCTGAGCCTTGCCGCAACGATCGCCTTTGCCGTTCCCGCCTTTGCGGGGGATCAATATGTCGATGGCACCGGATTCGCCGTGTCAGGATATGACGTTGTTGCCTATCGTGGCCTGGATCAGGTCGCTGTAGGCCAGTCGCAGCCCGAGGCCGTGCGTGGCCGGGCCGACATCACCGCAGACTACAACGGTGCGACCTGGGCGTTTTCCTCCGAAGAGAATCGCGACAAGTTTCTGGAAAACCCGGCCTATTATGCCCCCCAATATGATGGCCACTGCGCTTATGGCGTCTCACGCGGCGGTAAGGTTCCGGCCAATCCGAACCTGTGGCGGATCGTCGATGACAAGCTGTATCTGAACATCACCGATGTTGTTGTCGGCTTCTGGGAAGAGGACGTGCCGGGCAACATCAACCTGGCTGAAGGCAACTGGCCGGGCATCGAGCCCGATGCGGCCTCGACCAGCGTGATCCCCAAATTCACCTCGGAAGGCCCGATCGCGAACTGATCGCATGGATCCGACAAAGAAGCCCGGCCTCGGCGGCCGGGCTTTTTCGTTTGTGATGGGATTTAGCCCGCCAGCTCGTACATGTCCTGCATGTGCTGATCCGCTTCAAATCGAATTCTCACGCTTTTTGCACCGGGAAATTTACGTTCGCGGATCGGGTCGGGGATGACGATTTCCCCCGAGCCTGAGCTTTTGGACTGGAATGTCAGGATTTCGGTTTCAGCTTTCCGGCAACTGGCCAGAACCGAGGTCGGCAGTGCGACCCGGTTTGACCCTTCGCAGACCGAAGAGGCCACGAAATAAGTCAGATCACGTCCGAAACAGCCGATGGCGTCGGGCACATGGTCCGAAGGCGCGCCGCTGGCCTTCTCCTCCGAATCCGGTTCACCGCTGGACAGGTCAGACAGGGCGCGTTCGGGGTTCAGCAGGTGGCGGCAATATTCGATCTCATCCGCGCACAGTTGGATCACGCGCTTTTTCAGCCGCGGTCGGCGCGGTATCGATGAACCGGACGGCCCTTTGCGGGTCAGCCCCTCAGTACGCAGATAATCATATGCCGCCTTGGCCTGCGAAAACCCGTCGTAATCACCGCCGGTGTGATCAGGATGATCGTGGAAGGCAACGCTGCGCCAGGCCTCTCGGATTTCGTCTGCACCGGCGTTCTGCGACAGGCCCAAAACCTGCAACGCCTCAGTCCGAGCCCTTATCTTGCTCACTGGCTCCATACTCAAAACACTCGTTAAAACTACACTGACCCCAGATTGCCAGTGGCCACTTTTTTGTCAAATTTTACCGGGTATTAGCCTGGGATCACTCAACAGTTAGCGTGGGTGTGTTTTGATTGTCGCCGATATAGTGGTGCCTTGCGTAAGGAAGCACGTTCCGACCCCATCACAAGGGCCGGAACGCGCCGTCGTCATGCGACGTTCTGCAACTCCGCCTGCGGTGTGATGCCCAATGCAAAGCAGACATCACGGGTAAGCTCCGGCCGGTTCAGCGTGTAAAAGTGCAGCTTGTCGACGCCGCCCTCGATCAGGTCCGAACACAGCTCGGTACAGAGCGCAGTTGCCAGAAGCTCTTCGCGATCATCGCGAACGGCTTTGTCAAAGGCGCTTTCGACCCAGTTCGGGATGCGGGTGCCGCAGCGCTGGGCAAAACGGCGTGCGCCGGTCCAGTTTTCGATGGGCAGAATACCGGGCACGATGGGTTTGTCGATGCCCGCTTTCTCACAGGCATCACGGAACCGGAAGAACGTCTCAGCCTCAAAGAAGAACTGGGTCAGCGCCTCGTCTGCGCCAGCATCCAGCTTGGCCTTCAGCCAGTCTACATCGGCACGCGCATCGCGCGCTTCGGGATGGATATCGGGATAGGCGCCAACGCGAATGTTGAACATTTCGGTTTCGGCCAACGCCTCAATCAGCTCCACCGAATTGGCAAACCCCTCAGGGTGGGGGATGAATTTGTCCTGACCCTTCGGGGGATCGCCCCGCAGCGCGACAATGTTCTCGACACCGGCGCGGGCGAACTTGTCGGCGATTTCCAGCGTTTCCTGACGCGAGGCATCCACGCATGTCAAATGCGCCGCAACCGGCAGGCCCGAAGACTTGTGCAATGTGGCAACCGCATCCCGGGTCAACTCGCGCGTGGTGCCGCCCGCGCCATAGGTGACCGAGACAAACCGGGGATCAAGCGGGGCCAGCGTCTGCACCGTGTCCCAAAGCCGGAATGAGGCTTCCAGCGTTTTGGGCGGAAAGAACTCGAATGAGATTTCAGGTTTTGTCATCACGGCCTCTCAGGATCATTTGCGCCCTTGTGCCACGTTGAGCGATGTGAGACAAATTCATATTGTTCAAGAACAACATGAGTCACACTGAATATGCATATTGAATTCCGGCATCTGCGAACCATCAAGGCCATCCATGAATGTGGCGGGCTGGCGCGTGCCGCTGATCAGTTGAACATCACCCAATCCGCATTGAGCCATCAGATCAAGGGTTTGGAGGATCAGGCCGGGGTTGAGCTGTTCCTGCGACGGTCAAAACCGATGAAACTATCGGCCGCGGGCCTGCGTCTATTGCGGCTGGCAGAACAGATCCTGCCGCAGGTCGAGGCGATGCAGCACGAGTTTTCCTCGCTCCGCGACGGGCGCACGGGCCGTATGCATATCGCGATTGAATGCCATGCGTGTTTTGAGTGGCTGTTCCCGGTGCTCGAAGCATTCCGCAAGTCTTGGCCGGATGTCGACGTAGATATCCGCCCCGGTCTGGCATTTGACGCGCTGCCCGCGTTGCAGAAAGAGGAGGTCGATCTGGTGGTCTCGTCTGATCCCGAAGATCTGCCGGGCGTCGAGTTCGTCGAACTGTTCGACTACAACGCGGTCTTCGTCGCTGCCTCATCTCACCCGCTGGCCGAGAAACCCTTTGTCGAGGCCGGGGATTTCCGTGGCCAGACCCTGATCACCTATCCGGTCGAGCGCACGCGTCTGGATGTGTTCAGCCAGTTGCTGATCCCGGCGCGGGTTGAACCGGCCTCGATCCGGCAGGTTGAACTGACCGCCGTGATCCTGCTGCTGGTGGCGTCGAACCGTGGCATTTCCGTTCTGCCGGATTGGGTGGTGCGCGAGGTGAAGTACAATTCCGACTATGTCACCCGCCCACTGACCAAGGACGGGGTCACCCGCAGGCTTTATGCTGCGGTGCGCAGCGAGGATCTGGAAAAACCGTTTGTGCAGGAACTGGTAAGCCTGGCCCGGACCGAGGCGCGCAAGCTGCAATCACAGTAGCGCCCGGCGCAGGGCAGCCATGCGTATCATTCCTCTTGGCAAGGCTGCGTTGCACCAGTATACGCGCGGCTTGACCGGACAGGAGCCTATGGAAAATGGTTGGCAGTGCAAATCTCAACATCATGATCAAAGCCGCGCGCAAAGCGGGGCGGTCTCTGGTCAAGGATTTTCGTGAAGTCGAGAACCTGCAGGTGTCGATGAAGGGCGCGGGCGACTTTGTGTCAAAAGCCGATATCGCAGCCGAGGCGATCCTGAAAGAGGAACTGCTGGGCGCACGCCCCACCTATGGCTGGCTGGCCGAAGAGGGTGGCGCGATTGACGGCGAAGACCCGACCCGTCGCTGGATCGTCGACCCGCTGGATGGCACCACCAACTTCCTGCACGGGCTGCCCCATTGGGCGGTTTCAATTGCCCTGGAACACAAGGGCAAGATCGTGGCCGGTGTGATCTATGACGCCGCCAAGGACGAGATGTTCTTTGCCGAAAAGGGCGAGGGCGCGTGGATGAACGATATGCGCATCCGCGTCTCGGGCCGTCATCGCATGATCGAATCGATCTTCTCGACCGGTTTGCCGTTCGGCGGCCGCTCGGACCTGCCTGCGACCCTGCAGGATCTGGCTCGCCTGATGCCTGCCTGCGCCGGTGTGCGCCGCTGGGGCGCTGCGGCGCTGGACATGGCCTATGTCGCCGCCGGTCGCTACGAAGGGTTCTGGGAACGCCGTCTGAACGCCTGGGACGTGGCCGCCGGCATCATCATCGTAAAAGAGGCGGGCGGGTTTGTTCAGGCCCTGAACCCCGAAGGCAGCGTGCTTGAGGATGGCGAGGTGATCTGCGCCAATGAGCCGATCTTTGACAATTTCGCCAAGGTGATCCGGGGCTGATACCAACCCCGGTCTGTCGATCCTGGTGCGCGCGTCCGATCCGGGCGCGCGTTTTGGTTTAGAAGTCAACCTCGATCGCGATCCCCTGCTGGACGGCCAGATCAACGACCGCGCTTGCCACCGCAAGGTCCTGCAGTCCGACTCCGGTGCCGTCGAACAGGGTCACTTCATCATCCGACGCGCGCCCGGGATGGGTGCCGTTGATGACCTCTCCGATCTGACGGATATCGCCTTCGGCTTTGGTTCCGGCAGCCACCGCATGCTGGCTTTCCCCCAGTGTCACGGCCTGCGCGACCTCGTCGGTAAAGACGCTGGCGCGGGCGATCAGGTCGGTGGCGACCTCTTGCTTGCCGACCGTATCGGTGCCCATGCAGGCGATATGGGTGCCGTCCGAGACATGCTCGGACATCAGGCTTGGCGCGAAGGAGGAGGTGATGGTGACAATCACATCCGCTTGTACCATGCCAGGCAGGTCCACAGCCTCGAAAGGCAGACCAGCCTCAGCCGCGACCTTTTCGATTTTCGGCAGCATTTCGGGGTGCAGGTTCCAGCCGATAACCTTTTCGAACGGGCGCTGTTCCAACGCGGCGCGCAATTGGAATGTCGCCTGATGCCCTGCGCCAACCATGCCGATCACCTTGGCATCCTTACGCGCAAGGTGATTGATCGACACCGATGAGGCCGCCGCTGTGCGCAGCGCCGTCAGAAGGTTACCCCCAACGATGGCGCGGACGCGACCGGTATCGGGATCGAACAGAAACACGGTGGACTGGTGATTTATCAGACCATGCGTTTCCATATTGTTGGGCCAGTACCCCCCGGCCTTCAGGCCCAGGCTCATACCCGCGCGGTCAAACCCGCCTTTGAACCCATAGAGCGCATCCGCATGGCCAATCGCCTCTCGCACGACCGGGAAGTTGTAGGCGTCGCCTGCAGCCATCGCTGCAAACACCTGCTCAACCGCGCTATAGCTTTCCTTGCGACCCAGCAGAGCGCCGATTTCCTTTTCAGGAACGATGATCATCGCCTATGCCTTTCTTTCTGATGGCATCAAAAAGGGGCGGCACCCAAGCGCCGCCCTTTGTTGCTTTTTTCGACAGTTCAATAAGCCTTGCCGCGGGCCGACACCGGCCAGAGCGCCTCGACCTTGCCGCCGCGCACGCCCACATACCAGTCATGGACGTTGCAGGTCGGGTCGCAGTGGCCGGGCACCAGCCGCAGCTTGTCGTTAACCTTCAGCAGGCCGTCCGGGTCGCCGATCACGCCGTGTTCGTCCGAACATTTCAGGTATTCCACGTCATCGCGTCCATAGATGAACGGCAGGCCGCTATCGACGGATTGCGCCTTCAGCCCCGCATCGCAGATTGCTTTGTCCGCTTTGGCGTGGCTCATCACACTGGTCAGAATGAACAGGGCGTTTTCCCATTCACCCTGATCAATCCGCTTGCCTTCCTTGTCCAGAATGCGACCGTAATCGGCATCCATAAAGGCGTAAGACCCACATTGCAGCTCGTTATAAACGCCTGAATTGCTTTCGAAATAATAAGAGCCCGTGCCGCCACCTGAGACCAATTCGCACTCGATCCCTTCGGCCTTCAACCCATCCACAGCATCCTTGACCATGGCGATGGCGGTATCGAGCTTCTCTTTGCGGGCCTCATACGTATCCAGATGCTGCATCGCACCCTGATAGGCCTGAATGCCGGTAAATTTGAGATTTGGCGCGGCCTCGACCGCCTTGGCGATTTCGATCACGGCAGGGGTCGTGGTGACACCACAGCGGCCCGCGCCGCAGTCGATCTCGACAAAGACCTCTAATTCAGTGCCATGTTTTGCGGCTGCAGCAGACAGGTCAGCGACGTTGTCCACATCGTCGACGCAGACGATGGTGCGCGCGCCAAGCTGGGGCAGACGCGCCAGACGGTCGATCTTGGCAGGGTCCCGCACCTGGTTTGACACCAGAATGTCCTTGATACCCCCGCGCGCAAATACCTCGGCCTCGGACACTTTCTGGCAGCAGACACCCACCGCACCGCCGATTTGTTCCTGCAGTTTCGCGACGTCCACCGATTTGTGCATCTTGCCGTGCACCCGGTGCCGCATCCCATGCGCCGTGGCATAGTCGCCCATCTTTTTGATGTTTCGCTCCAGCGCGTCCAGATCGAGGATCAGGCAAGGCGTCTGGATCTCAGATTCATCCATGCCAATCGCGGCAGGGATGTCATAGCCAACTTCGAGTTGTTCGATATTCATGGGTTTGTTCATCCTGTTTCTCCTTACCCTGTCAGCCAGGGAAGTTTGTCCAGATCCACGTTGCCGCCGGTAATGATCACGCCAACGCGCTTGCCCCGGAAGACCTCGGGGTTCTTGAGGATCGTCGCCAGTGGCACCGCCGAGGAGGGCTCCATCACCACCCGCAGGTATTTCCAGGTCAATTTCATCGCATCGATGATCTCGGCATCAGAGGCGGTGAAAATGTCGGTCACGTTGTTGGATACAAAGTGCCAGGTGTTTTCCTTGAGCGGCACGAGCAGCCCGTCGGCGATTGTTTTGGGCGCGTCATCGGCGATGATGTGACCCGCCTTGAAAGACCGATATGCATCGTCGGCCTGTTCCGGTTCGGCCGCGTAGATTGCCGTCTCTGGCGCAAGGTTCGAGACCGTCAGGCAGGTGCCTGAGACCATACCACCGCCGCCAATGGGGGCGATTACGGCGTCCACGCCATCGGTTTGCTCCAGCATCTCTGCCGAGCAGGTGGCCTGACCGGCGATGACGCGCGGATCGTTATAAGGGTGCACGAACTCTCCGCCTGTCCGGGCCTGCACCTCGGCAAATGTCGCCTCGCGAGACGAGGTGGACGGCTCACATTCGGTGATCGTTCCGCCATAGCGGCGCACGGCGTCCTTCTTGGCTTGCGGCGCGGTGCGCGGCATGACCACGTTGCAGGGGATGCCGCGTCGACCGGCAGCATAGGACAATGACAGCGCGTGGTTGCCGCTGGAATGCGTGCAGACACCTTTTGCGGCCATATCGTCACTTAGACTAAACACGGCATTGCAGGCCCCGCGCACCTTGAACGCGCCGGCTTCCTGAAAGTTCTCGCATTTGAAGAACAGCCGGGCGCCGGTCAGGTCATTCAGATAGTCCGAGGCCATAATGGGTGTGCGACGGATGTAGGGTCTGATCCGATCATGCGCGGTGCGCATGTCGTCGATGGTCAGATCGGCAGCCGGGATGTGGTCCAACATCATTTCCTCCTCAGGCTGCGGCTTTGGCATGGCCAGACGGGCCGGTGCGGAAATAGTCCTGCGCCGCGGCCACGCCGCTGCCCAGCTTGATCGGATAGTTCAGATCCGCCATCGCCATTTCGATTGCACCCAGACCGGACAGCACCATCACATCCGTCAGACTGCCCAGATGGCCGATGCGGAAGGCTTTGCCGTTCAACTCGCCCAGGCCGATACCGAAGGACACGCCATAGGTATTGAACGCATGATCGGTCAGCGTGTTGCTGTCATAGCCCTCGGGCACGTAAATCGCACTGACGGTGTCCGAGTAGAGATCGGGCGACTGCGCGACCAGTTTCAGGCCCCAGGCATCAACAGCACGGCGGACGCCCTCGGCCAGCCGGTAGTGGCGGGCATAGACGTTTTCCAACCCTTCTTCGAACAGCATCTTCAGGCTTTCGCGCATGCCATAGATCAGCTGCAGCGGCGGTGTATAGGGAAACCCGCCCAACGCATTCGCGGCCATCATGTCGCGGAAATCGAAGAAAGTGCGGGGCAGTTTGGCGGTTTCCATCGCGTTCAGAGCCTTGGGGCTGACGCACAGGATCGCCATGCCGGTGGCCAGCATGAACCCTTTTTGCGAGCCAGAGACGGCAATATCGACGCCCCAACGGTCAAAGTCGAACGGCATCGAGGCCAGAGAGCTGACGCAATCGACGAACATCATCGCCGGGTGGCCGCTGGCATCCATTGCCTTGCGGACCGCTTCGATGTCCGAGCGCACGCCGGTTGCCGTTTCGTTATGGGTGACCAGAACGGCCTTGATCTGATGCGATGTATCCGCTGCAAGCGCGGCCTCGAACTGATCGGCGGGCGCGCCGGTACCCCAGGGGCATTCGATGATCTGAACGTCCAGACCATGCCGCTGACACAGATCGATCCAGCGATGGCTGAACACGCCATAGCGTGCCACCAGCACTGTGTCGCCAGGGCTGAGCGTGTTGGTGATCGCAGCCTCCCAGCCACCGGTGCCGCTGGCGGGGAAGGTGACGATCTGGCCATCGCTTGTGCCGAACACTTTCTTTGTGTCCTCAAGCACCGGCGCAAACGTCTCGACAAAGTCCGGTGCGCGGTGATCCTGAGTTTGCACCTGCATCGCAAGCCGCAGGCGATCCGGGATGTTGGTCGGGCCGGGAATGAAAACCGGGTTCTGGTTTGACATGGTTGTTGTCCTTTGCTCTCGAACCAAGTGTCACCCGGGCATCGTGTTTTTGCAATTTTCTTGAAAAATGTTTTCATTTTAGATAAATAAATGGCAATCGACTGAAATTTAACAACTTTCAGTTTCTCAAAATTTATGCGCCCAGGATTGGTGAACTGCGTCATTTCCTGAATGCGACCACGTATCCGGAGGGTTCAGCCAGAATGGATTCGCAAAAACGGCCCCGCGGCAGGCCGAAATCACTGTTCAAGGAAAGTTCGGCCGGGACCATGCAATCGTTGGACCGCGCGCTGGGCGTTCTCACGACGGTGGCCCGGCTTGAACGATCGGCGCTCAGTGATCTGGCGCGCGAGGTTGAGGTTCCGACAGCCACCACCCATCGCATACTCGTGACCCTGCAGAAACACGGGTTCGTTACCTTCGATGAAGAGCGTCAGGAGTGGATGGTCGGGATTGAGGCCTATCGCACCGGTGCCTCATTCCTGCGCCGCAACAGCGTGCTAGAGATCGGCAGACCGATCCTGCGACGTCTGATGCAGGAAAGTGGTGAAACGGCCAATCTCGCTGTACCGGATGGCGGAGAGGTCGTGTTCGTCGGGCAGGTCGAGACCCAGAACCCGATCCGGGCGTTTTTCCCGCCCGGGGCGCGGACGCCGATGTATGCCTCGGGCACGGGCAAGGCCATATTGGCAGCGATGCGCGAAGAACGGTTGGGCAAACTGCTCTCGGCCATTGAACTGATCCCATTTACCGCGAACACGCAGTTGCCCGATACGGGGTTGCCGGACGATCTGGCCCAGACACGCGAACGCGGCTGGTCCTTTGATCAGGAAGAGCGCTATGAAGGCATGTCCTGCATCGGCGCGGCCATTTTTGACGATCGGGGCGAACCTTGCGCGGGTATTTCGGTCTCTGGCCCGACCGTGCGGTTCAGCAAGGAACGCGCGCCAGAGCTGGGGGCGTTGGTTACCAGCGCCGCGCAAGAGATCACGCATCTCAGCGGCGGACGGTTTCCTGATTAAGCAACGCTATCGGCGCGGCACCTTGGGAATGCGCGATTGCGACAGCTTGTATTTGTGTTCGGGGTGCGGTGGGTGGCCGTGTGTACGGTTCCAGAACCCGGTCCCGCCACGCCGGATCCAGAGCGGGATGCACAGCACAAGCCCGACAAAGAACCCCCCGGTATGGGCCCAATAGGCGACGCCGCCTTCATCGGGATTGCTGGACAGGCTGCCCAGGAATTGCAGACCCAGCCAGACGCCCAGCATGACGAATGCGGGGATGGTGAAGATGCGGAAATAGACGATCAGGATCAGTAGGATATCAACGCGCGCTTTCGGGAACAAAAGCAGGTATCCCCCCATCACCCCGGCAATGGCGCCGGAGGCCCCGATGGTCGGCACCACTGAATCCGGGTCCGAGATTACGTGGATCAGGCCAGCCCCGATCCCGGCCAGAAGATAGAATAGCAGAAACAGAATGTGGCCCATCTCGTCTTCGAGATTGTCGCCGAAGATCCACAGAAACAGCATGTTCCCGGCCAGATGCATCCAGCCGCCGTGCAGAAACATCGAGGTGACCAGTGTTTCCAGCGCGAAACCATCCGAGATACGCGCGGGGATGACCGCATAGTCGAAATAGAACCGGTTGATCAGCCGCGCATCCTCCATGATTCCCACATAGCTGAGGAAGATCAGGATGTTGGCGGCCATCAGGGCATAGACAACGAAGGGGGTGCGCCCCGAGGGGTTATGATCACGGATCGGAAACATGGCGCGACGCTGGGCTTTTCGCCGCCCAGCGTCAAGGTCCGGTTATGCCGCACCTCCCAAAAGGGCGGCGTTGCCTCCGGCGGCGGTGGTATCGACGCAGACATGGCGCTCTCCCAGAACCCGCGCGCGGTCGGGTTTGCCCAGAATCAGCGGGATGATCGGGCCATCGCGCCGGGCCAGATGCTGTTCGATCTGGCGACCGGTGTCGTCGTCGCCCCACCACAGGACGCCCGAGAAACCGGTCAGGTTTTCAAGCCGGTGCAAATCCAGCGCTCCGGTCATCCGGATCGCCGTACCACCCAGCGCCTTGACCGCGTCGACCTGCGCCCGCGCAGCCTCCGCCCCCGGACCCATGCACAACAGCGGCGCGCGGGCGTATTCGGTCAGACGGTTCGACTCGCCGGTTGGCCCGGGCAGTGACCGAGTGCGCGGCGGGGCAGGCTGACCCTCCGGTTTGCCCGGTTCAGCCGTCGCGTCCCAAATGCCCGACGAAGACTGCCGATCCGGGGCGCAGAAGCGCGCCATGTAATTCGGGCCGCCCGCCTTGGGGCCGGTACCGGACAGGCCCTCGCCCCCGAAGGGTTGCGAACCCACGATTGCCCCGATCTGGTTGCGGTTGACATAGAGGTTGCCGGCGTGGATCGCCTCGGTCACATGCTGTACCCGGTCGTCAATCCGGGTGTGCAGGCCGAAGGTCAGACCATAGCCCGTTGCGTTGATGTCGGCGATGATCTTGTCGATCTCTTGCGCCTTGAACCTGACGACATGCAGCACCGGGCCGAACACTTCGCGTTCCAGCGCCGAGATGCCGGGGATTTCGATCAGGGTCGGCGCGATGAATGTGCCTTCGGGCGGGGTGGAAAGCTCTTTCAGAACCCGTCCCTCGGCGCGGGCTTTGGCGACGTGATCCGCGATGCCTTGCCGGGCCTGCTCATCGATCACCGGGCCGCAATCGGTTGAGATCAACCATGGGTCGCTGATATGCAAAGCGTCCATCGCGCCTTGCAGCATAGTCAGAACATCCTCGGCAATGTCTTCCTGCAGGTAAAGACAGCGCAGGGCTGAACAGCGCTGACCTGCAGACTGGAACGCGCTTTCGATGATCGACTGCACGGCCTGTTCCGGCAGCGCGGTGCTGTCCACGATCATTGCATTCAGGCCGCCGGTCTCGGCGATCAGAGGCGTGCCGGGGCGCATATGCTGGGCCATGGCAGAGCGGATTTTCAGCGCGGTTGCGGTCGAACCTGTGAAAGCCACACCCGATACGCGCGCGTCCGAAGTCAGCGCTGCGCCCACTTTCGGCCCGCCCGGAAGCAATTGCAGCACATCGCGCGGAACGCCTGCCTCGTGCATCAGTTGAACGGCGCGGTGCGCGATCAGCGGTGTTTGCGGGGCAGGGGCGGCCAGCACGGCGTTGCCAGTGGCCAGCGCCGCCGAAATCTGCCCTGAGAAAATCGCCAGTGGGAAGTTCCACGGGCTGATGCAGGTAAATATTCCGGCGGGTTTGGTCGCCGGAATGTTGGCAGCATAGTAACGCAGGAAATCAACCGCTTCGCGCAGTTCGGCCACCGCATCAGGCAGGGATTTCCCGGCCTCGCGGGCGAGCAATGCAAACAGCTCTCCGAAATGCGCCTCATAGAGATCGGCGGCTTTGTTGAGGGCTGCAGCGCGCGTCTCGGCCGGGGCTTGCCATGGGCACGCGCTGGCCAGCGCCAGTTCCACGTCTGCCGGGCTGGCCGCAGCAACCGAACCGGGGCGGTCCTGAGGCACCGCCGGGTTGACGACTGGCGCGTCGTCTTCGGGCTGTGCGCTATCCGACAGCAATGGCCGGGCATGCCAATGATGGGCACGATAGGCGTCGCGCGCGAGATCGATCCGGTCCAGCGTCGGCGTATGGTGCAGATCAAACCCTTTTGAGTTCGGACGCTCCGGCTCAAACAGCTCGGGTCCGGTTGGCAGCGGTTTGGCGGGTGCCTGAACGGTCACGAACGGGTCTGCGGCCACGGTTTCGGGGGCGACATCCTCATCAACGATCTGGTTCACGAAGGATGAGTTCGCGCCGTTTTCCAGCAGGCGGCGCACCAGATAGGCCAGCAGATCACGGTGCGCACCGACCGGCGCATAGATGCGGCAGCGGGCGTTCTGCTTGTCGCGCACGATCTGATGCAGCGTCTCACCCATTCCGTGCAGGCGTTGGAATTCGAATGGTTGGTCGTTAGCCATGTGCAGAATCGCGCTGACCGTGTGGGCGTTATGGGTGGCAAATTGCGGATAGATGCGGTCGGTCATGCCCAGCAGCTTGCGGGCATTTGCGATGTAGGACACATCCGTCGTCGCCTTTTGGGTAAACACCGGGAACCCATCGACACCTTCAACCTGTGCACGCTTGATCTCGGTGTCCCAATACGCGCCCTTCACCAGCCGTACCATCAGCTTGCGGTCGTGCCGCTCGGCCATTTCATAGAGCGTGTCCAGCACCAGCCCGGCACGTGGGCCATAGGCTTGCACAACGATGCCGAACCCGTCCCAGCCTGCCAGTGCGGGCTCGGCCATCACTTCTTCGATCACCTGCAGCGACAGGGACAGACGATCAGCTTCTTCGGCGTCGACGTTCAGCCCCATGCCCGCGGCCTTGGCCAGCAGCGCCAGCGCGCGCAGGCGGGGCACCAATTCCTCCATCACTCGGTTTTCCTGCGCCAGCTCATAGCGGGGGTGCAGCGCGGACAGCTTGACCGAGATACCGGGGTTTTCGCGGATGTCGTTGTGGGTGCAGGCCTCGGCAATGGCGGCGATGGCGCGCGAATAAGACAGGTGATACCGGGCGGCATCGGCCTCGGTCCGCGCAGCTTCGCCCAGCATGTCGTAGGAATAGGTGTATCCCTTGTCTTCCATCCCCTTGGCGCGCTTCATGGCGGATTGAATGGTCTCGCCCAGCACGAACTGGCGCCCCATCTCTTTCATCGCGCGGCCTACGGCGGTGCGGATCACCGGTTCGCCCAAGCGTTTGATTGCGCCGCGCAGGGCACCCACGGGCGAGGATTTGTCCTCATCCAGTACTCGCCCTGTCAGCATCAGCGCCCATGTCGACGCGTTCACCAGTGACGAGGATGACTGACCAAGATGCTTACCCCAATCGGACGGCGCGATCTTGTCTTCGATCAGTGCGTCGATGGTGTCGGCATCCGGCACGCGCAACAGCGCCTCGGCCAGACACATCAGTGCAACGCCTTCGTCGGTGGACAGGCCGTATTCGGCCAGAAACACTTCCATCATGCCGGGTGAAGTGCTGGAGCGGATATCGCGTACCAACTGCGCCGCGGCCTCACAAATGGCGGTACGGTCGGCCTGTGACAGATCGGCCTGAGCGATCAGCGCGTCCAGAACGGCGGTCTGGTCAGCATAGGTGTGGGTGTCGATTTTGGTGCGCAGACTGTGTGACATGTGTACTCCGGGGCTTTTGTCTAATATAACTGCGCTTAGGCAGGAGAATGGACTGTATTTCGTCGCTTGGCGGTCGAATGGACTGAAATTATAGGATCAGAAGGTGCGAAACGACTTATCCGGACTTGATCGGTTCGATCAGGCCATCCTTACGGCACTTGCTGAAGATGGCCGGATTTCGGTGACGGATCTGGCGCGCAGAATCGGCTTGTCCAAGTCGCCGACGCAGGCGCGGCTCAAGCGGCTAGAGGCGGACGGGATCATCACCGGTTATCGCGCCATGCTGGACCCGATCCGATTGGGCCTCGACCATGTGGCCTTTGTTGAGGTGCGCCTGACCGACACCCGCGAAAAGGCGCTGGCCGAGTTCAATGCGGCAGTGCGCAAGGTCGCCGAGATTGAACAGGCGCATATGATCGCCTCCAACTTCGACTATCTGCTCAAAATCCGCACCAGGTCGATGTCGGAATATCGCGCCGTACTGGCCGAGAAAATCTCATCCCTGCCGCATGTTGCCAACACGTCTACCTTCGTGGCGATGGAGGCGGTGAAAGAGGCCGGGTTGCTGGCCCCGCTCGAAAGCGGTTGACCCGAGGGGATTGGGGATCAGGTTAGAAGGTATGAAAACTGCGCTGACCCTTATCCTACTTGCAACCTTTGGCACGCCGGTCTCTGCCGAATGCCCGGACGCACCGGACCATATCTCGGGGATCGACGCCCTGATCGCAAAGGCGCAGGGCGCGTCATCCGAAGACGAGGCGCGGGGAATTTCAGGCCAGATGTGGCAGTTGTGGACTGATGCGCCGGATGCACGCGCGCAAACGCTGCTGGATCGCGGGATGTTACGGCGGGAATCATGGGATCTGGTTGGTGCATTGGCCGAGTTTGACGCGCTGGTCGCCTACTGCCCTGACTACGCTGAAGGGTATAATCAGCGCGCGTTTGTCAATTATCTGCGGCAGGACTTTCAGGCGGCCTTGATTGATCTGGACCGGACCATAGCACTGTCCCCGAACCATGTCGCGGCAATCAGCGGGCGGGCCCTGTCGCTATTGGGTCTCAAACGACTGGACGAAGCGCGCGCAACGCTGAACCATGCGCTAGAGCTGAACCCGTGGCTGTCCGAGCGCGCGCTGCTTGCGCCGGGCGGGCTGCTTGACCCACCGGGCGAGGATATCTGAGCGTGAGGCCCCCGTATGCTGGCGCTTGGGCAGGTGTCCGAGTTCAGTCTCTTGGTCCCTAAAACGACCTAGGCGGCCTTTACTTTGCTGCGGCAATAACAGGACGCATGCACCGGCACCGTGGCACGGGCCGAAGCCTGATCCAGCAGAAGTTTGATATGCCGTGCCTCGGTCTCTTCGCCGCGCCGCGCCAGACATTCATGCAGGCCGTGCAGACTCCAGATATTGCGGGGATGCTGACAGGCGCGCGCCAGCGTGTTGTCCAGACCAAGATCGGCGCGATAGACGGCTTCGGCCTCATCATACTGACCAGCCTCCATCAGCAACGCCCCCAGCGCGTGGCGGGTGGGCTGCATCCAGCCCCAGGGTTCGTCATAGACCAGCGCATCATCCAACTCGACCGACCGACGCAGATGGGCCAGACCACCCTCATGATCACCGGATTTGAACGCGATCTCACCGTCCATCATCGCCTCACCGATCATCAGGACGTCCTCGGCGGTATTGTTAAAGACCAGACGGCTTTCGGGCACCGCTTTGCGCGCCTGAACGGCGATTTCCCGCGCTTCTTTGGCGGCGTCCAACCGTCCCAGATTGGCCAGCGCCACGGCGCGCGCCTGATGGATCGCGGCGGTG
This sequence comes from Ruegeria sp. L12, assembly GCF_056531745.1. Lineage (NCBI taxonomy): Bacteria > Pseudomonadati > Pseudomonadota > Alphaproteobacteria > Rhodobacterales > Roseobacteraceae > Ruegeria > Ruegeria sp. L12. Next base: position 173,819 of record NZ_JBQFMH010000003.1, read on the forward strand.
GTGTAGCTGTACAATTCGGCGTCACCCGGCATTGGTTCATCCAGAATCTCCTGCCACATGCCAAAGCGGACCATGACGTGGATCTTCTTGCCATAGAAGGATTCGAACAGGTCGGGGAAGAAGCGGATCACATTGTCGGGCAGCATCCGCATCAGCTCTTCCGACGCGGCCAGCGCCTTTTCGGGTTGACCGAGGAACATCGCGCCATAGGCTTCGAAATGAACATTGTGAACGCGGTAGACGGTATAGAAATTCTCACCCCCCGCCATCGCTTCGTATTTCTGATCGACGGCCGCAGCGCGATGATTGCGCCAGACTACGTTCTGATATTCGCCGCACAGAACGTCGATATGCGTGGCCATGTGCACCAGATGCCCGCTGTCGGGCACCAGATCGACCAGCCTGTCACCATGCTGAAGCGCCTTTTCGGGCGTAGGCGACATCTCCATCAGGTGGATATACATGTGCAGCAGGCCGGGATGGTCCCACGCACCCGGCAGCGCATCGAAGGCGCGCTCCAGAACGGTCTGCGCTTCGGTGGTCGAGGCACCTTCGGCGGGCACCCCGTTCTTGAGATCCCACAGCATCCACGGTGTGCGGTTCATCAAAGCTTCGGCGAAGATCGACGAAACCTCAAGATCGTCGGGATAGTCGGCATAGACCTTGCGCATCGAATCCGAAAATGCGTCGTTCCACGGCCCGTAGTCTTCGATTTCGGGGTCTGTCGGGAACCGGTGGGCGATGGCCTCGATCAGGGCGGCTTCGACCGAAGTGACCTTCTCGCGCAGCGTCATCGCAGCCTCGACCGCCTGATGCGCGCGCTCAAGCGTGGCGACCTTTTCGTCGGGTTCAAAAAACTCCCAGGGTTTGTTGTAGTTCGGTCCGATCGCATAGGCGACGCCCCAATGGGCCATGCCACAATCCGGGTCTTTTGCGATGGCCTGTTCAAAACACTGCGCCGCTGCTTCGTGATTATAGCCAAACAGCCAGATCAGCCCCTGATCGAACAGGCGCTGAGCCTCCTTGGATGTGGTCGTGATGGTGCGTTGGTAGGTACCAAGATCAAATTCAGTCATTTGGAATATCCCCCACAGTAAATCCGCTGAAGCCGCCGATCAGGCGTTTTGCCGCGGATTTTCGCACCTTAACACATTTTCGTGATCGGTGCCGGGATGGGAACATGCCATGATCGCCAAGGTGGCGCCCATCAGTTGTAAAACGAAAAACAGAAAATCCACCCTTGACCGCAAAATGGCGATGAAATACACCCGCTCGGGCTGAGCGGGCGTCGTATACTGGCTATTACCTCAGCCTTCCAAGCTGATGAAGCGGGTTCGATTCCCGCCGCCCGCTCCAAAGACATCAGCCTTCACAAAAAACGCTTAAACACCCGTCTGATTTGACGGTTTAATGCGTTGAAAGTTAAAAGAAATCCGACATCTCCGAACATGATCGCCTTGGGGGCGTTTCTGTTTCAGATGCGGCCGTAGGTTTCAGATCGGCCCCGTCGTGGAATGCGTCAAAAGGCCCGGATCACCCTTGGATACGCGCCCAAAGCTTGACCCCATCCGCCTGTGTCGCCAAGAAGCGGGGATGTGCGCCCGATGCGGGCGATGACCAGAAGACAAGGGCCAGACATGGCAAGAACACGCTCCGCCAGTCAAGCAAATGCACAGGCACCCGGTGCCCATGAAGAACGGGCCGGGTCGAAGAAGATCGGCGTTCTGAGGTCGCTTTGGCCCTTCATGAAACCCTATCGTCTGCTGATGATCGGTGCGACGCTGGCGCTGATCCTGACCGCCAGCATGACCCTGACCCTGCCGCTGGCCGTGCGGCGTGTCGTCGACAATTTCCGCATCGAAGATGGTGAGCTTCTGGATTGGTATTTTGTGGCGGCACTGGCCATTGCCGGTATCCTCGCCGTGGGTACTGGCATTCGCTATGCACTGGTGACACGGTTGGGTGAGCGCGTGGTGGCGGATATCCGAAAGGCCGTGTTCGACCGCGTGATCGGGATGAGCCCCGAGTTCTACGAACGCATCATGACCGGAGAGGTCCTGAGCCGGATCACCACCGACACCACGCTGATCCAGTCGGTGCTGGGATCTTCGGTGTCGATCGCTTTGCGCAACCTCCTGATGTTTGCGGGCGGGTTGGTACTGATGCTGCTGACCTCGGCCAAACTGACCGGCATGGTTCTGCTGCTGATCCCGCTGGTGATCGTGCCGATTCTGGTGCTGGGCCGCCGGTTGCGGGCGATCAGCCGCGAAAACCAGGACTGGATCGCGGCGTCCTCGGGCAATGCGGGCGAGGCGCTGGGGGCGGTACAGACCGTGCAGGCCTTTACCCATGAACAGGCCAGCCGGAGGCAATTCGGCGAGATGACGGAAACCTCGTACAAAGTTTCTCTGCGCCGTATTCAGACCCGCGCGGTGCTGACCGTCATCGTTATTTTTCTGGTCTTTTCCGGCATCGTCGGCGTGCTGTGGATGGGTGCGAATGACGTGCGCAACGGAGTCATGACCGAAGGCGTGCTGATCCAGTTCGTGATCTATTCGATCATCATGGCCGGTTCAGTCGCCGCCCTGTCGGAAATCTGGAGTGAACTGCAGCGCGCCGCTGGTGCGACCGAACGGCTGGTCGAGTTGCTGAACGCGCAGGACACGGTCAATGATCCGTCGCAGGCGCATTCCTTGCCCACCCCTCTGCGCGGTGAAATTCGTTTTGAGGATGTGACGTTCCACTATCCCGCGCGCCCGGACATCGTTGCTCTGGACCAGTTCTCGCTGCAGATCAAACCCGGAGAAACCGTCGCCTTTGTCGGCCCGTCCGGCGCGGGCAAGACCACAGTGATCCAGATGATTCAGCGGTTCTATGATCCCGATGCGGGACAGGTCAGCCTCGACGGCCTCGACCTGCGCGACCTGAACCGTGACGACTTCCGCCAGCACATGGCGCTGGTCCCGCAGGATCCGGTGATCTTTGCCGCTTCGGCGCGTGAAAACATCCGCTTTGGCCGTCTGGATGCCTCGGATGCCGAGGTTGAGGCCGCCGCCCGTGCCGCCGCCGCGCATGAATTCATCTCTGCTCTGCCCGAGGGCTATGACAGCTTTGTAGGCGAGCGTGGCGTGATGCTGTCGGGCGGTCAGAAGCAGCGGATCGCCATCGCCCGTGCCATTCTGCGCAACGCGCCGGTGCTGCTGCTGGACGAGGCGACCTCGGCGCTGGACGCGGAAAGCGAACGCGCGGTGCAGGGGGCGGTCGACAATATGCGGGCCGGACGCACGACGCTGATCGTGGCGCACCGTCTGGCGACCGTAAAAAAGGCCGACCGGATTGTCGTGCTTGAGGCCGGGCGCATCGTGGCGCAGGGCACCCATGACGATCTGGTGGCGCAGGATGGGCTGTATGCCCGTCTGGCGCGGCTGCAGTTCACCGACGGGGTGGCCGCAGAATAAAGTGACGCTCCGGCACATATCGTCTCGCCGTAGCGTCATTCTACATTTTCCCGGTCCCGACAGTTAAGCCGTCGCTTGCGTGTGCTGTGTTTTGCTTTCATCTTGGAGGCGACAAACAAGCCCGCGCATGACACGGGAGAGAGATCAGGGGAGGAGCCGTATGGCCTTTGTGGGATTGGAAGACAAGGCGCGCATCGAGCAGGAGATGACGTGGGAGGATCGGGATGTGCCCGTCACCTTCCATCAGCTGTTGTCGCGGACGGCGGGCAAGTTCCCGAACCACAAGGCAATCAGCTTTCAATTGCTATCCGGCCCAACCGACAAGGCCGAGACGCTGACATGGTCCGAACTGTTGGGCAAGGTCAATCAGGCGGCCAACCTGTTCCGCTCGTTGGGGGTGGGGGAAAAGGACGTGGTGGCCTATGTGCTGCCCAACTGCAACGAAACACTGGTCACCATGATGGGAGGCGCGGTTGCAGGGATCGTGAACCCGATCAACCCGTTGCTGGAACCCGAACAAATTGCCGCGATCCTGCGTGAAACCGGGGCGAAGGTCGTGGTCACGCTGAAATCCTTCCCCAAGACCGACGTGGCCCAGAAGGTGGAAGAAGCGGTGCGCCATGCGCCTGGGGTGAACACGATCCTCGAGATCGACCTGAACCGCTATCTGACGCCGCCGAAATCCTGGCTGGTGCCCCTCCTGCGTCCCAAGATGGGCGACAAGGAAAAGCTGGCCCACGCGGATTACAAGAACTTCAATGCCGAGCTGAACAAGCAACCCAAGACGCTGAACTTCGAGGACAGCACCGAAGATCGTGTCGCTTGCTACTTCCATACCGGCGGCACCACTGGCATGCCGAAAGTGGCGCAGCACAAATATTCGGGCCTGATTTACAACGGTTGGCTGGGCAACACGCTGCTGTTTGACGAAAACGACGTGATCATGTGCCCGCTGCCCATGTTCCACGTCTTTGCGGTGCATGTGATCGTGATGGCCGCCGTGTCCTCGGGCGCGCATGTGATCTTCCCGACACCTGCCGGGTATCGCGGCGACGGAGTGTTCGACAATTTCTGGAAACTGATCGAACGCTGGAAAGTGTCGTTTATCATCACCGTGCCAACCGCGATCTCGGCCAAGATGCAGCGCCCGGTGGATGCCGATATCTCAAGCGTGAAAACCGCCTTCTCGGGCTCGGCCCCGTTGCCGGTGGAACTGTTCCGCCGCTTTGAAGAGGCGACGGGCGTCACCATTGTCGAAGGCTATGGCCTGACCGAGGCCACCTGTCTGGTTTCCTGCAACCCGGTGGATGGCGAGAAAAAGATCGGCTCGATCGGCATTCCGTTCCCTTATACGGATGTCAAAATCCTGCAGGACGGCCCGGACGGCCCGACCGAATGCGGCACGGATCAGATCGGTGAGATCTGCATCTCGAATCCCGGCGTTTACGCGGGCAACACATATACCGAGACCGACAAGAACACGAACCTCTATCACTTCGATAAATACCTGCGCACAGGTGATCTGGGTCGGTTTGACGAGGATGGCTATCTGTGGATCACCGGCCGCGCCAAGGACCTGATCATTCGCGGTGGTCACAATATCGACCCCGCCGAGATTGAAGAGGCCCTGCTGGGACACGAGGCCGTTGCCTTTGCCGGGGCCATCGGCCAGCCCGATGCGCATTCGGGCGAGGTGCCTTGCGCTTTTGTCGAACTGGTCGACGGCGCCTCGGTCACCGAACAAGAGCTGATGGAATACTGCAAGGTTCACGTCCACGAACGTGCGGCGCAGCCCAAGCATATGACCATTCTGGACGAATTGCCGAAGACAGCCGTCGGCAAGGTGTTCAAACCCGACCTGCGCAAACAGGCCATAACCCGCATCTATAACGGCGCACTGGAAACCGCCGGCGTTGCTGCGCGCGTTGTTTCCGTGATCGACGACAAGAAGCGCGGGCTTGTCGCGCAGCTTGACGCGAACGGATCTTCCGAAGACGATGTGGCCAAGGTGCTGGGGTCATTCACCCAGCCGTGGGAGTGGTCTGAATAAGCCGCAGGAGGGACAATGGACTATGAACGCCTGATCGACGAAGAAACCTGGGCGTTCATACGTCGCACGGCTGAAAGCTATCCCGACGACGCGGTCGATATGTCCATCGAGGATCAGCGCCGCGTTTATGACGCGATGTGCGAGGATTTTCGCCAGCCTCGCCCGCCGGGAGTTGAAGTGGAAGACCGTGATGCGGATGGTGTGCCCGTCCGGATCTATTCCGCGGGCGACCCGACCCGGAGTGTCGTCTATTTCCATGGCGGAGGGTTTGTTGTCGGTGGGCTGGACAGCCACGATGACGTCTGCGCCGAATTCTGTGCGCAAACCGGATACCGCGTCGTCGCGGTCGACTACCGACTGTGTCCGGCACATGTACACCCCGCCCAATATCAGGACAGCTGGACCGCAACCTGCTGGGTCATTCGCGAATTTGGTGATCCCATCGTTCTGGCCGGAGACAGCGCGGGCGGCAATCTCGCCGCATCCGTAGCGCATCATGGTCGGGGCCGGCTGGATAACGTGCTTGGGCAGGTGTTGATCTACCCTGGGCTGGGCGGCGACATGAACACAGGTTCGTATTTCGAACACGCAAACGCCCCGCTGCTGACGCGCGACGAAGTGTTGTTCTACCAGACCGTTCGCTGTGCCGGAGACGCGCCCGAGAATGACCCGACCTTCGCCCCCTTACAGGACAGCGATTTCTCGGACCTTCCGCCAACCGTTGTTGTGACTGCCGATTGTGACCCGCTGCGCGATGACGGTCCCGCCTATTGCGCCCGGATCACCTCTGCCGGGGGGCAGGCGCATTGCATCAACGAACCCGGGCTGGTCCATGGCTACCTGCGCGCAAGGACGACCGTCAAGCGCGCCGCAGACAGCTTTGAGCGAATATCGGTCGCTATCGAGGCGCTGGGGCAGGGGATCTGGTCTTACGATTGACGCTTAGATCAGAAAGGGCTTTGCCTTCATCGTTTCTGCTATCGGCGCGCCCATGCGGGTCAGGACGGTTGGCGCCAGCTGGAGTTGGTCGATGACGGCATCCGCGTCCGGGCCTTCGGCGTCACCAAAGTAGTACAGTGCCGTTTCCTGCTGCAACGGGCTGCGTCCACCGTGATGGCCACGCTCGTCCTGACCGTGATCGGCGGTGACAATGACCTCGTAACCCAGTTGCCGCCAGCGCGGAATGAAGGGGGCTAGCATCTCGTCAGCGACGAAACAGGCATGATCCATCTCGGGGCAGTCGTGGTGGAAACGATGGCCCATGCTGTCCAGCGTACAGGTGTGCAGGATGCCGTAATCCAGCCCAAAACGCAGGCAGAGATTGGTGAGCGAGGCAAACAGGTCCACGTCGCAAGGCGTCATCTGATTGGCGTTGCCATAGCCGGTCATGGTGTGGAACCGACCATGGTTGATGGTCTTGCTGTCCGGTTCGTCATATTCCACGTCGCGGACATACTCGAACGGATGCCGGTTGAAGAACTGCGACCAATAGCTGTGGGTGACGGCTCCGGTCACGCCTCCGACCTCGCGCACCTGGCTGAATACGTCCTTATGGCTCAGGCGAAAGACATTGCCATTGCCGGTACAGCCATGTTCCTGCGGCGTCACGCCGGTATGGATCGAAGCATAGCAGCTGGCCGAAGTTGAAGGTAGTACCGAACGCAGTTTCCACACCCGCGCCTCGCCGCTGTCGACCCAGCCTTCGAGGTTGCCGAACAGGCGGCGAAAATTGCGCCAGGGGACGCCGTCGAGGATGATCAAAAGCAGTTTGCGGTCCATGATCCAGCCTTCTTTCCGTACTTTCCGGCAACCCTATAGGTTTCGATTTTCAATGGCCGCCGATTTGCGCCCCCAATAGCAAAATCCCGACACCTGTCATCAGACGATGCGCCGGGATTTCATTTCTTCAACGAACTGTCACACGGGATGTCAGTTCCCCGCGCTCTCCATCTTGCGATGGGCGACAACTTCTTCCAGCCAGCCCAGATGCATCTCGGGGACCGAGCTGAGCAGCAGATCGGTGTAGTCGTCGAACGGCGGGCTCAGCACCTGTGATTTTGAACCATAGCGCGCCACGCGACCCTGATACATCACCGCGATGCTGTCGCTGATCGCGCGCACTGTCGCCAGATCGTGGGTGATGAACAGATACGCCACATCCTCGATCTTCTGCAGGTCCAGCAGCAGTTTCAGGATGCCGTCCGCCACCAGCGGGTCAAGGGCCGAGGTGACCTCATCGCAGATGATCATCTTGGGCTTGGCCGCCAATGACCGCGCGATGCAGACACGCTGTTTCTGGCCACCGGACAATTCCGCCGGATAGCGATCCATGAACTTCTCGCCCAACTCGATCTCATCCAGCAGTTCGATGATCCGCTTGCGCTTCTCGGCCCCGCGCATGTTGAAGTAGAACTCCAGCGGGCGACCGATGATTGTGCCGACGGTCTGACGCGGGTTCATTGCCACGTCGGCCATCTGATAGATCATCTGCAGCTCGCGCAGGTCCTCGCGCGAACGCCCGGCCAGATCGGAGCTGAGCTTGCGCCCGGCAAAGGTGATCTCGCCATCGCGGGGCGGCAGAAGGCCGGTGATCACCCGCGCCAGCGTCGACTTGCCCGAGCCGGATTCACCCACAACCGCCAGTGTCTGCCCCGGATGAAGCTCGACATTGACATTATGCAGCACGTCGAAATTCAGCCCCTTGTAGCGCGCGGTGATGCCGTCGACGCTCAGCACCGGTTCCGGCGTTGGCTGTTTCTCTTCGTGTTCAATGGACCGGACCGAGACCAGCGCCTTGGTATAGTCCTCTTGCGGGTCGTTGATGATCTGATCGGTAGAGCCGTATTCGACCGTATTGCCCATGCGCAAAACCATGATGTCGTCGCTCACCTGCGCCACGACCGCAAGGTCATGGGTGATATAAAGAGCGGCAACGCCGGTATCTGCGATGGCCTCTTTAATGGCCATCAGAACATCGATCTGCGTGGTCACGTCCAGCGCCGTGGTGGGCTCATCAAACACCACCAGATCAGGCTCGGGGCACAGCGCCAGCGCAGTCATGCAGCGCTGCAGCTGACCGCCGGAGACCTGGTGCGGATAGCGTTCGCCGATATTATCCGGATCAGGCAGACCCAGCTTGGCGAACAATTCACGCGCGCGGGCCTCGGCCTCTTTGCGGCTGAACTTCTTGTGTTCAACGGCTGCTTCGACCACCTGATCCATGATCTTCTTGGCAGGGTTGAACGACGCCGCAGCGGATTGCGAGACATAGGCTACCTCGCCCCCGCGCAGATTGCGGATGTCACCCAGCGACGACTTCAGGATATCGCGCCCGTTCACCCAGACTTCGCCGCCGGTGATCTTCACGCCACCCCGGCCATAGGCCATCGAGGCCAGGCCGATAGTGGATTTACCAGCCCCGGATTCCCCGATCAGCCCCAGCACCTTGCCGCGTTTGAGGTCGAAATCGACCCCGTGCACGATCTCGATGTCATGAGGTTTCTCACCCGGCGGATAGACGGTCGCGCCAATCTTGAGGCCTCGGACCTTGAGAAGGATATCGTCGCTCATCCCCGGCCTCCTTTCAGCGATGTGGTACGGTTCAGGACCCAGTCAGCCACAAGGTTGACCGAGATTGCCAGCGTGGCGATGGCTACGGCGGGATAAAGCGCCGCACCGATGCCATAAACGATGCCGTCCTTGTTTTCCTTCACGATGCCGCCCCAGTCCGCCAGCGGCGGCTGCACGCCCAGGCCCAGAAAGGACAGGGTCGAGATGAACAGAACCATGAAGATGAACCGCAGCCCCAACTCGGCAACCAGCGGTGACAATGCGTTGGGCAGGATTTCGCGGAAGATGATCCAGACCCGGCCTTCACCGCGCAGCTTGGCGGCCTCGACATAATCCATCACGTTGATGTCCACGGCGACCGAACGTGACAGGCGATACGGTCGTGTGGCGTCCAGCAGGCCCATCACAAGGATCAGGATCGGGATGGTCACGGGAACAATCGCCAGAATAACCAGCGACAGGATCAGCGTGGGAATGGACATGATCAGGTCAACCGTACGGCTGAGGACCTGATCGGCCCATCCGCCCAGCACTGCCGCCAGCAGACCCAGAGAGGTCCCGGTGACAAAGCTGAGAATCGTGGCCGCCGCCGCAATGAAGATGGTCGTACGTCCGCCATAGATCATGCGGGTCAGCAGGTCGCGACCGATATTGTCTGTACCCAGCAAATGCTCGGCACTCGAAGGTTCCCAGACGTCGCCGACCACTTCGGCCATGCCATAGGGTGCAATCAGCGGTGCAGCGATGGCGACGACAAAGTAAAGGCCGGTGAAAAACAGACCGATTGCAGCCGAAACAGGAATATTCTTCATCATTTCGGATGCCTCAGTCTTGGGTTGGCAAGGATCGACACAATGTCGGCGATCATGTTAAGGCCGATATAGACCGCAGCGAACACGACACCGCAGGCCAGAACAACTGGCACGTCGCGCTTGGTCACGGAATCCACCAGATACTGACCCATGCCGGGATAAACGAACACCACCTCGACAACGACAACGCCCACGACCAGATAAGCGAGGTTCAGCATCACAACATTGACGATGGGTGAAATGGCATTGGGAAAGGCGTGCCGGGCAATGACCTGAAATGTGGTCAGACCCTTCAGCTCGGCGGTTTCGATATAGGCCGATTGCATCAGGTTCAGGATCGCCGCACGTGTCATCCGCATCATCTGTGCCAGAACCACCAGCGTCAGGACGAAAGCGGGCAGGGCAATCGCATAGAGTTTCTGACCAAAGGACATCGAGTCATTGATCATCGCGAGCGATGAAAACCATCCCAGTTTGACCGAGATGAAATAAACCAGCACATAGCCGATCAGGAATTCGGGAATCGAAACCGTCGTAAGCGTAATGGCAGAGATCAGTTTGTCGGGCCAGCGGTTGCGGTAACGGACGGCGAGCAGGCCCAGAAAGATGGCCAGGGGAACCGACACAATCGCGGCGACGCATGCCAGAAACAGAGTGTTGCCCAGCCGTTTGCCGATGCTTTCTGCGATGTCGAGCTTGTTGGTCAGGGATGTGCCCAGGTCACCTTGCAGGATGCCACCCAACCATTCGAAATAACGGGTCGTGGCAGGGCGGTTGAGGCCCATCTCTTCACGTAGGTTGGCCAAAGACTCGGGGGTTGCGGATTGACCAAGGACCGCTTGGGCAGCGTCCCCGGGAAGAGCTTCGGTGAGGCCGAAAATCAGAGCCGATGCACCGAAGAGAAGCAGGAGTCCCAGCGCGAGGCGCTGGGAAACCAGTTTGATGATGGGATGCATTATCCGGGGCCTAGATCAGGCGAACCACATTTTGCGTGTGGCCTGGCCACCCATCAGTTCGTCATACGGATCAGGCTCCCAACCTGCCAGTTGATCGCTGACACCGTCAATGAACTGGTTGAACATCGGACAAATCAGGCCGCCTTCTTCATTGAGCAACCGGCCCATCTGCGAATACAGCTCTTTGCGCTTGGCGGTATCGAGCTCTCCTTTTGCCTTGTTCAGCATGTCATCGAACTCGGGCCGTTTCCAGCGCGTGTCGTTCCAGTCGGCGGTCGAGAGATATGCGGTGGTGTACATCTGATCCTGAACCGGACGACCAGTCCAGTAAGAGGCGCAGAACGGTTGTACATTCCAGACCTCGGACCAGTATCCGTCACCGGGTACACGCTCGATCACCAGCGGGATGCCGGCGGCATTGGCGCTTTGCTGGAACAATTGCGCCGCATCCACGGCACCGGGGAAGGCGACCTCGGAGGTGCGCAGAACGATCGGCGATCCGTCGTGGCCAGACTTCTTGTAGTGCTCTGCCGCTTTGGCCAGATCGAACGGACGCTGCGGGATCGTATCGTCAAACAGCGGATAGGCCGCATTGATCGGGATGTCGTTACCGACGCTGCCATAGCCCTGCAGGATTTTCTCAACCAGTTCTTCGCGATTGATCGCGTATTTCAGCGCCAGCCGCAGATCGAGGTTGTCGAACGGCGCGGTGTCAGCATGCATGATGAAGACATAGTGCCCGCGACCTGTCGTAGGCTGTACAGTCAGACCCGGAGCGCGGCTCAGAAGTCCTGCAACCTTGGGCTCCACCCGGTTGATCAGGTGAACCTGACCGGACTGAAGCGCCGCGGTGCGTGCTGTGGAATCGTTGATGGCGATAATTTCGACGCTGTCAAAGTGGCCATCATCCGCCCAATAATTATCGAACTTGGTAAAGACGTGGCGCACGCCCGGCTCGTCCACTTCCATCTTGTAGGGACCAGTGCCGATACCAGCGGCCGGGTTGTCGAGGCCACCGTCCGGCTGAATGATCAGGTGGTAGTCAGCCATGAGGTAGGGCAGGTCGGCATTCGGGTTGTTCAAGGTGACCGAGAACATGTCGCCGTCAGCCTTCATCGACTCGATCTCTTTCATGATGCCCAAAGCACCGGATTTCGAGTTCTCGTCCGAGTGGCGCTGCATGGTCTTCAGCACGTCTTCGCTGGTCAGCGATTTGCCGTTATGGAATTCAACGCCCTGACGGATCTTGAAGTTCCAGGTCTTGGCGTCTGCACTGGCTTCCACGCTTTCCGCCAGGCGCGATTCAATCGAGCCATCCGGCGCGACAACCACCAGGGTGTCTCCGAATTGGCGACCGTTGAGGGCAGGTACCTGGCTGGAGTAGGTTGCCGGGTCCAGAGAGTTCGTCGACTCACCGCCGACGGAACCGATCTTCAGATCGCCACCCTTTTTCGGGTCAGCAGCGCGCGCGGCGTCGGCGAACATAGTGCTGGCCATTGCTGCAGATACACCCAAAGCAGCCGCTTTCCCCATGAATTCACGCCGCGTCAGTTTTCCTGCCGTGACTTGATTGGCCATGTGAGTGAGTTGATCGTTCATCCAGAAATCTCCCAGTTGGTTGGATGGTGAGCCTTTGGTGGGCTTTTTATTGACGCATGAGTCAAAGTAGGCGCATTTTTGGCCGACGAGCAAGCAATAATCTGTCACCCTTTGGGTCTGAAATTCACATATGATTGCGCGCTATGGAGTCCTCGACCGGTTTTAGAAAAGCCAAAATCTCGTTTTCCTAAGCGTTTACCTGCGCACTTGGATGAAAATGCCCCGAATCGGAGCGTTTTTTGCGAGTGATGAAGGTCAGAAATCGGACACCCTCCCGTCACGGATCAAAGCCTCATTTATCGGCGTGACCCAACGTAAGCGTCAGGTCGCTGATTTTTTTGCGCTTAGGTGCAACGCGGCGATTTCAGACGCGACCGGACCGAAAGCCGAAAGGGCTCGGGCCCCAGTCGTTTCAGGCGGAAACTGACCCGGCCAAAATGCGGGATCAGTCCCGGATGGCAATCACCAGATCCATGACATTCGTCCCCGTAGGTCCCGTAACCAACAGCGCCCCGGCCAAGTCCAGATAGCTGCCGCTGTCGGCTCGATCCAGATAGCTTTGGGCCTCGTCCGCCCATGTTTCGCCTGTCACGATGGCCCCGGCGGCATCAGTGGGTCCATCCGTGCCATCGGTGCCGCCCACAATCACGGTCAGGTCCTTTTGCCCCGCGATCTCGCGGGCCAGGGCCAGGGCCAGCGCCTGATTGCGCCCGCCGCGTCCGGGGGTGTCGGGCAGAATGACCGTGGGCTCTCCGCCAAACACCATCACGCCTTTTGGCATCTGGCGCAGCTGCGCGCCGATACGCGCAGCGACGGTCAGGTAATCGTCATGCAGCGATTCGTCATTGGCCAGTACCGCGAACCCCGCCTGTTGCGCCGCCAGTGCCGCTGCATCGCGGGCGTGAGCGTTGGAGGCGATGATCGAGGTATGCGCCGCGAACGCCGGCGCATCCGGCAAAGAGCCGATGCCCGATCCGATCACACCCAGATCGTCGCCGGGTACATCCGAAATCGCCAGAACCGTCGCCCGCGCGCCCCGGAAGTGAGACAACAATCCACTGCCCTTGATCCGTGATAGTTTGCGCCGTTCAGCATTCATCGCGCCGATATCCAGCCCGTCGGCCAGCAACTGCCGGTTCAGCGCCTCCAGATCGTCCAGAGTTTTCCCGGGCACCAGATCCTCGGCCAGTGACGAGGCTCCGCCCGAAACCAACAACAGCAGGTGGCTGTCGGCGGGCAGAGCCTCAACCGCTTCACGCAGGGCACGCCCTCCGGCCAGAGAGCGGGCATCGGGCACCGGGTGCGAAGCCTCCAGAACTTGAATATGCGCAGGCAGGCCCTCGCCATGGCCATCCTTGGTCACGACCAGCGCGGGTGCATCGCCAAACCGTTCCGCCGCCGCGCGCGCCATCGCGCCTGCAGCCTTTCCGACGGCCAATATCAGGTCGGGACGGTCCATGTCTTGCGTGGCCTTCAACGTCGCTCGATAGCCATCAACCGCCGCCACCCCGGCGCGCCAGAACTCCAGTGCCTGCTGAGAGAGCTGCATCAGCTTTCCATCCAGATCGTGACCGGCCCGTCATTGACCAGTTCTACCGCCATGTCCGCGCCGAATGCACCGGTTTCAACCGGAACCCCCAAAGCCGCCAGTTTGCGTGCAAACGCTTCGTACAGCTTTTCCCCATCGGTCGCAGGCGCCGCCGCGGAAAAGCCGGGCCGGTTTCCGCGTGAAGTGTCCGCCGCCAGCGTGAACTGGCTGACCACCAGAGCCGAGCCCTGAACGTCCTGTATCGAGCGATTCATCTTGCCCGCTTCATCCTTGAAGATTCGCAGCTTAACGATCTTTTCAGCCAGTTGCGCAACCTGAGCCTCGCCATCCCCCTGCATCGCACAGACAAGGATCAATAACCCCGGCCCAGACCGGCCGATTACGGTTTCATCGACGGTGACGGAGGCTCGGGAAATGCGTTGAAGCAAGGCGCGCATGGTTGGTCTTCTCTTTCAATTGGGCTGCAGATTTACCCGCGCCATTCGATGATCTGGTCTGCCTCGGCACGGCCCGTGCGAAACGCATTGGCCGGGTGCTCGGTGTCTGGGTGGCCGAATGAGATGGCGCAGAGGATCAACCGATCCTCGGGGATATCGAAATACCGGTGCAGAAAAGGGCCGTAAGACGCGACCGCTGCCTGCGGGATACTGGCCACGCCCAGAGCCTGCGCTGCCAGTGCAAACCCGGTCACGAAGCCACCGCAATCCATTGCGCCATACGCACCCAGTTCTGCCGGGCTCGACAGGATCGCGCAATGGGGCGCGCCGAACAGGGCAAAGTTCTCCATCATCTGCCGGGCCGAGGCGGCGCGATCCCCTTTCTCAACTCCGACAGCGTCGTAAAGCGCCCATCCGCAGGCGCGGCGCCGATCCTGATAGACGCCGGAATAGCGGGTGGGGAAGGGCAGGTCAGGGGAAGGGATGCCGTTTGCAGCCTCGTGCACGAGCGCCGCGCGGAACGCGTCGGTCTCGGACCCGCTGGTAATCGTCAGTTGCCACGGCTGCGCATTACACCAACTGGGGGCGCGGCTGGCGCTGGCCACGATCTGTTCGATCTGATCGCGCGGCACCGGATCGGGCTTGAATGCCCGGCAGGAGTGGCGCGCATGCAGCAATTGGTTCAACGCTTTGAATGTCACGGTGTCCCTCCGGTCCGGTCACCGCGAAGATGACCTTGGTGGGCGTGATGCGCAAGGCCGCTATTGCTGGCCTGTGGCCACCAGATAGCCGACACCTGCCGCGACCAGCAGACCCAGCACAACCGCGATGGTGATCTTGATGGCGGACCATGGCCGCTCACCCTGAACGCGTCCGGTGCGGCCATTGACCACAAAGCGATAAGTTTCGCCACGATACTTGTATGCCGCCATCCAGACCGGCAACAGGATGTGTTTGAATGTCACATCGCGCACATCGGTTTCGACCGCATGAATACGCTGCCGATCGCCGCCAATGTCAAAGCGGACATCGCGCTCGATGACGCGGGCCATATGCGCGCGCGCCTCGGAATAGCCCTCCTGCAGCTCTATCGTGTAGGCCTCGGCCCGGAAACCGGCCAGATATTCCGGCTGATAAGGCTCAAGCGCGGGCAAATCCCAGGGTTCCAGCGCATCCGTATAGGATTTCGGCAGCGACCGAGAGGCCAGCACCAGAACATCATCGAAGAACCGTGCCACGCGTCCGGATTTCGGCGTCCAGCGCACTTTGGGGACCTGCTGCTGCACGCGCTTGCCATCCCGCATTACTGTTCGGGTTTCGTAATATACCACTCCGCGCTCGCCGCTATAGCGGGACTTGGTATCGGCATCAAAAGTCCAATAGGGCACATAAATACCCTGCATTTTGCGGCCCTTGCGGGCATATTCTTTCAAGCCGTTCGGCGCGAACCAAAGCCGCCCCAGCCAATCGCCCATCGCCTTGTGCGCGCTGCGCTCATCCAGCGCAAACGGCAGCACGCCGCGCGGCTTTATGTGACGGCTCACGCCTGTGTCGGTCACCACCGGGGTGGCACAGAACGGGCACTCGGCGGCATGGGTGTTTGGGTCGAACTCGACCTGCGCGGCACAGTTCGGGCAGGTCAGAACGCGGGTTTCTTCGATCTCGCTGTCCGGTAACCGCTCCGCGATGGCTGCATCGAAATCCAGCTCGCGCAAACTGGCGCCGCCCCACGGGCCCGATCCGATGGGTTCGGAATGGCCGCAATGATCGCAGGTGAGCCTCCCGTCACCCGGATTGAACCGGTAATCCGCCCCGCACTGATCGCAGGGAAAGCGGTGTTCGTCTTCGGTCATTCCAGCCCCTCGATCTGAGTTGTCAGCGACCGTTTACGCACCCGGAGGCGGAGGTGGAAGGATCGTGAACAACTGTGCCAGTTCCTGCACATCGCCTGCCTTTTTCCAGCCATCCTGACCGGCTGTCCAGACATGGGTGTCGCGCGTCAACTCTCCGTCGGCGGCCATACGGCCCATCTTGGCCTTGGAGAACGGCCCGCTGGTCTGCCCGTCAACCGCAATATGCCACACATGTTCAACGGGCGGGGGGGGCGGCGGTGCCACTTGCGCCGCGGGTTGCGGCGCAGCGGGGGCGGAACCGCCCCACGGACCGCGCGGCTGACCCGGTGCCATGTTCGACATCTGCTGTGCCATTGCCATGCCCATTCCCATACCAAGGCCGGCACCCATGCCGCCGCCCTGACCGGGATTGTTGGCCGCAGCCGTCATCGCCTCGGCCGCCGAATACTGGGTGAACTTGCCCAGATCACCCGCCAGCCCCATCGAGGTTCGCTTGTCCAGCGCCGCCTCGACAGCAGGCGGCAGTGAGATGTTCTCGATATAGAACTCCGGCATCTCCAGCCCATAGCTGTCCAGCACGGGCGAAACCTCAGCCGCGATCAGCTTGCCCAGATCGGCGGTGTTGGCGGCCATGTCCAGCACCGGAATGCCGGACCCAGCAATCACACGGCTGAATTCCT
This sequence comes from Ruegeria sp. L12, assembly GCF_056531745.1. NCBI lineage: Bacteria > Pseudomonadati > Pseudomonadota > Alphaproteobacteria > Rhodobacterales > Roseobacteraceae > Ruegeria > Ruegeria sp. L12. Next base: position 190,783 of record NZ_JBQFMH010000003.1, read on the forward strand.
GCACAATGATATTGCGGATCTGAAAGCTGATCTCGTCCATGGTGAACTCACCATCAGTGCCGACAATCTCCACCAGGAACTTCGCAGGGTCCTTCACCCGCACGGTGTAGGTGCCAAAGGCCCGGATGCGGGTCGGCCCGAATTCGGGATCGCGCAGCATGATCGGGTTCTTGGTGCCCCATTTCAGGTCATTGAATCGCGTCGTGTTGACGAAATAGATCTCTGACTTGAACGGCGACTGAAACCCATGGTCCCAATGCTGTAGCGTCGTCAGGATCGGCATGTTGTTGGTTTCCAGCATATACAGGCCGGGCGTGAACACATCCGCCAACTGCCCTTCATGCACAAATACCGCCGCCTGTCCTTCGCGCACGGTCAACTTGGCACCGTATTTGATCTCGTGCCCCTCGCGTTCGAACCGCCAGACCATGGTGTCGCGGGTGTCATCGACCCAGTGGATGACGTCGATGAATTCGCCGGTCAGAAAATCAAAAATTCCCATTGGATTTCTCCTGTCTTCGGGGTCAGAGCGACTGCCCCATCAATTCGCGTGCGATGATACGGACCACCGGGCGCGCCTCGTCGGCGGTCATGCCCGCGCGCAGGCGCGGGTCGTAGAGGATGGTCAGAAGCTTCTCGTCATGGCTGGTGAGCAGGGCAAACTCGTCGTCGTCATTGAAGATCGACGGGCGGGCCTGGGGGCTGTCATTCGGCAGCCCCAGCCCCTGCGCAATCTCTTCGTGAATGCAACTGAGTCGCACCAGATCCGGATGCTCGGACCGGATCAGGGCGACCGCCCGCGTATAGGTTTGCGGCGCACCGTTCGAGGCCGAGGCGAAGACGAAGCAATAGAAGGACCGGGGCAGCTGATCAAAGAGATCAAGCTGCGCCTGCCCGATACCGGGGATCAGTTGCCGCAACCGTTCCTGCACATAGGCTGTATCGTCTTCGCCCGCGACGAATACGTGAAAATTCGCATTGCGGCTGACAGTCGAGACCGGATGACCCGTCAACCGCGACAGCCGGTTGGCGTAGCGATCAATCTGGGCCGCATCCAGTTGCCGAACCTCAGGCGCGACCGAGGGGCCAAACTCGGGTTTGATACGCACCGCGCCCGACCACCGGCTGAGCTGCCGGCTGGTCCGGCGCGCGCCGGTCGAAACACCTTGGCCCGGATACTCAGAGTAAAACGCGATGGCCTCGAAATTGCGCGCCAGATCATCCGCATCATAAGGCGTATCCGGCCCGCCGCCATCTATGCGCAGCAACCCGCGCGTCAACAGGTTGTTCTGCACGCTCTCATAGTACCGCGCCAGATCAAGGCTTGCGGCAGAGGGCGCGACATATGCGTTACCGGGCGTCTGCGGCTGCACCGGGCGCGGTTCCGGCACAACCGAGGTTGTCAGCACCTCGTCACAACCGGCCAGAGCCAGAAGCGACAGACCAAGCACGGCAATATTGAACCTGAAAACCGGTCGCACGCGCGTTGTTTCCTTAACCGGGCACGGCCGTCCCGGCATTGTCGCCGATCCCGTCTTGTCGTGCCTTGGCGGAGGCCAGCGTATCGCGCAGCTCCGCTTCCATCTTCTGCAACTCTTGCTCGGCTGCGGCGCGTTTGGCCTTGCCCTCATCTGCGATGGCCAGGCTTTCGTTGATCGTGCCGATCAGGTCCGCATTGGCCTGTTTGACGGCTTCGATATCGAACACGCCACGCTCCATCTCTTCGCGGATCATCTTGTTCGACTCGCGCAGATTGGCTGCGTTCGAGGTCAGCAACTCGTTGGTCAGGTCATTGGCATCGCGCACGGCGGCAGCCGCTTCGGCGCTGCGCTGGATGGTGACGGCCTGTGCCAGCTGCGTTTCCCACAGCGGCACGGTATTGACCAAAGTCGAGTTGATCTTGGTCACCAGCGACTTGTCATTCTCCTGCACCAGACGGATCGAGGGCAACGACTGCATCGTCACCTGACGCGTCAGCTTCAGGTCGTGCACGCGGCGCTCCAGATCATCGCGGGCGGCGCGCAAGTCGCGTAGTTCCTGTGCCTTCATCACCTGCTGGTCCTCGGGCGCGGCCTGAACTTCAGCCTCTTTTTCTGGAATGTCCTGGCTGTCCAGTTCGGTCAGCTTTTCTTCACCCGCGGCGATGTAAAGCGCCAGTTCGTCGTAGAATTCCAACGTCTTTTCATAGAGCAGATCAAGCGATTTGATGTCTTTCAGCAGCGTGTGCTCGTGCCCCAGCAGATCGTCAGTGATCTTGTCGATCTGACCCTGCACGCTTTCATACTGCGCGGTGAACTTGGCAAAGGGCGCGGCGCGGCCCAGCAGCTTTTCCCACCAGCTACGCTCGCGCCGGACATCCAGTTCACTAACTGAAAATCCCCGAATGGTGGTCACGATATTACGCAGGCTGTCACCAGCCGGGCCCACATCCTTGTTGCGCACATCGGCCAGCATCGCCTGGCTGATCTCTTGCAATTCGGCCTGAGCGGACGATCCGAACGAGACGATCGAGTTGGTATTGCCCATGTCGATCTCATTCATCCGCTTGCGGATTTCGGCCCCAACGGGCTCGTCAGCTTCTTCCAGCGGAACAATGTCTGCTTGCGGTTCGGGCAGCGTGACGGCGGTGACTTCCTGCACCAGCGTTTCGGCCTCGACCGCTTTGTTCTTGATATCATCGGACATGGGGATAATCCTCGCTCAAATAGTGGCCGGTCAGTCCAACCGGACGCCTTCGCGCTGCAGCCGATCGCGCAGCACATCAATTTCAACCGTCAGATCACTGCGGTCATCCAATAGCATTTTTCGCGTGCGGGCCGAGAAATTCTGTTCCAGATCGTCCAGCAGGGCCGAATAATCCTGCAGCGCCTGCGCATCACGGGTGCGGGCGTAGACATCCGAGAATTTCACCGTCGCATCGCGTGCGCCCTGCAAATACACTGTCAGGTATTTCCGCGCGCCGGCCAGATCGCGCGGATCTTCCTCGACTGTGCGGAACAGATCACGGGCGGTGTCCTGAAAACGCTCGACCCGCGCCTCGATCCGGCGGTCACCGGCGCGTTTGATCGCATCGGTCATTTCGGTCAGATGGGTTTCTGCATCCTCGACCACTCGCGCCACACGATCCTGCTGGAAAGTGTCTATGCCCTCCATCCCCTTATCCTTCATCGGATCAAGTCCGAACGAGACGGAATGCAAAACCGTCGCAGCGACGCCAAACAGGACCGGCGCCAACAGGCTGGCCTGCGAGGCCGTTTCGGCATCCAGAAACTCGGTCCGGTACGAGGCCAAAGCGGCGCCCAATCCAGTCAGAACACTGGCAAATATCTTGCGCGGAAACGCTGGCCTGCGCGCGGTTCGACGCGCGTGATAGGCGCTTTCGGCCCGTAGTCCTTCGCGCAACAGAAAAGCGGCGGCGGTCAGCAGGCCGGCCGCAACCAGGCCGATGGTCATCCCGATTGCGCCATCGTTCAGCGACAGGAACACCAGCGGAATCGCGGGGACGAACAGCACATTCGCGCGTGCACCCGCAGGTTCGACGCGGGCACCATCAAATTGTCCGCGCACAGGCTGTTCCTGCGTGGGCGCGTCGCCCTGAGGACTGAATTTGCCGCCGTACCGCTTGGCCATATCCCTACAGGCCCCCCAAAAGGCCGGTACAGACGCCGAACAGCAGCACCAACAGGGCTGCATAGGCCAATTTTTGTACTCCGGTGCCGGACATGGCGCCCCCCAACTGTGGCTTTCACAGAAAAGTTAGGCGATGCGCGGGCTTGGCGCTAGGGGGAAGGTTGCTTAACCTGCATCACTTGCGAGGTTTCTTGCCGATCGCCGGTCTTTTGCGCTGAGGCCGGGCCGGGCGTTTGGCCGGGGTCTTGTCGCCATCCTCGGGGCCGAGGCCCAGTTGGTCCCGCATCACGCGGCGGCGGATCTCCTCGACCTCGCCGGATTTCAGATCGCCCAACTGAAACGGGCCATAAGAGACCCGCAACAGCCGGTTCACCACATAGCCGATATCTTCGATGGCGCGCCGAATTTCGCGGTTCTTGCCCTCGCGCAGACCGATGGTCAGCCAGGCATTGGCCCCCTGTTGGCGGTCCAGCGAGACGGTCATCGGCTGAAACCGCTCTCCGTCAATCACCAGACCCTTGCGCAGCGGCTCGAAATCCTCGTCCTTGGGCCTTCCATTCACGCGCACGCGGTACTTGCGCAGCCATCCGGTTGCGGGCAGTTCCAGCTTGCGCTTGATGCCGCCATCATTGGTCAGCAGCAGCAACCCCTCCGAATTCAGGTCGAGCCGCCCGACGCTCATGACCCGCGGCATGTCCTCGGGCAGGTCGTCAAAGATGGTTTTGCGCCCCTTTTCGTCGCGCGCCGTTGTCACCAGACCCGGCGGCTTATGATACAGCCACAGGCGCGAAGGTTCGGGTTCGGACACTGGCTTGCCGTCGACGGCGATCCTGTCCTTGGCGGTTACGTTCAGCGCCGGGCTGCTGATCGCCTTGCCGTTCACGGTCACACGACCGGCTTCGATCATGCGCTCAGCCTCGCGGCGCGAGGCGACACCGGCGCGGGCCAGCACTTTGGCGATCCGGTCGCCGGGAGGAGGGGTCTGTGTCATCCCCCGGCCATAGCCTATCCCGGCGGCTTGCGAAAGGCAGGTTTCTGGGGCAGTCAGAGGCATGGAGTTCAGATCCCACATGAAACAGGCGCTGGAGCAGGCAAAGGCGGCGGCAGACCGGGGCGAGGTGCCGGTCGGCGCGGTGATCGTCGCGCCCGATGGGCAGGTGGTGGCCGCAGATGGGAACCGCACCCGCGAGTTGAACGACCCCACTGCGCATGCCGAGATTCAGGTCCTTCGTGCTGCCTGTGCTGCGGCCGGGTCGGAGCGGCTGCCGGATCATGACCTTTACGTCACGCTGGAACCCTGCGCCATGTGTGCCGCCGCGCTGGCCGCTGCGCGCATCCGGCGGATATATTACGGCGCGTCCGACCCGAAATCCGGCGGGGTCGCCCATGGTGCGCGGGTGTTTTCGCATCCGCAGGCGCATCACAGGCCCGAAATCTATGACGGGATCGGGGCGGAAGAGGCCGAGCGATTGCTGAGGGAATTCTTCGCGGGACGGCGCTAGCACGCTACCAATTCAGGCTGTAAACCGTGTGATTGCCGGGCAGACCTTTCAGCGCAACTGACCGAGGAGGGCCAAAGGTCAGCTCATCTTGCCCCTCCGCCAGAAGCTGGGTTGCGTCTGACACGCAGACCTCGCCCGGCGCGGCTGCGGATGCGACCCGGGCGGCCTTGTTCACCACCGTTCCAAAGAAGTCATCATCGGTCTGGATCACGTCCCCGGTATGTATTCCGACGCGAATCTGCAGGGTCGGTTCAACCTGTTCCGCCGCGTTGCGCCGCTGCAGGTCTGTTGCGGCAATCAACGCCGCCCGGGCCGAGGTGAAGCTGGACATGGTGCCATCCCCCAGCGATTTCACCAGAGTTCCGCCATGAGATTCGATAGCCGCGCGCGCCAGTTCGAAATGCTTGTGGATTGCGTCGGTCCATATCCGGTCTCCCAGCTTCTCGGCGATGGCGGATGAATTGACGATATCGGTGAACATGACCGAAGCCATGCCTTCGCGCTGATCTTGACGAAACCCTTCGCGCGCAGCAGCAACCAAAGCGTCCAGCGCCTTATGTTCAATACCGATTTTCTCCATATTGGGAATCGGGTTGGATACGTGGACATGAACCATCTTCCACACGCCATCTTCGAGGTGCAGGACGAAAGTAAACCTGTGCACCATAGCCTTCTGATTGTTGGCAAAGCGCAACGTTGCAACGCAATGGGCCCAGCCAACCGCGCCGCATTCAAAGGCCTCAAGGCTATGCTCTTGCCAGTCATAGTCCGGGATTTCGGCAACGTGATCGGGAAAACCCTTTCGAAACAGAGAGCCGGACCAGAACTCTCCTTCAGCCGTGCCCTGGTATCGCAAATGATCTGAGGTTGACAGCATGTTGAACAGCGCAGGGCCGTCTTTATCATGAACTGCAGCGTTCCAGCGCCGCACCACAGCGATCAATTCGGGTGAAGGGCGGATGGGCTGTTTCATATGGCTTTCACCATCCTTTCACGCGGGATTTCAGGCAGCGGCGGGCCGCCCTTTGCCATCAGCATACATCTGTCGGTGATTGCCGGACACCATTCAGGGTGCCTCGGGCGGACGGCCATATGCTCCAGCTGCTCAGTGGCGTCTTAGGGTGGTGGACTCGTCCAAACCGCATGGGCATCAGAGCGTGATCGCCTGCATGACCTGAGGTTCGATCACATCGACCCCCGGCAACCCGTCTTTCAAGGCCTCGGCAGATTGTTCAAGGATCGGGAAGGTTTGATAGTGGCACGGGATCACTGTTTTGAAGTTGAAATACCGTTTGGCCGCATAAGCCGCGCCCCTCATATCCATGGTAAAGTGGCCACCTGCCGACAAGATGCCGATATCGGGTTTGTAGTAATCCCCCATCCACTCCATATCCGCCATGATGTCGGTATCGCCCGAGACATAGAGCATGCGATCTTCGGCAGCGATCATATAGCCGATCTCGGTGCCCCCGGTCCGCAGCCCATCCGGGGTCGAGAAGGTCGAGCTGTGCGAGGCCGGAACCATCGAAACTTTCACACCGTTCAGATCCACCGTGCCGCCTTTGTTGAAGCCGACGGTCTCAATGCCCTCAGCCTCGGCCCAGTATCCCATCAGATCATACTGCCCGACGACGGGAACCTTCAGGTTCTTTGCAAGGGGCAGCACATCAACAACGTGGTCAAAATGCGTGTGGGTCAGCAGAATATGCGTCGCATCCGCGACCGCGGCATCATGCTGATCTTCGGGCAGCGCCGGGTTGCCGGTCAGCCAAGGATCGATCAGCAGAACCTGCCCTGCGATTTCAATACGAAAGCTGCCATGCCCCAGCCAGATGATGTTCATGAAGGTCCCTCCCAGTTTATGGTTGGAGTCAGCCTAGCATCGGCTATGTAAAAATCCATGGACTGGACGCAGGAAATTGATGGCTATTGTGAGCGCCTGTCGCCCGTATACTGGGCCGAGCCGATCAATGCCGTAACCAACGCGGCGTTTCTGATCGCTGCATTTGTCATGTGGCGACGCGTACGCGGGCAGGGGATGCCGCTGGCGATGGCTTTGGTGATGGTTCTGGCGCTGATCGGGATTGGCAGCTATCTGTTTCACACCCATGCGCAGGTTTGGGCGGCAATGGTCGATGTCGCTCCGATCCTGCTGTATATCCTGATCTACATTTTCGCGGTCAATCGCGATGTCTGGGGAATGCGAACGCTCTATGCGTTGGGGCTGACCAGCCTGTTTTTCCTCTACGCGGCCCTGACCGTTCCGGTCTTCAAGTTGGTGCCCGGACTTGGGGGCTCGGCGGCCTATGCCCCGGTGCCGCTGCTGATTCTCATCTACGCCGCCCTTTTGCGCCGCAAAGAGCCGGAAACTGCTCGTGGTTTGGCAATCGGGGCGATGATCCTGATCGCCTCGATCACATTTCGCGCGCTGGATGAGCCGATCTGCGCGCGCCTGCCGATGGGGACGCATTTCATGTGGCACATCCTGAATGCCACGATGCTGGGCTGGATGATCGAGGTCTATCGCCGGGCCATCGTTTCAAAACGTTTCGCGTCAGTCCCGAAACGCGGCGGCTAATGCGTCAGGCAGATCGAATTCATCCAGAACCCGGGCACGGCCCTCGGCCGACATCTTGAGCGCGGTTTTCTCGACGATGCGCTGGATTTTCTCGGCCGAGTGCTTGGCTGCGAAGGGGGCGAAGTACCATTTCAGGAATACAAAACAGATCACATCCTCTAGGGCCTGCACTTCGTCGTCACGCTTGATACCCTGTTTGCGCAGCATCTTCTCGGCAGCTTCGATCTGATCCGCGCCATACTCGGCCTGCTCCATCAGGCCGCGTACGACATCGGCGTGAAACACCCCCTGCGCCTTACGCCAGGCAAGATAGCCCGCGCGGCCTTCGGGATATTCGCTGCGCTTCAACTTCCAGCGCTCGACATGCTGCCCGCGCGCGGCGATCTGCAGGGCATCCGATGCGTCGGGGAACAAGCGGTCCAGTTCGGCACTCATGCGTTGACCATAAAGCAGCGCCTCGGGTTGGCCATCTTCAATATTGGGATCCTGCGCATTGGCCGCGTCGATTGCGTCCAGAACTGCTTGCTTGCGAGTGCTCATCTTTCGCTCCGTTAGCTTGCCGGGCAGTCGCCCTTCTGTGCGGTTCGGCTGGGTTTTCAACACCATGCTAACGGCTTGTTGCGGCGTGTACAGCCGTCAATTGCATCTGCGCCGGATCAGGAGGGGGGACTGATCCGGCGCGCCGGACCGGGCTACTTGACGGCCTCGGACTGGTCCTTGGTCACGGGTTCCGATACCGGCTTGGGGAAGCTGAGGGTACGGGTCAGGTTATCCGCGCCGATCCCCAGCGCCATGGCCGGAGCAGTCAGAACGGTTGCAGACAGGGCAAGGGCAGTGACGAAGGTCTTCATGGGTGTTCTCCCGGTTTGTGTGGGTCACATCCATCAGGTGAACTGTGCGGTTCAGTTTTTCAATATTGAAAGTGAACTAATTGGTTTACTTCTGTGTATATCGGCAATTCATAAATGCATGGGCCGATTTGCGTCGCCTATGCCAGCAGCGGTCTTGCGAGTGCTGCGGCAGACAGGTAAACGCCGTCCTTAAGCGTATATGAGGGTTTCCGATGTCGATTGACCAAAGCACCGCCGCCAAGGTGGCCAAACTGGCCCGGATCAAGGTCGAGGATGACGCGCTGCCTGCGCTGGCGTCCGAGTTCAACAACATCCTCGGGTTCATCGAACAGCTGAACGAGGTGGATGTCGAAGGCGTCGAGCCGATGGTCTCGGTCGAGCCGATGCGCCTGAAACGGCGTCAGGATGAAGTCACCGATGGCAACCAGCAGGACAAAGTTCTGGCCAACGCCCCCGACGCCCGCGAAGGGTTCTTCGCAGTCCCCAAAGTGGTGGAGTAAGACATGAGCGATCTGAACAAACTGGGCCTGGCCGAGGCCCGCGACGCGCTGCGCAAAGGTGACGTGACCTCGGTCGAGCTGACCGAATCCTGCTTGAAAGCGATTGATGAAGCCGACGCGCTGAACGCGTTCGTCCACAAGACCCCCGAGATCGCGCTGGAACGCGCCAAGGCGGCGGACGCACGTATCAAATCGGGCGATGCGCCGTCGATGTGCGGCCTGCCCATCGGCATCAAGGACCTGTTCTGCACCAAGGGCGTGCCGTCGCAGGCGGCCTCAAAGATATTGGAAGGCTTCAAGCCGGAATACGAATCCACCGTGTCGCAGCAACTGGCCGATGCCGGTGCCGTCATGCTGGGCAAGCTGAACATGGACGAATTCGCCATGGGCTCGTCCAACGAGACCTCGGTATACGGCAACGCGGTCAGCCCGTGGCGGCGTGGCAATGACGATGCGCAGCTGACACCCGGCGGCTCGTCGGGCGGTTCGGCTTCGGCCGTATCCGCCGACCTGTGTCTGGCGGCGACCGGCACCGATACCGGCGGCTCGATCCGCCAGCCTGCGGCCTTCACCGGCATCACCGGCATCAAGCCGACCTATGGCCGCTGCTCGCGCTGGGGCATCGTCGCCTTCGCCTCTTCGCTGGATCAGGCCGGACCGATGACCAAGAACGTCCGCGATGCGGCGATCATGCTGGAAACCATGTGCGGCCATGACCCCAAGGATTCCACCAGCGCCGAACTGGCCGTCCCGAATTTCGAGGCGATGCTGACCGGCGACATCAAGGGCAAGAAAATCGGTATCCCCAAGGAATACCGCATGGACGGCATGCCCGCCGAGATCGAAAAGCTGTGGGCCGATGGTGCTGCGATGCTGAAGGATGCGGGCGCCGAGATCGTCGATATCTCTCTGCCGCACACCAAATACGCGCTGCCTGCCTATTATGTGATTGCCCCTGCCGAGGCATCCTCGAACCTCGCGCGCTATGATGGCGTGCGTTATGGCCGCCGCGCGCAACTGGCGCAGGGCGATGGCATCACCGAGATGTACGAGAAAACCCGCGCCGAAGGCTTCGGCCACGAGGTGCAGCGCCGAGTGATGATCGGCACCTACGTGCTGTCGGCAGGCTTCTACGACGCCTATTACAACCGCGCCCGCCGCGTCCGCACCCTGATCAAGAAGGATTTCGAAGACGTCTTTGCCGCGGGCGTCGACGCCATCCTGACCCCGGCCACGCCGTCGGCCTCGTTCGGACTGGGCGAGATGACCGAGGCCGATCCGGTTCAGATGTATCTGAACGACGTGTTCACCGTGACCGTGAACCTTGCCGGCCTTCCGGGCATCTCGGTACCTGCAGGGCTGGACAAGCAAGGCTTGCCGCTGGGTCTGCAACTGATCGGGCGTCCCTGGGACGAGGGCGATCTGCTCAACACCGCCTATGCGCTGGAAAACGCTGCCGGGTTTGTGGCCAAGCCCGGGAAATGGTGGTAAGCCTCAAGCCCGAAACGACATCAGAAAACCGGAGCAGCCCAATGCGCAAAACGCTTCTGATCCCGGCCCTTGGGCTGTTAGCGGCCTGTGAAACCGTTGCCCCCGTTTCGGGCAGCGGGTTCAACACGCCGGAATATCAGGCACAGCGCGAGGCTGAACTGGCGGGTCAGGGCCTGTCCGGCAATCCGCTTCTGCCGCCCGAGGCGATCTCGGAACAGCCTCTTTCAGCGCAGGGTACAGTCGACGGTGTGCCGACCGGTGATGCGTCTGACATTGCAAACCAAACGGCAATTGCGCTGGCCAACACATCTGGACAAGCCGCACCCGTCGCACCTCTGTCCGCCACAAACAACACCGCCATCTCGGACGAGCAGGATTTTGCGGCCGTCTCGAATCGGCGCAGCATCGACGACGATGCCGCGAGGATCGAGCAGAACCGGCAAACCTATGAGGTTGTCGCCCCGACTGCGGTACCCGACCGGGGCTCTGACGGGCAGCCCAATATCGTGCAATACGCGCTGAGCACCTCAAACCCCGTCGGCACCCAGCTCTACAGCCGCGCGGGGTTCAATCTGCAGGCCAAGGCACAGCGCAACTGCGCGCAGTTCGCCTCGCCCGATCAGGCCCAGATCGAGTTCCTGTCGAATGGCGGTCCACAGCGTGATCGCAAAGGGCTGGATCCGGATGGCGACGGCTATGCCTGCGGCTGGGACCCCAGCCCGTTCCGCAGTGCCGTCAACAACTGAGCGCCCCCCGATCTGGCACCCATCGCCCAATTTCGGCCCCCGCCGGGGTGGGCTGAAGCCGACGCTGATCGTGCTGCACTATACAGCCATGGAAAGCGCTCAGGCCGCTTTGGAACGCCTGTGCGACCCGGCTCACGAAGTGTCCGCCCATTATCTGATCGGGTCTGATGGCACGCTGTGGCAGATGGTGCGCGAAGATGACCGCGCATGGCATGCCGGGGCAGGGGAGTGGTGCGGGCAAACAGACATAAATTCCCGCTCCATCGGCATTGAACTGGATAATACAGGCACACACCCATTTGCCGAGCCTCAGATGGCTGTTCTGGATCGTCTGCTGCCGCAAATCATGGACCGATGGAGTATCGCCGCTGAAGGTGTCATCGGGCATTCCGATATGGCGCCCGGGCGCAAAACCGACCCGGGCCCTCGATTTGACTGGCAGAGACTGGAATTACAGGGCATCGCCGCCCCGCGCGGCACCGCCAACCCAACTCAGGACAGTTTCCACACACTGGCGCAAAAGCGAGGCTATACGGCAGCGGTCGACGACGACACTCTGCTCAGATCGACACGCCTGCGCTACCGTCCCTGGGCCAGCGGCCCTTTGCACCCCGATGATCTCAAAACGCTCGGCCCGGCTCAAAATCCAATCTGATCCGCCTCTTCATCGGGCTAAAAATATCTCGGGGTTGAATTGGCCGCAGGCCAAGAAGGGGCTGGTCCCTTCACCATCCCAACCACCCTTGACGCCGCCGGGCGCACAACATACCCACCCCAGTGCGCGGAGGGCCGGATGGCCGCTGGGGCCGCATGGCCCGAGAGGAAAGTCCGGACTCCACAAGGCAACGGTGCCGGGTAACGCCCGGGCGGGGAAACCCGACGGAAAGCGCCACAGAAATCAGACCGCCAGGGGCCTCGGCCCAGGGTAAGGGTGAAACGGTGGGGTAAGAGCCCACCGCGCCGCTGGCAACAGCGGTGGCACGGCAAGCCCCACCGGGAGCAATGCCGAATAGGGTCCCCGCGCGGGCCGGTCGGCGCAAACCGATACCGCCGCTAGGCTCGCCTTGGCCGAGAGGGACCGGGTTGGCAGCTTGAGCCGCGCAGCAATGCGCGGCCTAGAGGAATGGTCATCGAAGGGGGCAACCCCGGAACAGGATCCGGCTTACAGGCCCTCCGCGCATATCTCCTCAGCCACTTGGTGGCGTATAGGATTCGGTCAGCGCAGCGGCTTTCTGGACCACCGAAACAAAGTCTTCGGCAGACCAGGCCCGGACGGTTTCGATACTGGACACCGCGCCCGTGCTGGTAACAGCCATTCCGACCGCAACAGCATCGGTGCCATCGGGCATGTCAGTGATCACAACCGCATCGTTGCTGCCGGTGGTAATATAAAAGGAAATCAACTTTCCACCCGCTTTCTCTATCAGAGCTCTGACGGGTCCTGTCCGATCGTGCGGATTGGCCATGATCGCCTTGACGGACTCGGCCGAATAGGAGGCGTAGGTGATGAAAACAGGCATGAATATCTCCTTTGAGCTTCAAGTTGTTCGGAACCTCTTATGCGACCGGCTCCGTGGCCGTTTCGCGTGCTTCGACACGCAAAACCCAAACACACCCCGTCGAAAACACGACCGGATCAATGCAATAGTGTGAGCGGTGCAGGTGGGTGAGCGTCCAATATGACTGCTGAACCCGTATACGGCCTTCCCCCTCAGGCCGTTTGCAGCGCACGGTATCACAAACCCGTGAACTCACCAAGCAAAGACGCGCCCCGGTCAGCGAGGAATTGTTCCGGGAACCCGTCGAATCCGGTTGACTCGGGCGCATGAGCGGGTAAAAGCGCACGCTCATAGGAATTCAACCGAAGGGCCCTGCCTTTTCGGACGCAGGAGATAACCATGGCGAAGCCGACGACAATCAAGATCCGTCTGAACTCGACCGCGGGCACGGGCCACTTCTATGTGACCAAGAAAAACGCACGCACCATGACCGAGAAAATGACCATTCGTAAATACGATCCGGTCGTTCGGAAGCATGTCGAGTACAAAGAAGGCAAGATCAAGTAATCTTGCCCTCTGACATGAATTTTTAAGAAGGACTCTGCCGGGCAGGGTCCTTTTTGCTGTTTGGGCTGTGCCACGGGCGTTGCAGGGGCGCATCAGGCAATCGGGTGTTCTGACTTCCGGCGGCTTGCTTTTTCGCATTCCCTGCCGCTACGCTTCAGCAACCCTTTCCAAAATGTTGACCGCCATGAAAAAAATCCTGTTGCCCGCCCTTGCCGTTCTGACCCTGTCAGCCTGTGAAGACCCGTTCAACCGCGAAGGCGTCGGGTTCACCGGCATTGATGGCGAACCGCGCACGATCTCTGACGTCAAAGGCACCGCAGCATTTGTGCCTGAAGCCACGAATATCCCGGCAGAACTGGCCGAGCTTCCGCCTGTCCGGGTTGCTTCGGAAGAAACCGACCCGTCCAAGCTGGCGAAGGTTGCGATCGAAAACGGAGGCCGCACCGACACCACCGCCGTTCAGATGTCCGGTCAAAGCACTACTTTGTTGCTGAGCACCGTTGAGGTGAACAACACTCTGTACGCAGTGCTGCGCACCGCCGAGGGCGACACGCGGGTCGATAATTCTATCGGCGCGGCCTTCGGCGCGCAGACCGAACGCTTTACCGGCTGCCTGCCTGCGGGCCAGGTCTATCGCCGGGGCTCGTCCAAGAACAGCTCGGGCTTTGCCGTGCCGCTGAACTGCAGCTGATCAGAGCATGACCCCAGTACATCCCGGACCCCCGCCATAGCGGCGGGGGTTTTTTGTTGCGCATCACCATCCTGCCATTCGGTGAATATCATGGCGTTGGGGTTGGTGTTTCAGGCGCAGATCGTAAACCTGATGCAGCAACGGCAATAGCCGATAGATGTCTGTCGGAAACAGAAAGGCAGCGGACATTGGGGGGCACAAAAAGGGCGGGTCGTTTCTGACCCGCCCTTCGGCTTGCGATATGCAACCGCGTTATTCGCGGTTTCCAAGCAGCTGCAGCAGGAACATGAACATGTTGATGAAGTCCAGATACAGGTTCAGCGCGCCCATGATGGCAGCTTTGCCCAGCCATTCCTGATCGCCCGCATGGGCCATCTGCAGGTAGGTGTTCTTGATGTTCTGCGTGTCATAGGCGGTCAGACCGGCGAAGATCAGCACGCCCAGGATCGACACCGCGAACATGATCGCGGGCGATTGCAGGAACAGGTTGATGATCATCGCAACCACCAGACCGATCACACCCATCATCAGGAAGGTGCCCATGCCGGACAGGTCTTTTTTGGTCACATAGCCATACAGCGACAGGCCTGCGAAGGCGATCGAGGTCACCAGGAATACCTGCGCGATCGAGATGCCGGTGAAGGCCACGAAAATCCAGCTCATCGACAGGCCCATGACGGCTGCGAAAGCGTAGAAGAATAGCTGCGCGCCGGCGGCGGACAGGCGGTTGATGGCAGCGCCGAAGGCAAACACCATGCCAAGCGGTGCAAACATCACGACCCAGCCCAGAATATTCGGGCTCAGTGTCACCGGATCACGGAAAATGGACAGCAGTTGCGGGCTGGTGCCAACGGCCCAGGCCACCGCAAAGGTGATCAGCATGCCTATGGACATAGTGCCATAGACTTTGTTCATATGGGCGCGCAGGCCCTCATCAATCTCGGCGGCGCGCGCACCGGTCGCCGTCCGGATCGTGTCGAATTGTGCCATAAAGGGTCTCCCTTCAATATTCTGTTCTCAGCCTGCGATTACAGGCCGGTTTCCCAGCAAATATCGGAGAGTGCGGCCCGTGTTTCAAGAGTTTTAGGACCAATTCTCAGCAAAACTGTCAGCAAATTTGGCGGCAGTTGTGAAAACGCCGCCAAATGCTTCTTATTTCTCAATTAATACAGGTGTTTTTGCCAGCTGTCCGGGGCATCCCATATCGGGCGCTTGGCCTCGGCCTCGGCCTCGGAGCGGGTGATGCCGATATCTTCGAGCGCACGATCATCAAGTTGCGCAAGCTTGCGGCGCTGCCGGGCGAGGTTGAGCAAGCCGAGCATCCGTTTGCCAAACGCCTTGTTTCGAACGGGGCGGTGGGTTGAGATAGCAATATGGGTCATGATCTTTGCCCTTTCGTGGTTGTCTGATGAAACATACAGCTTCAATCAATTTCCTTGATCTATATGGATCACTCTGACATATTTTGGAAATGAATGTTTATGAACTGACTCATAAAGGATCGTGAAGATGCGAAATCTGGACATCACCACATTGCGCTCATTCGTGGCGGTTGCCGATTACGGCGGCGTGACACGGGCCGCTGGATTCCTGCACCTGACGCAATCGGCCGTTTCGATGCAGCTCAAGCGTCTGGAGGAACTGCTGGGGCTTGAGTTGCTGGATCGTTCGGGCCGCACCATCGCGCTGACCGCTTCGGGTGAGCAGTTGCTGGCCTATGCCCGCCGTATGATCGCGCTGAATGACGAAGTTATCGGACGCCTGACCGATCAGGCCTTTGAGGGAGAGGTAACGCTGGGCGTGCCGCATGATGTGGTACATCCGTTCATCCCGCGGGTACTGCAGCGCTTCAATGCGAGTTTTCCGCGGGTCAGTGTCAACCTCGTGACGTCGAACACACGCCAGTTGAAAGATGAATTCGCGCGCGGTGCGTTCGATCTGATCGTCACAACCGAATCCGGGGCAGGTGACGGGGCCGAAACCCTGCACCACATGCCGTTACGCTGGGTCGGGGCGTTGAACGGGTCGGCCTGGCGGCAAAA
This sequence comes from Ruegeria sp. L12, assembly GCF_056531745.1. Taxonomy (NCBI): domain Bacteria; kingdom Pseudomonadati; phylum Pseudomonadota; class Alphaproteobacteria; order Rhodobacterales; family Roseobacteraceae; genus Ruegeria; species Ruegeria sp. L12. Next base: position 206,880 of record NZ_JBQFMH010000003.1, read on the forward strand.
GCCCCTGCGTCTGGGGTTCTGCCGGAACTGCATCTTCCGTCCGGTTGCGGTCTCGGCGCTGGACGATGCGGGGATCGAGTGGGACATGAGCATCGACAGCGACTCGGACCGCACGGTCGAGGCCACGGTCAGCGCCGATCTTGCCGTGGGTGTACTGCTGGAAGGCACACAGCCAAGCCATCAGGAGTTGATCGATCATGCAGGCGTGCTGCCGGAATTGCCGGTACAGTTCATCAACCTCTACGGGGCCGAGCGCGTGCGCGAAGAATATGTGGGTGAGCTTGCCAATCTGCTGCGCCAGAACTTTTCGCGCCCGGGGGCACAGCCGCTGAAGGTCGTCAGCTGATCTGAATGACCACTTTCCCGGTGGATTTACGAGCGCGCAGCAACTCAAGACCCTGTTCTGCCTCCTGCAGGGGCAGAACATGGCTGATATGAGGTTTGATTTTCCCTTCTGAATGCCAGCGGAACAAGGTTTCAAAACTCTTGGACACCACTTCGGGCCGGAAAGTCAGATACCCTCCGATATAGACGCCGATCACGCTGAGGTTCTTGACCAGCAAGTGGTTGGCAGGAATTTGTGGCACGTCACCACCGGCAAATCCGATCGGCAGAATGCGGCCCTCGGGGTTGGTTGCGCGGAATGCGGCCTTGAACACATCGCCGCCGATCGCGTCATAGACGACATCCGCGCCACCCAGTGCCAGAACGCGCGCGCGCAGATCCTCGTCCGCGTCGATCAGGTGATCTGCCCCGGCCTGTTGCGCCACGGCCAGCTTGTCTGCACCGCGCGCCTGCGCGATGACCGTCGCGCCCATCAGCTTGCCAATCTCAACTGCGGTCAGGCCAACCCCGCCCGCGGCGCCCGTCACCAATAGCGTTTCACCCGGCTGCAGACGGGCCCGGTGATCCAGGGCGATATGGCTGGTGCCATAGGCGATCTGGATTGCGGCAGCATCCTCGAAACTCATGGAATCGGGCAGCGGAACAGCCCGCGCGGCATCAAAAACGCCTGATTCGGCCAGCCCACCCTGACCCGAATAGACAGCAACGTGATCCCCGGGCCTTAGATTCGTGACATTGTTTCCGATTTCATCAACAATCCCGGCGATCTCCATTCCCAGCGTAAACGGCGCATCAGGCGTATCCTGATACGTGCCCTTCTGCATCAGCAGGTCCGCGAAGTTCAGGCCGCATGCCTTGATTGTGACGCGAATCTGATTCTCGGCCGGGGCGGGCAGATCGACCTCGCACAACTGCGCTGCGGCCCCTTTGGTCCTGATATGATATGCCAGCATGGTCGCTCTCCGCGTTTTGATCGACATAGGCGTATCGGCGAGGCGCTTTGTCAATTCCCATCAGAAATACCGTCGGATTTCGATGCAGATGGAGCGCCTATTGTTTCGATTGGGGAAACGCTTTGACTGTCTGCGGCGCGTACAACCACAAACCACTGTACCGGATAAGCGATTCAACCCGCTTGAAAAAAATAATCAATGCGGCAATATTGTTGCTATGGTGCTGTTCGGGGGGCACGATCCGAATTAGGGAGTTCTTAAGCAGCGACCCGCTAACTTGGCGGCGACGGCTGTTGTCGCGTTTTCCCGGACAGGTGTTTGTGTAAAGGAGACTACCAATGACCCATCACGTCGATGTCCATGTGGGCAAACGCGTCCGGCATCGCCGCTGGCTGATTGGCATGACCCAGCAGCAGTTGGCGCAGCAAGTTGGTATTAAGTTTCAACAGATCCAGAAATACGAAACGGGTGCCAACCGGATCAGCGCGTCTCGCCTGTGGGACATTGCCGAGGCATTGGATGTACCGGTCAGCTTCTTCTTTGAAGGTTTGGAAGAAACGCAGAAATCGGACGCCGATAAGAAATCCGTGCCTGCCGACCTGATGGGCGACAAGGAAGCGCTCGATCTGGTGCGGTCATATTACGCCATTCCGGAAAACCAGCGCCGCCGGCTGTTTGAACTGGCCCGCGTACTCAGCGACGTCGCCTGATACAATCGACTTGACTTCGCGGGGCGATAACCGCACGGAATTGCCATGCAACACGCCCCACTAAGTGATCTTGAGATCGCAGAAAAAATGGCCGACGCGGCGCGGGCGGCCATTCTACCGTATTTCCGTCAGACCAACCTGCAAACGGACAACAAGCTTGCCGATGGGTTTGATCCGGTGACCGTTGCGGATCGTGAGGCTGAACAAGCCATGCGCGCGGTTCTTGCCAGACACCGGCCCGACGACGGCATTTTTGGCGAAGAGTTCGGACAAAGCATCGGCACCAGTGGGCGCGTCTGGGTGCTGGATCCGATTGACGGCACGCGCGGCTTTATCAGCGGCACACCGACCTGGGGTGTCTTGATTGCGCTGAGCGATGAGACCGGCCCGATGCTGGGTGTGATCGACCAGCCCTATATTGGCGAACGGTTCGTCGGCGGCGGCGGGCAGGCCTTTGTTCAAGGTCCCCTGGGCCACACTGAGCTTGCGACGCGTCCGACACGCTCGCTGGATCAGGCGATTGTATTCACAACTTTCCCCGAGGTCGGGTCCGAGGCAGAGGGCGCCGCATTCCGGGCAGTTGCCTCGCAGGCAAAACTGACCCGCTATGGGATGGATTGCTATGCCTATGCGCTGCTGGCAGCGGGGCAGGTCGATCTGGTGATCGAGGCCGGGCTGAATGCCTATGACATTCAGGCCCCGATCGCAGTGATCGAAGCTGCGGGGGGTGTCGTCACCGACTGGCAGGGCAACCCCGTTCATGAAGGTGGGCGCGTACTGGCGGCTGCCACACGTGAACTGCATGCTGCTGCACTGGATATCCTGCGTCAGTACTAAATTCGGTTGCCGTCATGCCACGGAATCCTTAAACTATATATGGCTGGTTCTTACGCCCGTTTTCCACCAGCCCTGCACTTCACGCATGAGACGGGCCTATGCGGGAGTGCAAGAAAATGACCGAATTCCTGATTAAGAACGCCGATCTGATCCTGACGATGGACGACTCGCGGCAAGAGCTGGCGGGTGCCGATCTGTTGATCCGAGACGGGCAAATCGCCCGGATTGGCCATAGCCTGACCACTGTCGGAGAGACTCATGATGCCTCGGGATGTGTGGTGACGCCCGGATTGGTGAACACGCATCACCATCTTTATCAGACCCTGACACGCGCGGTGCCCGGCGGGCAGGACGCGCTGCTGTTTGGCTGGCTGCAAACGCTCTATCCGATCTGGTCCCGCTTTGGCCCAGAAGAGATGTTTGTCTCCGCCCAGATCGGCCTTGCGGAACTGGCGCTGTCGGGCTGTACGCTCAGTTCCGATCACCTGTACCTTTATCCGAATGGCGCGCGGCTCGAGGATACGATCCACGCCGCTGCCGAACTGGGTCTGCGGTTTCACCCCACACGTGGCGCGATGAGCATCGGCGAAAGCGATGGGGGCCTGCCGCCCGATGCGCTGGTCGAGGCCGAGGCGGCTATTCTCGAGGATATGACCCGCGTCGTCGATGCCTTCCATGACCCTTCCGATGGGGCGATGTGCCGTGTCGGTCTGGCTCCGTGCTCTCCGTTCTCTGTCAGCCGTGAACTGATGCGCGACGCGGCTCTTCTGGCCCGCGATAAAGGCGTAATGCTGCACACGCATCTTGCCGAGAATGATGAAGATATCGCCTATTCGCAGGCCCAGTTCGGCTGCCGCCCCGGCCAATATGCCGAAGACCTCGGGTGGACAGGATCGGATGTCTGGCACGCCCATTGCGTGAAACTCGACGGGGCCGAGATCGATCTCTTTGCGCGTACCAGAACAGGTGTTGCCCATTGCCCCTGTTCCAACTGCCGCCTCGGTTCGGGCATCGCCCCAATCCGTGCGATGCGCGATCAGGGTGTTCCGGTCGGGCTCGGGGTTGATGGATCGGCCAGCAACGATTGCAGCAATCTGGTGTCAGAGGCTCGCCAGACCATGCTGCTGCAACGGGTCGCGAACGGGGCCGACGCCATGTCGGCCCGCGAAGCGCTCGAGATAGCTACGCGCGGTGGCGCGGATGTTCTGAACCGCCCCGATTGTGGCCGACTGATGCAAGGTAAACGCGCCGACATTGCCATCTGGGATGTAACTGGCATCGAAAGCGCCGGCAGCTGGGATCCGGCGGCCCTGCTGCTTGCGGGACCAACCCGTGTCAAACATCTCTTTGTGGAGGGCCGCCAGATCGTCCGCGATGGTCAGATCGCCACAATCGATCTGCCAAAGGCCATCGAAACGCAAAACCGTCTCGCGCGCGCCCTGATTGACTAGCGGATCGGACCTTCATCTGGCCCAAATACTTCCGCCGGAGGCACGCGCTGCAAGCGCGTCCCTCTTACGCTTGCACCTTTGAGCCACCGATCCAGACATCGGCCACCGCCCGGTCATCCCCCATCATGATGGTCGGAAACACCGCTTCCCACAAATCCTCTGCACAGGCTTCACGCTGCGCGATTGCCGGGGTCGAGGCGAGATCAAGCACGACCAGATCCGCCTCCATCCCAGCTGCGACATTGCCGATGCAATCGTCCATATGCAGTGTCCGGGCCGAGCCGATGGTCCCCAGCCACAGCAATTGTGCCGGATGCAGCGGGACACCACGCAGCTGACCGATCTCATAAGCCGCGGCCATAGTCCGCAGCATGGAAAAGCTGGACCCGCCGCCGGTATCCGTGGCCAGCCCGACACGATGGCCTTCGCGCATCAAGCCGGCCATATCGAACAATCCCGACCCGATGAACGTGTTCGAGGTCGGGCAATGGATCAGCGCCGCGTCCATCTCACGCAACCGATCCCGCTCGCGCTGTTCTAGGTGGATGACATGGCCATAAAGCCCGTTCTTGCGCAACAGACCAAACTGCTCGTAAGTATCCAGATAGTCCCGCGCATCGGGAAAGAGGGACCGGACCCACTCGATCTCATCCGTCTGTTCGCTCAGGTGGGTCTGCATCAGGCAATGCGGGTATTCCCCCCACAGCGCCCCCATCGCCTCAAGCTGTTCCGGCGTCGAGGTCGGTGAAAAGCGCGGCGTGATGGCATAAGAAAGCCGGTCGATGCCGTGCCATTTCTCCAGCAACGCCTGCGACTGATCATATGCCGTTTGCGCGGTGTCGCGCAGACCCTCGGGGGCGTTACGGTCCATGCAGGTCTTGCCCGCAACCACCCGCTGGCCCCGCGCCTGAGCTGCCGTGAAAAATGCATCAACGCTTTCGGGATGGATGGTGCAAAAGCTGCACATTGTCGTGGTGCCATGGGCGGCGGTCAGGTCCAGATAACGGTTGGCGATCTCCGACGCATAAGCCATGTCGCCGAACTTCATTTCCTCAGGAAAGGTATAGCTGTTCAGCCAGTCAATCAGTCGCTTGCCCCAACTGGCGATCATCGCGGTCTGAGGGTAATGCACATGCGGATCGATAAAACCCGCCATGATCAGATGGCTGCCATAGTTCACGATCTCTGCCTCAGGATGCGCCCGCCCAAGATCGGATGCCGTGCCCAACGCTGCGATGCGTCCGTCCTCGATCACCAGTGCCTCGTGCAACGCTACTGCATCGGTCGGCTCGCCTTCGAACGGCGATCCTTCAAAGTTCAGTACGCGCCCTTTCAAAAGCGTCTTTTGCGCCATTTTCCCTGTTCTCCGCGTGTTTTGGACCGTTCTTCAGCATAGGGGGGCGAAAGATGTGGGTAAATCCGAGCATTGTCATTGTTTTCCGGTAGCTGCTTCTTCTATCAAGAAGCAATCGCGCGGAATGAGGGGCAGAGCATGACCACAGGCATTGATGAAGCCGGACACGATCAGCCCCGGGACGAAGACGCCTACGCGCTGGACATGCGAACCGTTGCGGCCATCCTCTATGCGGTGGAGGTCGAGGACCGCGACAAGCTGATCGAGTTGATGGATCCGCTGCACGCGGCCGACATCGCCGACCTTCTGGAACAGATCGACCCTTATGAGCGATCCCGGCTGATCCGCCTGTATGACAAGGAATTTGACGGCGACATCCTGTCCGAACTTGACGAGTCGGTTCGGGAAGAGGTGATCGATATCCTGAACCCCGACGTGCTGGCAGACGCTGTGCGGGACATGGAAAGCGACGATGTCGTCGACCTGCTGGAAGACCTCGAAGAGCCGCAGCAAGAGACCATTCTGGACGCTCTGGAAGATTCCGAGCGGATCGCAGCGGAACAGGCGCTGTCCTATCCCGAGAACTCGGCAGGCCGTCTCATGCAGCGCGAAGTGGTCATGGCGCCCGAGCACTGGACGGTGGGGCAGGCCATCGATTTCATGCGCGCCAACGACGATCTGCCCGAGCAATTCTATCATGTCATTCTGGTCGATCCACGGCTGAAACCCGTTGCACAGATCACGCTGGGCAAGCTGATGGCAACCAGGCGCGAAGTTTTGCTGCAGGACATTGCCGAAGAAGAATTCCACATCATCCCGGTCGATCAGGACGAAGAAGACGTCGCCTATGCGTTCAATCAGTATCACCTGATCTCGGCCCCGGTGGTGGATACCGACGGGCGTCTGGTCGGCGTGATCACCATCGATGATGCGATGGTGGTGCTGGACGAGGAATACGAAGAGGACATGCTGCGCCTCGCCGGTGTTTCGGACGAAAGCTCGATCTCGGACAGCGTGGCCGCGACCAGCAAGCGGAGGTTGCCATGGCTGGGGGTCAATCTGGTTACCGCGATCTGTGGGTCGCTGGTGATCTCGCAGTTCGAGGCGGCAATTGACCAGTTGGTGGCGCTGGCGATCCTGATGCCCATCGTGGCGTCGATGGGCGGCAATGCGGGCACGCAGTCGCTGACGGTCGCGGTGCGCGCGCTGGCAACGCGTGACTTGACGAGCTCGAACGTGGGCCGCGTTATCCGGCGGGAATTGCTGGTCGGGATGCTCAACGGCTTATGCTTTGCCATCGTGCTGGGCACGGTGGGTATGATGTGGTTCGATTCTCCGCTACTGGGTGTCGTGATCGGGTCGGCCTTGGTCGTGAACATGATCATCGCGGGCTTTGCAGGTACGGTAGTACCGGTTGTGCTGGACCGTCTGGGCGTTGACCCGGCGCTGGCGTCGGGGACTTTTGTGACCACCACAACGGATGTCATGGGGTTCTTCATATTCCTGGGGCTGGCCAGCGTGGTGCTACTGTGACCGATACGACCGATCTGACTGAAATCAAGGCGGCGGCCCGCAAGGCTGCCTTCGCCCGCCGCAAGGCCGCCTTTGACGCGCGGCCACCGGGTGCGGCAGGCCGCCTGTCCGAGGTTCTGGCCGGGCACCGTGGCGTTCCCATCTCGGGCTACATGCCCATCCGCACCGAGATCGACCCGCTGCCCGCCATGGCCGAGGCTGCCGCCTACGGCCCGGTTGGTGTGCCGGTCATTCAGGCCGCAGGCCAACCGCTGCGCTTTTCGCGCTGGACGCCCGAAGGGGTCCTGAAAGACGGACCGTTTGGCGCTATGGTGCCCGAGGTGGATGATTACTTTGACCCGGAAATCCTGATCGTGCCGCTGGTGGCATTCGACGCGAAGGGCGGGCGGCTGGGCTATGGCGGCGGGTTCTATGACCGCACGCTGGAGGGCCTGCGCGCCAAGCGCCCGACGCTGGCCATCGGCTTTGCCTTCGATGCGCAGGAAGACGAGGGCCTGCCGCTGGAGCCAACCGACCAGCCGCTGGATATGGTGATCACCGAAAGCCGCGTGCTGAGCTTCTGAAACAACGTCCCGAGCGACAAGAACGGTAACGGCCCGGTATTCTGTTGTTTTTGTTGCCGACTGGCTCTAGGACCGCTGGTATGAAGATACTTTTTCTGGGTGACGTGATGGGCCGCGCGGGGCGTGCGGCCATACAGCAGCATTTGCCACGTCTGCGTGATGAATGGCGGCTGGATTTCGTTGTGGTCAATGGCGAGAACGCCTCGAACGGGATGGGCCTGACCGGCGATCATGCCAAACTGCTGCTGGATGCGGGCGCGGATTGTGTGACGCTGGGTGATCATGCGTTCGACCAGAAAGACATGCTGCAATTCATCGAGAAAGAGCCGCGCATCGTGCGCCCGGTGAACTTTGCGAAAGGTGCGCCGGGGCGGGGACATCGGCTGTTCACCGCACCGGGCGGGCGCAAAGTGCTGGTGGTGCAGGTGCTAGGGCAGGTCTTTATGAAACGGCCGTTTGACGACCCGTTCTCGGGCGTTGAACCGATACTGAAATCGCACCCGCGCGGCGGGCAGGCGGACGCCATCATTGTCGACATGCATTGCGAGGCGACCTCGGAGAAGATGGCGATGGGTCACTACTGCGATGGCCGTGCCAGCCTTGTGGTGGGGACGCATACGCATGTGCCCACAGCGGACGCTCAGATCCTGCCGAATGGCACCGCCTATCTGACCGACGCGGGGATGTGCGGCGATTATGACTCGGTCATCGGCATGGATAAACTGGAACCGATGCGCCGGTTCATAACCGGGATGCCCAAAGCCCGGTTCACGCCCGCAAATGGCGAGGCCACGCTGAGCGGCGTGTTCGTCGAAACCGACGACCGCGACGGGCGCGCAAAATCTGTGCAGATGGTCCGCATTGGCGGGCGATTGCAGCAAGCTGGCCTCTGAAAACCACGTCAGGCTTGCTCTGCTGCGCGCAATGCGAGACACTGACGTTCAGGCGCGTATGCCAGGCCAGGGTTCGGACAGAATACCAAGAATGCAATTCCTTCAACTGACAGAGATGGGCAGCGCAATCGTGGCGCTGATGATCGTTGCGGGCATGTTCGTCATGTTCCTGCGCGAGGTCTACCCGACCGAAGTGGTGGCCATCGGCGGCGTCGCCCTGATGCTGGCCACCGGCATTCTGCCGTATCAAAGTGCGCTGGCGGTGCTGTCGAACCCCGCGCCGTGGACCATTGGCGCCATGTTCATCATCATGGGCGCGCTTGTGCGGACCGGGGCGCTGGATGCCTTTACCTCGACCGCGCAGAAGCAGGCGCAGGTCAATCCGCGCATCGCCATCGGGTTGCTTATGGGCTTTGTCGTCATCGCCTCGGCCTTTGTTTCGAACACGCCCGTTGTGGTGGTGATGATCCCCGTCTTCATTCAGATCGCACGGACGCTGGACGTTCCGGCCTCCAAATTGCTGATCCCGCTCAGCTATGCGGCCATTCTGGGCGGCACTCTGACGCTGATCGGCACCTCAACCAACCTGTTGGTTGACGGCGTGGCCCGCGCACAGGGCATGACGGCCTTTACCATCTTCGAGGTGACCCCGCTGGGCATCGCCGTTGTGATCTATGGCATGGTCTATCTGCGTTTCATCGCGCCGCGCCTGCTGCCCAATCGCGACAGCATGGCCGACCTGCTGAGTGACCGCTCCAGAATGAAGTTTTTCACCGAGGCCGTCATTCCCCCGGACAGCAACCTGATCGGGCGCGAGGTGATCGGCGTGCAGTTGTTCAAACGTCCCGGCGTGCGCCTGATCGACGTGATCCGGGGTGACGAGTCGCTGCGGCGCAACCTCAAAGGGGTTGAGCTGCGCGTGGGGGACCGGGTGGTGCTGCGCACCGAAATGACCGAGCTTCTGAGCCTGCAGAGCAACAAGGAGCTCAAGCGGGTCGATCAGGTCTCGGCGGTTGAGACCAAGACCGTTGAGGTGCTGATCACGCCGGGCTGTCGGATGGTCGGGCGGACGCTGGGCGCGATGCGTCTGCGCCGTCGTTATGGTGTGTATGTGCTGGCGGTGCATCGCCGGAACCAGAACATCGGGCGTCAACTTGACGATCTGACCGTGCGCGTAGGGGATACCCTGCTGCTGGAAGGTTCGCCTGCGGATATCCAGAAACTGGCCGCCGACATGGATATGGTCGACGTCACCCAACCCTCGGCCCGCGCGTTCCGGCGCAGCCACGCCCCGATTGCCATTGGGGCGCTGGTCGGGATTGTCGCGTTGGCCGGGCTGGGGGTCGCGCCGATCCTGCTGCTGTCGATCATCGCCGTCGCGGTGGTCCTGGTGACTCGCTGTATTGATGCGGATGAGGCGTTTTCCTTCGTCGAAGGCCGCCTGTTGGCGTTAATCTTTGCGATGCTGGCGATTGGGGCCGCGCTGGACAAATCCGGCGCGGTTTCTCTGATCGTCGAGGCCGTGGCCCCCGGGCTGGGCATGTTGCCGCCGTTCCTGATCATCTGGGCGGTTTACCTGCTGACCTCGATCCTGACCGAGCTGGTGTCGAACAACGCGGTGGCCGTCGTCGTAACACCCATCGCCATTTCGCTGGCGCAGGCGGTGGGGATCGACCCGCGCCCGTTGGTTGTGGCGGTGATGGTGGCGGCCTCGGCGTCGTTCGCAACGCCCATCGGCTATCAGACCAACATGATGGTTTATGGCCCCGGAGGATACCGGTTCACCGATTTTCTGAAAGTCGGCGTGCCGCTCAACCTGACGGTGGGCTTGCTGGCGTCGCTGCTGATTCCGCTCATCTGGCCCCTGTAGCACCGGCGCGGAATCGCCGACCCGAGGGGGACAGGTCTTGTAAACGATAATCTGGTCACAATCTTTTCGGTAACGACGCACGCGAAAGGATGGGATCATGCCGTTTCCCAAACTCGGACAGGCCATTGTGGCCGGAGCAGTCATACTGGCCCTGCTGGGCAGCCAAAGCCAAGCCGGATCGGTGACCGGGACCGCGACATATCGCGAACGGATTGCCTTGCCGGAAGACGCGACGCTTTATGTCGAGTTACAGGATATCTCACGCGCGGATGCGCCTGCGGTGACATTGGCCTCGCAACGTTATGCGCTGACCGGTGTGCCCGCCGAGTTTGAGCTGAGCTTTGACGACGCGCTGATCCGCGACGGGATGACCTATGCCATAAGCGGATCGGTCTATCGTGATGGTGAACTGTTGTTTACCACCGACACCGTTCATCCAGTGCTGACCAACGGTTCGGGGGATAGCGCCGATCTTGTGCTGGTGCAGGCCGGCAGTCAGGATGCAGTGATGCTTGAAAACACCGACTGGACCGCAATCGGCATCAATGGCGCGGTCGTACAGGCCGAGCGCCCACCGCAATTGTCCTTCGGGCAGGGCGGCTCTTTTGGCGGTTTCGGAGGCTGCAACCGGTTTACGGGGCAAGCCGAAATTACCCGGGATCGTCTGGAGTTTCCTGACAATATGGCGGCTACCCTGATGGCCTGCCCGCCAGCGATGGAAGAGGTCGAAGACCAGTTTTTCGCCGCCCTGCAAGGCGTGACCACCTATGCCGTTGCAGGCGACGGTCTGGTCTTGCTGGATGCCGCGGGCGAGCCGGTTCTGAAATTCATCCGCACCCCGTAATCAGGCTACGGCGCGCGACCGTCCGGCATTGCGGCCCGAGAAGATGCAACCGCCCAGAAACGTGCCCTCCAGCGCGTTATAGCCGTGATAGCCGCCGCCGCCGAAACCTGCAACCTCACCGGCTGCAAACAGGCCGGGGACGACCTGACCGTCTGCACCGATCATCTGGCTGTCGAGATTGGTCTGCAATCCGCCCAGCGATTTGCGGGTCAGTACATGCAGCTTGACCGCGATCAGCGGGCCGTTTGACGGATCAAGGAACCTGTGCGGTTTGGCGGTGCGGATCAGCTTGTCGCCCCGGTAATTGCGCGCCGCGAGGATCGCCATCATCTGTGCGTCTTTCGAGAACGGGTTGTCGACCTGAGAATCCCGCGCCTCGATCTGGGCGCGCAGATGGGCCTCGTCAATCAATCCGCCGCCCAGCTGGTTCATGCCGGTAACCAGTTCGGTCAACGTGTTGGCAACAATGAAATCCTCGCCCTTTGCCTTGAAAGCCTCGACCGGACCTGTGGCTTTCGAGCCGGACAGGATGCGCTGACGGATCACTTCTTTCCAACTGCCCGAGGTGAAATCGGGATTTTGTTCCGAGCCCGAAAGGGCGAATTCCTTCTTGATCACCTTCTGCGTCAGGACGAACCAGCTGTATTCGTGACCGGTTTTCAGGATTTCGCGCAGCGTGCCCAACGTATCGAACCCCGGCAGACAAGGTGGCTTCAGCCGGTTGCCGCGCGCGTCGAACCACATCGAACTTGGGCCGGGCAGGATGCGAATGCCATGTGCGGGCCAGATCGGATCCCAGTTGCGCACGCCTTCGGTATAGTGCCACATCCGGTCGCCGTTGATGACATGCCCGCCCGCCTTCTCGGCGATCGGAATCATCCGGCCATCCACATGGAACGGCACTCCTGCGACCATATCCTTTGGCGGTTCCCCCAGCCGGTCGCGTGGCCAGTTTTTGCGCACCATCTCGAAATTGCCGCCGATTCCGCCCGAGGTGACGATGACCGAAGGCGCGTAGACCTCGAATTCACCCACTTCATCGCGGTTGGTCTTGCCGCCGCGCTGGGCGGTATCGTCGGCCAGAACCTCTCCGGAAACGCCTTTGGCACAGCCGTTCTGCATGATGATGTGGCTGACCTGATGGCGGAATTTCAACTGTATCAGCCCGGCGCTGATGTGCTCTTGCACACGGCGGACGAAGTGTTCCAGCACACCGGGCCCGGTGCCCCATGTGATATGAAAGCGCGGGACCGAGTTGCCGTGACCATCCGCATAGGATCCGCCGCGCTCGGCCCAGCCAACTACCGGGAACCAGCGCAGGCCCATCGCATGCAGCCATGGGCGCATCTCACCAGCGGCAAATTCTACATAGGCCTCAGCCCATTTACGCGGCCACGCGTCCTCGTCCCGGTCGAACTGCGCACTGCCCATCCAGTCGCGCAGGGCCAGATCGTGGCTGTCGCGAATGCCCATACGGCGCTGTTCCGGGGTGTCGACCATGAACAGCCCGCCAAGGCTCCAGAACGCTTGTCCGCCCAGGAAATGCTCTGGCTCCTGATCCACAACGATAACCCGCTTGCCCCGGTCGCCCAACTCGGCTGCGGCGGCAAGCCCGGCCAGGCCCGCGCCGACAATGATCGCGTCTGCGGTATTGGTGGTCATGCGATGGCCCCTCGGATCGGTTGCGGCGGTTGTGCCGTCAGCCTAGGCGAGGGGTCACGGATCAGGCAACCGCGTCGTGGGGTCAGCCATAACGCTGCGCAAACCGGCGCAGGATTTCGCCCGGCTGCGTGACATCAGCGGCGTGGCACATATCGATCAAACCTTGCGCATCATCTGGCGGGAAATAGCCGTGATCCTTGTAGATATGGATGCGCTGTTCAAAGTCCTTGGCATCCGCTTCGGGGTGGAACTGAGTGGCATAGACATTTTGCCCCCAGCGGATCATCTGAAACGGACAGGGGTCCGAGGCCACCAGATGCACGCAGCCATCGGGTAGGGATTGCACGGCCTCTTTGTGTCCGACAAAGGCTTCGAATTCCGGTTGCAGGCCAGCGGTCAAAGGGTCCGCTGCACCATCCTCGGTCAGGCGACAATCGGAAGGCCCGACCGGTTCGCCATACTGCCGTTTGCTGACATCGCCGCCCAGATGCGCAGCCAGTATACCCAGGCCATAGCAGCAGCCCATGAACGGGTGATCCTGCGCGGTGATCTGCGGCATCAGCCCCATGATCGCGCCTTCAATCCGTGCATCCAGTGCGGATTTGCTGGCCGGATCGTCACTGACACAGCCCGGCCCGCCGCCCACGATGACACCGGCATAGTCGGTCACATCCAGCCCTTCGGGCAGGTCTTCGCAATCCAGCCGGATGCGATGGGTCTGCGCCGGGACCAGCCCGGTTTTATCCAGAATCGAGGCATATTCGGCATCTGACGCGTCGGTTTCCGGGCGCAGTTGCAGGATCAGAAAGCGTTTCATGCGCAGCCTTTAGCCTTCAAAGCGGCCAGAACACAAGGATCGAGGGGATTGAGACAGCGATGATCAATACCTCCAGCGGCAAGCCCATGCGCCAGTAATCGCCGAAATGATATCCTCCGGGTCCCAGAACCAGCGTGTTGTTCTTGTGCCCGATGGGGGTCAGGAACGCAGCCGAGGCCGCCACGGCCACTGTCATCAGGAACGGATCGGGCGAGACATCGAGCGTGCGCGCCATCTGGATACCGACTGGCGCTGCGACAATGGCGGTGGCCGTGTTGTTCAGCACGTCCGACAGGGTCATCGTGACCACCATCAGCACCGTCAGAATGGCCCATGCAGGCAGCCCGTTGGTCAACTGGATCAGGGCGTTGGCGATCAACTCGGTCCCGCCCGAGGTTTCCAGCGCACTGCCCAGCGGGATCATCGAGCCCAGCAGGACGACCACAGGCCATTCGATGTGATTGTAGATATCCGCAATCGGCATGATCTTGGTCAGAACATAGGCCACAACCACGAGACCCAAGGCGATGGGCAGATAGATCAGCCCGATACTGGCGGCCAGCACAGCCGCCGCGAACAGGCCGATGGCCAGCCACGCCTTATCGTTGGCCGTCACGTTCAACCCGCGTTCCGCCAGCGGCAGGCAGCCCAGCCATTCGGTCACATCCGCGCTGCGGTCACGCGAGCAGAGCAGCAGCAGGATATCACCCGGCTCGACCTCGGTCTTGCGGACCTGTTCACTAATGCGGCGCCCCTGACGCGAGATGCCCATCAGCACGGTACTTTGCCGCCACGCCAGCCCCAGCGCCTGCGCGGTGCGCCCGGTGATGCGGGCGCTTTCGGGGACGACAACCTCGATCACCTCCAGCCCGTCGCCCTCGGCTGTCAGCACTTCCTGCCGCCGCGTATCCGAGAAATCCAGATTGAGCGCGGCGCGGAATTCATCCAGCGCTTCGGGCCGCGCCTCCAGCACCAGCGCATCGCCTTCGTGCAAGGTCGCGTGGGCCGAACGGCCATAGCGGCGCTTGCCGTCCCGGATCAGACCGATGATGGCCACGTCGGATTTCTCGGCCGCTTCATACAGCTCGCTGACCCGCTTGCCGATATGCGGTGACCCGGGCGGAACGGTCAGTTCGGCGATGTATTCGGCCAGAACCTCCGAGGTCTCCTGTTGCACGCCGCGGTTGGGGATTAGACGCCAGCCGATCAACGCCACAAAGGCCAGACCGGCAATGGCCGCGATCCCGCCGACGGGGGCGAAATCGAACATCTGGAACGGCTCCCCCAGTGTTTCGGCCCGGATCGAGGCAATGATGATATTCGGCGGTGTCCCGATCAACGTTGCCATCCCTCCAAGAATGGTGGCGAAGCTCAGCGGCATCAGCGACAGGCCCACCGGGCGCGCCGCCTTGCGGGCGGTCTGGATATCGACCGGCATCAACAGCGCCAGCGCCGCTACATTGTTCATGAAGGCCGACAAGACGGCACCGATCCCGCCCATCAGCGCGATATGGGCGCCGAGGCCTCGCGAGGCATCGACCAGTGTTCGCGTGATCATGAACACCGCTCCTGACCGCACCAGACCGGCAGAAACCACAAGCACCAACGCGACAATGATCGTGGCAGGGTGTCCGAACCCGGCGAAGGCATTGTCGACCGGGACAACTCCCAGCGTAACTGCAATCATCAGGGCGGTGAAGGCCACAAGGTCATACCGGAACCTGCCCCACAGCAGCATTCCGAACACGGCGATGAAAAGGGAAAAAAGAATGATCTGATCTGTCGTCATGTCGCCACCATAGCCGCACAGGATGTTGGGGCAAGCCGATCCCTTGATCCTGCCCCCCGCAAACGTCTATATGAGCGCCGAACACGCAATCACGAATAACGAGGACGCACCATGGCAGGCCATTCCAAATGGGCCAATATCCAGCACCGCAAGGGACGTCAGGACGCCGCGCGGTCCAAACTGTTTTCCAAGCTGTCGAAAGAGATCACCGTCGCCGCCAAGATGGGCGATCCCGATCCCGACAAGAACCCACGTCTGCGTCTGGCCGTAAAAGAGGCCAAGTCGAACTCGGTCCCCAAGGACGTGATCGACCGCGCGATCAAGAAATCGGTAGCCGGTGAGGGCGACGATTACGAAGAAATCCGGTATGAGGGTTACGGCCCCAACGGCGTGGCCGTGATCGTCGAGACGATGACCGACAACCGCAACCGCACCGCATCCACTGTACGTTCGACCTTTTCCAAGAACGGCGGCAATCTGGGTGAGACCGGCTCGGTCGGGTTCATGTTCGACCGCAAGGGTGAGGTTGTCTATCAGGCGGACGCAGGCGATGCGGACACCATTTTTGAAGCAGCCATCGAGGCCGGTGCCGAGGATGTCGAAAGCTCGGATGATGGTCACATCATCTGGTGCGCCGATACCGATCTGAACGATGTGTCGAACGCGCTGGAAGAGGCGCTGGGTGAATCCGAATCCACCAAGCTGGTGTGGAAGCCCACCACCACGACCGAACTGGGTCTGGAAGACATGCAAAAGCTGATGAAGCTGGTTGACGCGCTGGAAGACGACGATGACGTGCAACGTGTCACCACCAATTTCGAGGCCACAGACGAGGTCATGGCGCAGCTCTGACCTTTCGCGCCCCATTGGTTTTCAGCCCGGCCGGTTAGGCCGGGCTTTTTCGTTTCAGGCTTTTTCAGCGGTACTTGGCCGACATTCGCGTTCAGAATAGGCTGGGACCCGGAAACTGAAACTGGGACTGGCCTGCGCGCATATCGGTGTTGCGGCAGGTGCTGCCGCGAAACATGGCGAAAAACGCGACAGAATTGGCAAAGCGCAACGTCCCGGTCCTGACCGGGCAGAGCATTCTGTCTCAGGTCGCGTGGACATTGGGCAGCCCGTCGGTGGTGTTGCCGTTTCTGGCCGTGTCCTTCGAATTGCCGATGTTTGTGGCGGGGGCTTTGGTCTCGGTCCGTATGGTCGGCAGTTTGATTGCGGATTTCTTTCTGGCCCGGACAATTGCTGCCCAGCCCAGGAAAAAGCGCGGCATCGCAATGACGGAGTTTGCGGTTGGTGTGTGCCTGCTGATCGCCATGGCGATTGCGGCGACCGGCTTTGTGCCCGCGATAGCGGTGGCCTTTCTGCTGATCTTTTTTCTTATTGGTCTGGTCACCGAGATCCAGAACCTCATGTTTACCGATCTGATCGGCGATCATGTGCAGTCCAAATCCCGGATGGTGATGCACTATCTGCAGCTTGGGGCAGGCGGTTCGGTCGCGATTGCGCTGGCGCTGCTGGTTCACGAGATCACCAAGGACAATCCGCCCTTCTCGCGCCATTCGGCGGTCATTGCCGTGTCCTTTGCGTTCTTCGTGTTTTCGGCGCTGTGCATTCTGGCGCTGTCCGAGATCGGCAAGACCCCGAGCGCATCAACCGGGAAAGAACCTGTGGCCCGGCTCTCGCTCAGGGCCAATGCGCAAGCTGTCATCGACATGTTCGATTATGCCTGGTTTCGCCGCTACCTGGTCATGCGCATGCCGCTGGTTGTCATAACGCTGTCAGTCCCGTTCTTCGCCCTGATCGCCGCCGAGGCACATCATACCTCGGCCAAAGGGCTGACGGCCATGATCATATCGTCGGCCTCCGGGTATCTGGTATCGGCCCCGTTGTGGCAATTCGTGAACATGAAATCGCATCGCGCCGTCATGGTGACGGGGGCTTGCATGGTGGCCGCGACGGGGACGGTCCTGTTGGCGTTTCATTACCTCAAGCTGGATCACGATGTGCATATGCACGCCATTGCCCTGTTCATCGTAACGGTCGCCGTGACGGGCATCAGCGGCGCGCGCAAACTGTATTTTCTGGACGTCGCCCCCAAAGACCAGCGCGTTCAGGCATCGGCTGCGATCAAAAGCATTGCCCGATTGTCTGGTGTCGCCATCTCTGCCTTGCTGGCGGCCATTGCGCATATGCACGAGGTCGCGCTGGCCGTCTTCTTCATCGTGATCTGCAGTCTGATTGCGGCTGTGGCGTGTTACCGGATCGCCGCTCCGGCAACAGAGGCAACGATCGGGGCATCCGAAGGTTAGGCCTCAAAAGAATGACGAGATCTCGTCCAAAGGCTTTTTCAGCTTGGCCACCGCAGGGACCGTTGCATTCTCTGACGGATGCCCAACCGCGATTATCATCGTCGGCTTTTCAGAGGCAGGGCGCCCCAATGCGCCATTGAGGAATTTCATGGGGTTGGGCGTATGGGTCAGCGTCGACAGCCCGGCGTGATGCAGCGCGGCCAGCAGGAACCCCGTGGCGATATTCACGCTTTCGGGCACATAGTAGTTCTTATAGCGCGTACCGTCCTCGAACTCTCCCCAGCGCTGGGCAAAGACCACAATCAGCCATGGGGCGATGGTCAGATGTTCCTTGACCGCATTGGTGCCGATGGGCTCAAGCGCTTTGATCCACTCATCCCCCGCACCCCCTGCGTAAAAGCGGCGTTCTTCTTCTTCGGCCTCTTCGCGAATACGTTGTTTCAGGGCGGGGTCTGCGATGGCGGCAAAATGCCAGGGCTGATGATTGGCACCCGATGGGGCGGTGCCGGCAGTGCGCAGGCAGGTCTCAATCACCTCTCTGGCGACCGGACGGTCAGAGAAATCGCGCACGGTGTGGCGCTGCCGCATCTTGTCATGGAAGGCCAGCGCGGCCTCCTGCATCCGGGCATCGGTGATCTCGCAGCGATCCGGCAGAGGGATCGGGTCATAGCTGAGAGCGTCGCGTGAAAACATGAGGTTACTCCGAGGTTTGGCCCTTTATCCGGCGGCCTGTCACGGGGATCAAGTGCTTTGCAGCAGCCTGCCGGATGGCGCGGGTCAACGGAGTCAGGGCAGGGGCCAGAACGCGCCCGATCTGCCATGTCAGGGCAACATCCAGCGGCGCGTTTTGTAAAAGAGTCTGCAATCGACCGTCGGCCAAGGGCGCGCGGACCAGCGGTTCGGGGTTCATGCCCCATCCGATGCCCGCGACTGCCGCGTCGACGAAGCCTTGCGACGAGGGCAGAAAGTGCGACGGTGGGTTGAGACGTCGACCGGTTTGCACCTCCATCCACGCTTTCTGCAGCCCGTCCTTGCGATTGAACACCAGAGAAGGGGCTTTGCTCAGCGTCGCCGCATCTACCCCTCCGCCGAACCACTGCTGCATGAAGGCGGGGCTTGCCGTGGGCAAGTAGCGCAGCGCGCCTAGTTCAACCGCATCGCACCCAGTGACCGGCTGGCCGCCGACGGTAATGGCGGCGCTGACCTCGCCCCGGCGCAGCCATTCGGCCGAGTGATCCTGATCGTCGATCACCAGATCGAAGTGTATCCCCGGCGCTTTGGCCATGGCATCGACGAACCAGGTGGCCAGAACATCAGCCGGAAGCGCCACGCGCACGCGCGCTGCATTGACGTTTTGCCCCAGCGAGATTTCGCGGGCCAGCTGCGCCTCGAGCAATCCGATATCTTCGGCATGCCGCGCGATGCGCAACCCTGCCGGGGTGCCGGTGCAGGGCGTGCCCCTATTGATCAAGGCTGCGCCCACACGATCCTCAAGCGCCTTGATTCGTTGCGAAATTGCTGACGGTGTCACCGCCAGCTCCGACGCCGCCGCATCAAAGCTGCCATGGCGCAGGATTGCCGACAGGGCGGACAGGTGATGTGGATCAAGCAGCATTAGTCATACTTAATTCAGATGAGTATCTTTAATTTGATAGGCCTGCGCGCAGCCGGTAGTCAACGGTGCAGACAGAAGGAGATCACATGTTTTCTGCCCCGATTGCCGGGTTTGCCCTGGGTTTCAGCCTTATTCTCGCCATTGGCGCGCAAAACGCTTTTGTCTTGCGGCAGGGCCTGAGGCGCGAGCATGTTTTGGCGCTATGCCTGACCTGCGCGGTCTCGGACGCGATTCTGATTGCGGCAGGGGTGGCCGGGTTTGGCACACTGGCTGAGGCCGCGCCATGGTTTGAAACCGTAATGCGTTATGGCGGTGCCGCGTTTCTGATCTGGTACGCGCTGCGCAGTTTCCAGTCTGCGCTGCAAGGGGGCGCCGCGATGGAGCTGGACGGAGGACAACGCACCAGCCTGCGCGCTGCGCTGCTGACGGTGATGGCGTTCACCTGGCTCAATCCGCATGTCTATCTGGATACGGTGGTACTGATCGGGTCGATCTCGGCCCAGTATGACGACCGTCTGGGATTTGCGCTGGGGGCGATGACTTCAAGCTTCGTGTTCTTCTTTTCGTTGGGCTACGGTGCTCGCATTCTGTCACCGGTGTTTACCCGCCCGCGCGCCTGGCAAGTGCTGGATGTGGTGATCGGAGTCGTCATGCTGATGACCGCTCTGAAACTTGTTATCATGTGAAGGGTTGTCCCGGGCGGAAATCCGGTGTTCAACCGATTGCATGATCTCTCCCGATGATAGCTACCGGCCACTGACCGGCATGTTCTGGATGCTTGCTGCCGGACTGTCCTTTGTGGGGATGAATGCGCTGGTGAAAATTCTCGGCACCAGCATGAACCCGATACAGGCGGCATTCCTGCGTTACGTGCTGGGGTTGGTTTTCCTGCTACCGGCGCTGCGGGCGATCCTGGATACGCGGCTGACACGCCGGAACCTGACATTATTCGGTCTGCGTGGCGTGGTGCATGCGGTGGCCGTCATGTTGTGGTTCTTCGCAATGACCCGCATACCGCTGGCCGAGGTGACGGCGATGAACTATCTGACACCGGTCTATGTGACCCTGGGGGCTGCGCTGTTTCTGGGCGAGAAGCTGGCCTTCCGCCGAATCGCAGCCATCGGCGTGGCCCTGATCGGGGTGGTGATCATCCTGCGCCCGGGATTCCGAGAGGTTCAGCCGGGACATCTTGCCATGCTGGGCGCAACGCTGGCGCTTGGTGGTTCCTACCTGTTGGCCAAGGCATTGGTCCGCGATATCCGGCCTTCGGTTGTGGTGGCGCATCTGTCGATCTGGGTGACTCTGGCGTTGATCCCCTTTGCCATCGCCGTGTGGGAGCCGCCCAGCCTGCGCGATCTAGGGATTTTGTTCATCGTCGCCAGCTTTGCCACGGCCGGTCATTATTTCATGACCCTTGCCTTGCAGGCCGCGCCGGTGGCCGTAACCCAGCCCGTGACGTTCCTGCAGTTGATCTGGGCGACCCTGCTGGGCACACTCGCCTTTCACGAAAGCATCGATATCTGGGTCATCGCCGGGGGCACGCTGATCCTGATGGCGGTCAGCTTCATCACCTGGCGCGAAGCCAAAATCAAACGTGACGGCGCAGTGCCCCCCACGCCGCCTCAGGGGTCTGAAACCCCGTTGCGTAGCGTTAAAAAGGTTATTGATTGACGGGTCAATAAAAACGCCTTAGCCTTTCACATATCAGCAGATGTGGCAGAGGGGCAGAGATGCCGAAACTCGGAATGGAACCGATCCGGCGGGAAGCGATCGTCAAGGCGACGATTGCCGAGTTGGGCGTGCAGAAAACCCTCGATGTCACGGTCAGCCAGATCGCCAAACGGGCTGGTATGTCCAGCGCGCTGGCGCATCACTATTTCGGTGGCAAGGATCAGATATTTCTGGCTGCCATGCGCCGTATTCTGGCGGATTTCGGGGCAGAGGCGCGCGCGCAGCTTGCGGATGCAGGCCCTGGTGAACGGGCGCAGGCCATCATTCGCGCCTGTTTTGCGCCGTCCTGTTTCACGCCGGACGTCATTGCCGCCTGGATGACATTTTATGTTCTGGCGCAGACCAATGACGATGCGCTGCGCCTTTGGCAGATTTATCAGGCCCGTATCCGATCCAACCTGATCCACGCGTTAAGCCCGCTGATGAAGGATCCGGTTGAGGCGGCAGAGGACATGATCGCGCTTATTGATGGTCTTTATATCCATGCTGCTTTGAATGCCCCTGAACAACCGCAATTGGCGGTAAACCACGCGTTGCGCACGCTAGAGACCTTCCTCGAGGCTGAAAAATGACAAAACCTAACATTCTGATCCTGATGGTGGATCAGCTCAACGGAACCCTCTTTCCCGACGGTCCCGCTGACTGGCTTCATGCGCCAAACCTGAAAAAGCTGGCGGAGCGTTCGACCCGGTTTGCGAACACCTATACGGCCTCGCCGCTCTGTGCGCCGGGGCGGGCGAGCTTTATGTCGGGCCAGTTGCCTTCGCGCACCGGGGTCTATGACAACGCGGCCGAGTTCCGCAGCGATATCCCCACCTATGCGCATCACCTGCGCCGGGCGGGCTATTACACCGCACTGTCAGGCAAGATGCACTTTGTCGGCCCCGATCAGTTGCACGGGTTCGAGGATCGCCTGACAACCGACATCTACCCCGCCGATTTCGGCTGGACCCCCGATTACCGCAAACCCGGTGAGCGGATCGACTGGTGGTATCACAACATGGGCTCGGTCACCGGCGCGGGCGTGGCCGAGATTTCCAACCAGATGGAGTATGATGACGAGGTCGCCTACAACGCCAAGGCCAAGCTCTATGATCTGGCGCGCGGCAAGGATGATCGCCCGTGGAGCCTGACCGTCAGCTTTACCCACCCGCACGACCCCTATGTGGCGCGGCGCAAATACTGGGACCTTTACGAAGATTGCGAACACCTGCTGCCCGAGGTGGCCGATATCGGCTATGATAATCAGGACCCGCATTCCAAGCGCATCTTCGACGCCAATGACTGGCGCAGCTTCGACATCACCGAAGAGGATATCCGCAAATCCCGCCGGGCGTATTTCGCCAATATCTCTTATCTCGACGACAAGATCGGTGAGATCCTTGAGGTGCTGGAAACCACGCGGCAAGAGGCGATCATCCTCTTTGTCTCGGATCACGGCGACATGCTGGGCGATCGGGGCTTGTGGTTCAAGATGAACTTCTACGAAGGCTCGGCCCGGGTGCCGCTGATGATCTCGGCGCCGGACCTGCCCGTGGGCCGGATCGACACGCCGGTGTCCACCATCGACGTGACGCCTACGCTGGGCGCGCTGGCCGGGGTCGACATGGCCGAGATCGCGCCCTGGACGGATGGTGAAGACCTAGTGCCGCTGGCGCAGGGTATCGAACGCACCGCCCCGGTGGCGATGGAATACGCGGCCGAGGCGTCTTATGCGCCGCTGGTTTCGCTGCGCTATGGCAAGTGGAAATACAACCGCTGCGCGCTAGACCCCGATCAGTTGTTCGATCTTGAGGCCGACCCGCACGAAATGACAAACCTTGCGGATGATCCCGAACATGCAGGCACCCTGCAAACGTTGCGTGCCAAGTCCGAGGCCCGCTGGGATCTGGACCGTTTCGACGCCGACGTCCGCGCCAGCCAAGCCCGCCGCTGGGTGGTCTATGAGGCGCTGCGCCAGGGTGGGTATTACCCGTGGGATTACCAGCCGCTGCAGAAAGCGTCGGAACGCTACATGCGCAATCACATGGACCTGAACATCGTCGAGGAAAGCCAGCGTTTCCCGCGTGGCGAATGACACGAACCCGAAGACCGGAATACCAATAGATGACTTACCCAACCCAACCCACTGCGAGCCATTTCATTGGTGGGGAATATGTCGAGGACACTGCTGGCGCACCGATCGAGGTGATTTATTCCGCCACCGGAGACGTCATCGCAACCGTTCACGCCGCCACTCCGGCCATCGTTGAACGCGCCATTGCCAGCGCCCGCACTGCCCAGAAACAATGGGCAGCCACCAGCGGGACCGAACGCGGCCGCATTCTGCGCCGCGCCGCAGACATGACACGCGAACGCAATCATGACCTGAGCGTGCTGGAAACCTTCGATACCGGCAAACCGTATCAGGAAACCTCGGTCGCCGACGCGACCAGTGGTGCCGATGCGCTGGAATATTTCGGCGGCATGGCGGCGACCCTGACTGGCTCGCATATCCCGCTTGCCGATGGCGACTGGGCGTACACAAGGCGCGAACCGCTGGGGGTCTGCGTCGGCATCGGCGCGTGGAACTACCCCACTCAGATCGCTTGCTGGAAGGGCGCGCCAGCGCTGGCCTGCGGCAATGCGATGATCTTCAAGCCTTCTGAGACCACCCCGCTTTGTGCGCTGAAGGTGGCGGAAATCCTGCACGAGGCTGGACTGCCGGCCGGGCTTTACAATGTGGTGCAGGGGCTGGGCGACGTCGGTGCGGCGCTGGTGAACGATCCGCGCATCGACAAGGTATCGCTGACAGGCTCGGTGCCGACGGGCAAAAAGGTCTATGCCGCCGCGGCAGCCGGGCTGAAACATGTGACGATGGAGTTGGGCGGCAAATCCCCGATGATCGTGTTTGACGATGCCGATCTGGAAAACGCGGTATCGGGTGCGATCCTTGGAAACTTCTATTCCTCGGGTCAGGTCTGTTCGAACGGAACCCGTGTCTTTGTGCAGAAGGGCATCAAAGAGGCGTTTCTGGCGCGGCTCAGCGAACGGCTGCAACAGGCGAAAATCGGTGACCCGATGGATCCCGACACCAGCTTTGGTCCGATGGTCAGCCAACGGCAGATGGACATTGTGCAGGGCTATATCGCAAAGGGCGTCGAAGAAGGCGCGCGGCTGGTCACCGGCGGAGATCGCCTGGATCGCGACGGCTTCTATCTGCAGCCCACGGTCTTTGCCGATGTCACCGACGACATGACCATCGCCCGCGAAGAGATTTTTGGCCCCGTCATGGCGGTTCTCGACTTTGCGGAAGAAGACGAGGTGATGGCCCGCGCTAATGACACCGAATTCGGGCTGGCCGCAGGGGTGTTCACCCGCGACCTGAGCCGCGCGCATCGCGTCGCCGCAGGTTTCGAGGCCGGGACCTGTTTTATCAACAGCTACAACGACGCCCCAGTCGAAGTGCCCTTCGGCGGCTCAAAACTGTCGGGCGTCGGGCGCGAGAATTCGGCGGCTGCGATCGAGCATTATTCGCAACTCAAATCCGTCTATGTCCGCATGGGCGATCTGGAAGCGCCTTTCTGAGGCCAGCCGCCAGAAACACGAACTTCAAGGCGGATCATGATCCGTCTTTTGCGGGGCCTGATGGCCCGGGAGACTGAAATGGAAGCAGATTTTGTCATCGTTGGCGCCGGGTCTGCCGGGTGTGCTATGGCCTATCGGCTGAGCGCGGCCGGAGCGTCGGTTCTGGTGATCGAACATGGCGGTACCGATGCGGGGCCGTTCATCCAGATGCCTGCCGCGCTCAGCTATCCGATGAACATGTCGCGCTATGATTGGGGTTACAAATCCGAGCCCGAGCCGCATCTGAACAACCGTCGGCTGGCCTGTCCGCGCGGCAAGGTGATCGGCGGGTCGTCCTCGATCAACGGGATGGTCTATGTGCGCGGGCATGCGCGCGATTTTGACACCTGGGCCGACATGGGCGCGGACGGGTGGTCCTATGCCGACGTGCTGCCCTATTACAAGCGGATGGAGACCTGGCATGACGGCGGCCATGGCGGCGATGCCGCCTGGCGCGGCACCGACGGCCCGCTGCACGTATCCCGTGGCCCGCGCGAGAATCCGTTATTCAAGGCCTTTGTCGATGCCGGTCAGCAGGCGGGCTATCAGGTCACCGGCGACTATAACGGCGAACAGCAGGAAGGTTTTGGTCCGATGGAGCAGACCGTCTGGAAGGGGCGGCGCTGGTCGGCGGCGAATGCGTATCTGAAACCGGCGCTGAAGCGCGACAACTGCGAAATCGTGCGTGGCCTTGCGACGCGGGTCGTGATGGAAAATGGCCGCGCAACCGGCGTTGAACTGATCCGGGGCGGCAAAACGGAAGTCATCCGTGCCCGGCGCGAGGTGGTTCTGGCGGCCTCCTCAATCAACTCGCCCAAGCTGCTGATGCTGTCCGGTATCGGCCCGGCGGCGCATCTGGCCGAACATGGGATTGAAGTGGTCGCAGACCGGCCCGGCGTCGGGGCGAACCTCCAGGACCATTTGGAGCTCTATATCCAGCAGGCGTCGCTGCAGCCGATCACGCTCTATAAACACTGGAACCTGATCAGCAAGGGAGTGATCGGGGCGCAGTGGTTGTTTACTAAAACCGGTCTGGGTGCATCGAACCAGTTCGAAAGCGCGGCGTTCATCCGGTCGAAGCCCGGCGTCGAATATCCTGACATTCAATACCATTTCCTGCCCATCGCCGTGCGCTATGATGGTCAGGCAGCAGCCGAAGGCCATGGTTTTCAGGCGCATGTCGGTCCGATGCGCTCGCCCTCACGCGGGGCGGTGACCTTGCGCTCGGCCAAGGCCGAAGACGCACCGGTGATCCGCTTCAACTATATGAGCCACGAACAGGATTGGGAGGATTTCCGCACCTGCATTCGTCTGACCCGCGAGATTTTTGGTCAGGACGCGTTCAAGCCCTATGCAGGCAAAGAGATTCAGCCCGGGGCCGATGTGCAATCGGATGAAGCATTGAACGCCTTCATCGCCGAACATGCCGAGAGCGCCTATCACCCCTGTGGCACCTGCCGTATGGGAGGTGCTGACGACAAAAACGCTGTCGTCGATCCGCAGGGGCGAGTGATCGGGGTCGAGGGGCTGCGGGTCGCGGACAGCTCAATTTTCCCGCAGATCACCAATGGCAATCTGAACGCGCCCTCGATCATGGTGGGCGAGAAGATGTCGGATCATCTGCTAGGCCGGGATGCGTTGCCGAAGGCAAATGACCGGCCCTGGATTCACCCCGGCTGGGCAACGGCGCAGCGCTGATTCTGTGCGGTCTTTGACGCGGATTTGATCCGCGTCAAAGCAACACCTGACGGTTATCTTTAGCCTAGGGACGTAACGCAGATAGAGGAGCGCACAGTATGTCCCACACCCCGCATGAACTGGCCGAGGAATTCCCCGAAAAGGTCGAATTGATGAGCCAGCTCAAGCAAACGGACGCGCATTTCGCGCGCCTTGCGGATGAGTATCACGAGATCAACCGCAACGTTCACCGGGCCGAGACCAATGTCGCCCCGATGGAAGAACTGGCCGAGGTTGAGTTGCGCAAGAAACGCGCGGTGCTCAAGGATGAGATCTGGGCGATTTTGTCAAAAAGCTGAGACAAGGGCGGGGGCTCTGCCCCCGTCGCGGCAGGCCGCGACTCCCCCGGGATATTTGGGGCCAGATGAAGATCAGGTGACTTCGTAGGGCAGGGTGCCCCGGGTATGGGCGTCGATGGTCAGGCGGCGTTCCAGCGGCGGAACCGAGCGCTGGTGGCAGGTCTGGCGTTCGCAGATGCGGCACGAAATGCCGATGGGTTCGAATGCGCTGGCGTTGTTGATGTCGAGATTATCGGCATAGACCAGCGCCTCGGCATGGCGAACCTCGCACCCCAGGGCGATGGCATATCGGCGCACCGGCGCGCCAAACGATCCGCCGGACTTCGAGACATCGCGGGCCAGTGAGATATAGCGGACACCGTCCGGGGTTTCTGCCAGTTGCTGCAGGAAATGGCCCGGCGTTTCAAAGGCACGGTGGACGTTCCACAGTGGGCAGGCGCCGCCGAAACGGGCAAATTGCAGGCGCGTGGCCGAGTGGCGCTTGGTGATGGTCCCGGCCTGATCGACGCGCACGAAGAAAAACGGGATGCCCTTGGCACCCGGGCGTTGCAGGGTCGACAGGCGGTGGGCGATCTGTTCGATGGACGCGCCGAAGCGGTTGCTCAGCAGTTCAAGATCGTGACGGTATTCCTGCGCCGCCGACAAAAACACGGCATAGGGCATCAGAGAGGCCCCGGCGAAGTAGTTGGCAAGCCCGATTTTGGCGATCGCACGGGCCTCGTCGCTTTGGAAGCGTGCAAAATCGAGCGTTGCTTCAAGCAGCTTGTCCTGACTGATCAGCGCCACTTGCAGCAGCAGTTGAAAGACCTGTGTCTGAGGTGCCGCGCGCGAAGACAGGCGCAGGGTTTTGTCTGTTGCGCTATAACTGCGCAGGGTTTCGGTGTCTGCGAAAGTGACATGGATGCCGCGTTCGGACAGGCTGTTGAGGGCGGCCTGACGGATACCCCCAGCCTCTTCCGCTCGTGCGGCGAAGCGTTCCGCCGCGCGGTCCACCGCGTCGATATAGTTGTCGCAGTAGTGGAAGAAGTCGCGCACTTCTTCCCACGGGCTGGCCTGAATGCGCGCGTCCTCGCGCCCCAGGGCTTCGTCCAGCGAGGCGAGGCGCTCGTGGGTCTGGCGATAGCTGCGGTGCAGTTCGATAAAGGCACGCGCCAGCGCTGGTGCGTTTGACGCGGTGAGGCGCAGATCGGCCAGCGGAGGCATCGTATCGGCAAAGACCGGATCGGCCAGCGCCTCGCGCATGTCCGAGATGAGCCGCTCGCTGTCACCTGTGCTGAGTTCGGTGACATCCATACCGAACTCTTGCGCAAGCGCCAGAACAACCGTGGTCGAGATCGGACGGTTGTTGTTCTCCATCTGGTTGAGGTATGGCAGCGAAACGCCCAGTTTCGTGGCGAATTCCTTCTGCGTCAGGGACAGGCGCGTGCGCATCTCGCGCAGCTTGGCGCCGGCATAGAGTTTCTGGGTGGCCATGGTGGTTCTTTGCAGCTTTCCTGAATGTGCAGGCTAACTTTGCAAACCCATTCTTGCAAGCGTCTAGAGACCCAGTGTTTTCTCGCGCCAGATGACGCTGCTGATCGCGACGATGGCCAGGATCGAGGTTGCCAGCATCAGCCAAAGCAGCGGCATTGCCCCGGTTTCGCGCGTCAGCAGGGCGCCCGCCCCAGCGCTGAGGGCGGCGCCGCCGCCCAGCATGATCGCGCCGCTCAGGCCCGAGGCGGTTGCAGCCAGATGCGGGCGCACCGACAGGGCCCCTGCGGTGGCGTTCGGGATCGACATGCCGTTGCCCAGCCCGACAAAGGTCATCAGGCCGAAAAAGCTGATTGCTGTGCCCATCCCGGCCAGAAACAGGGCAGCAGAGATGAAGACGCCGATGGCGTTCAGGCAGCAGCCCCACAGCACCATCCGATTGACGCCGAAGCGCACCGAAAAGCGCCCGCTTGTGAAGTTCCCGAAGAAATAGCCCAGTGCCGGGGCGCCGAAATACACGCCGACCTCGGCCGCAGTCATGCCGAAGATTTCGGTTCCGATGAAAGGCGCGCCGCCGAGATAGGCGAAGAAGGCACCCGATGACAGCGCGGAGGATAGGGAATAGCCCCAGAAACGCGGAGATTTCAGCAATTCGGGATATTCGCGGAACTGCTCAATCAGTGTCTTGCCGCTCGACGCGGCGGTTTCGCCAAAATCCTGATAGGTCAGCCACAGGGCAAAGGCGGCCAGACCGAAGGGAAGCCAGAAATTGGCCTTCCAGCCGAACGCTTCCTCAAGCAAGCCACCCACAGCGGGGCCGAGCATCGGGACAACGGCCATCCCCATGGTGACATAGCCAAGCATCGAGGCGGCTTTGTCCTGAGAATACATGTCACGCACCGCCGCCCGGCTGAGGACGATACCCACGACGATTACGGCCTGGCCCATGCGGAAGGCCAGAAAAACCTCGATCGTTGGGGCATAGATACAGCCCAGCGTGGCCAGCAGGAACAAGGCAAGCCCCCACAGTAATACGGGCCTGCGCCCGGCCTTGTCCGCCAGCGGTCCGATCAGGATTTGCAGCACCGCGTTGACCAGAAGATACAATGCGATCGACAGTTGCATCGTTTTATAATCGGTCTGGAAATATGTCGCCATGAAAGGCAGGCTGGGCAGGTACAGGTTCATGCTCAGCGCCGATAAGCCTGACAATAGTACAAGCGTTGCCAGCGTGGGTGGCGTGCGGTTGATGGCGGTCGATCTGAACTGCATGGTTCACCTTTAGGGCCTGCGCGTGTGAATTGCCATCAGCAGTTTCAATTTGAGGTGAAATTAGCAGATTTGCATTTACCTCAAGTTCCATTTTCAAAACTTTGCAAATTTGCCGAAAACTTCTTTGGGCTTTAGGGCAGGCCCGGTATGGTCCCGCAAAATTTCATAGGGGACTACCGTCATGAAAGATATCCTTTCCGAGCTTGAAGACCGCCGCACCAACGCCCGGCTTGGCGGTGGGCAAAGGCGGATCGATGCCCAGCACGGGCGCGGCAAACTGACTGCGCGCGAGCGGATCGAACTGCTGGTCGACGAAGGCAGCTTTGAAGAGTTCGACATGTTCGTCAGCCATCGCTGCACTGATTTCGGGATGGAAAACCAAAAGCCTGCGGGAGACGGTGTCGTGACCGGCTGGGGCACGATCAACGGTCGCATGGTTTATGTGTTCAGTCAGGATTTCACTGTGTTCGGCGGTTCGCTGTCCGAAACCCATGCGCAAAAGATCTGCAAGATCATGGATATGGCGGTGCAAAACGGGGCGCCCGTGATTGGCATCAACGACTCGGGCGGGGCGCGGATTCAGGAAGGCGTGGCTTCGCTTGCGGGCTATGCAGAGGTGTTCCAGCGCAACATCATGGCCTCGGGCGTGGTGCCGCAGATCAGTGTGATCATGGGCCCCTGTGCGGGTGGCGCGGTTTATAGCCCGGCGATGACCGACTTCATCTTCATGGTCAAAGACACGTCCTATATGTTCGTGACCGGCCCCGACGTGGTGAAGACCGTCACCAACGAGGTCGTGACCGCCGAGGAACTGGGCGGAGCGTCGACCCACACCAAGAAATCTTCGGTCGCCGACGGAGCGTTTGAAAATGACGTGGAGGCCTTGGCCGAAGTGCGCCGTCTGGTCGATTTCCTGCCGCTCAACAACCGTGAAAAGCCGCCCGTGCGTCCGTTCTTTGACGAACCTGACCGGGTTGAAACCTCGCTGGATACGCTGATTCCGGATAATCCCAACACGCCCTACGACATGAAAGAACTCATCACCAAGATCGCGGATGAGGGGGATTTCTACGAGATTCAGGAAGATTATGCCAAGAACATCATCACCGGTTTCATCCGGCTTGAGGGGCAGACCGTGGGTGTCGTGGCCAACCAGCCGATGGTGCTGGCCGGGTGTCTGGATATCGACAGCTCGCGCAAGGCGGCGCGGTTTGTGCGCTTCTGCGATTGCTTTGAAATCCCGATCCTGACCTTTGTCGATGTTCCGGGCTTCCTGCCGGGGACGTCTCAGGAATATGGCGGCGTGATCAAGCACGGCGCGAAACTGTTGTTTGCCTATGGCGAAGCGACGGTGCCGAAGGTGACCGTGATCACCCGCAAAGCTTATGGCGGCGCTTATGACGTTATGGCCTCGAAACATCTGCGTGGCGATTTCAACTATGCCTGGCCTACAGCCGAGATTGCGGTGATGGGCGCCAAAGGCGCGACCGAGATCATTCACCGTGCCGATCTGGGAGATGCCGAGAAGATCGCGCAGCATACGCAGGATTACGAAGATCGTTTCGCTAACCCCTTCGTCGCCGCCGAGCGTGGCTTCATCGACGAGGTGATCATGCCGCAATCGACCCGCCGCCGTGTCTCGCGCGCATTTGCCAGCTTGCGGGGCAAACAATTGAAGAACCCGTGGAAAAAGCACGACAATATTCCGCTGTAAGGACGCAGGTCATCACCTGACGGTGTTTCATGATGCAGTTTGCCAGACATAAGATCGCGCAGGCCCAACGGGCTCTGCGCCTGACCCCGAAGGGTGGAGTCCGCCCCCAGCAGGTCCGGGGTTATGTTCTGGCATGTGCTGTCCTGACGGCATCGGCGACCGCTCCGGCGCAGGCGGAAAACCTGCTGCCGGTGCCTTCGGGGCAGCCGGTGCAACTCAGCAACGTGTTGCTGGACGACAATCCGGGCGAGCTCTGGGTGCGGTTCCGGTTCATTGCGCCCAAGATCGGCTCGACAGCGGGTCGCATCACCTATGATGTCGCGGTCATCGACATGGAGCATCTGTGCCAGACGCTGGCCGTTCCATATGTGGCGCTGCACGAGTTGGAGCCCGCCCGTGTGGTTATCTCATTCTCGGACCGGCCAGTGGATTTCGGCAGCGCGCAACCCGATGCCACCCAGTTTTTCGAGGCCTACCGGCTGGAGCAATCCACGTGTATCTGGGAGGGGCTCTGACCATGATCACTCATACCCTCAGAGCGTCCCATTCAAACACTGCGGCTTTGGAGGTGCGCATGATCGCTCTGCCCCGGAAACCGGACCGGTTTTCCTGTCTTTTCAATACTCTGTCACACGGGGTTTTGCCATGTTGAAACATCGTGGATTTCCCGGTCGGCTGTCCGGAACCGATTTTCAGTTCACCATCCGGCGTGCCAATCCCAAGGGTGTCACACCCCTGACCCGGCGCGAACGATTCCGGGATCGTAAACCGGCGGACAAACGCGCTGATGCTGCGTTTCTCGAAGCGCTGTGGGCGCATTTTGGCGATCAGCCGTTCGAACGTGGCAATCTGGACGCCGGTCGGCTCAGTTGGCTGTTCGGGCGCGAGGTTGTGGCGGCGGAAGATCCGTTTGATCCGGCCAGCTACGACGCTTTGCTGGTGATCGATCTGGGCGCGGCGCGTCAGTCGTTTCCCGACATCTTCGATGGGATAGGCTGATCATGTTGGGGGCGGTCGCACATAACCTGATTTTGGGTCATGACGGTGTGACCCTGCCCGCGAACGGGCAGGGTGCGCTGTTGGGATCAGAAGTTCAGCTGCGCGGCAAGCTGAATGCGGCTGGCATCGAAGTCGTCGCCAGAAATCGTATCGTTCCGCTCACCATAGATGTACTCGGCGCTGAGCGTCAGGTTGTCAGTCGCCTGATAGAAGGCGTTGACATGGATCGTTTCCAATTCGGTGAACGACAATGTCCCGGTCGAAGTCGGCAGGTCATAGTCCTCGTAGCCATACGAGACACCCACATTCCATTTGGGGGTCAACTGCTGTCGGAGTTCGACAGTGAAACCATCAACATCGTTGGCTTCACCACCAACGATGGGATCACCCAGGCCAATCAACCAGGGGCCAAGGGCTTCACCGGTGACATAGTTGGCCTGGATCAGGCCACCTTCCCAAAGACGCGCCGAGGCGGACAGAGTCAGGCCTGTCTGGTCAACCTCACTGCCGCCATCTTCGGCTTTACCGTAAAGAAGGGCACCGCGGGCAATGTACTTGCCGTCATTATATTCCGCCGAAGCAGTGAAGACCGGATCATCCGAGTTCGAGCCTCCAACATTCTCTTCGATCGAGACGGCGAAGCTGGTGTTTTTTACCGATGTGTTTGTGTAACGCACCTGCGGAACCCGCGCGAAAGCAATACCAACAGGGCCATTGAATTCGACCGAGGTCGGATAAGTGTCCAGTGGCTGGAAGTTGGTCCAGTACTGACCGATCAGCCATTGTTCGCCAATCCGGATGTTGGCGTGACGGATCCGGAATTCTGCGGTGCCGCCCGAGCCAAACGCATCAACTTCGATCTGGCCCTGAATGTCACCGATTCCCGAAGGGGTGTTGGTACGCAGGCCAATCCGGGATTGACGGACCGTGGCACCGAATGTGCCGCTGGTGGCCGCCGAGGGTTCCCCGACGACGTTTACGAACGCAGTGTCGCCCTGATCGAAATCGAAGTCATAGAAGAAGTCGGCCTTGATGTAGCCATAGACGTCCAGCGTGGTGTTTCCGATCTGCAGATCGCCGGTGCCCGACCCGGTTTTACCAGCCTCAAGTGCTTCGACCCGGGCGCGCAGCGCGTCCAGTTCGGCCTGAGTTTGTGCATCCTGCGCCAAGGCTTGCATTCCGGTCATGGAAAGCGTGCTGGCGGCAAGCAAGCTGGCTGTTTTAGCCTTTATTTTCATTGCATTAGTTCCTTGTGTGCGAGTGTGCGCCGGCACCGTTCCACGCCAGAGGGCACGAGGGAAATCACTAAAAAGCGAGAAAAAACGCGCCATTTCTCAAGCAAATGTGCTTCAAAGTTTCACTGTGATCACGACGTTGAGAGAGGCGGCGCTAAGCCTCTGTGCAGGG
This sequence comes from Ruegeria sp. L12, assembly GCF_056531745.1. Taxonomy (NCBI): domain Bacteria; kingdom Pseudomonadati; phylum Pseudomonadota; class Alphaproteobacteria; order Rhodobacterales; family Roseobacteraceae; genus Ruegeria; species Ruegeria sp. L12. Next base: position 240,660 of record NZ_JBQFMH010000003.1, read on the forward strand.
ACAAGATTTTCTGTGACTTGGTCGAGAGTAATTGTGAGCTCGTACTGATACACAATTTGTATTCAAACCGGTTTTGTAACGAAACTGTGACGGGTTCGGACGCGCGCGTGGCCGCCAGCCCGGTTTATTCGGTCGGCGCAATTTTGCGCGGAAATTCGCCGGATGGGCAGGTTTCAGCCGGAAATTCCATTGGAAACAATGAGTCACTTGCGGGTGTAATTGTGCAGTGCATGGTGAAGGGGCAGTGCGGCTCTACTTTGCCTGCGTCGCACAAGCACCTACTATTCCGTACCCCTTCCTTCCGCGGGCAGGCTTGTGTTCCCCACATGGTCCTGCCCGCGTTTTTCTTTTCTGCACAGGCACAAAAAGAACGGCAAAAAGCTGCGCATAACGCCGATTTGTCCGCTTTGATATTGCATAACAATGCAGGGTTTCGGCATCTGGCGACAAATACGCCAAGAAACCTGAAAGGGCAGTATCCATGCGAACTTCACGACTATTCCTTGTTCTTGCGACCTGCGCGGGCCTCGCGGCCTGTGGCGACTCGCTCGGCGAACAGGCCATCCTTGGCGGTGGTGCCGGGGCGGTTGGCGCCGCGGTCCTCAGTGCGGACCCGCTGCTTGGGGCAGCGGTCGGTGCTGCGGGCAACGTCCTGTATTGCAAGACGCAGAATAACTGCAACTAACTCTGAATTGATCGGGGCGCTTCAGGCCCCGTCCGTCATCGCGCATCACGCCGTCGTGGGGTCATCGCCCTGCGGCGGCGTTTTGCGTTTCCAGAACCCCAAGACAAAGGACGTTCCATGTTCAACAAGATCCTGATCGCCAACCGGGGCGAGATCGCCTGCCGGGTCATCAAGACCGCGCGCAAGATGGGAATCGGCACCGTTGCCATTTACTCGGACGCCGACAAGAACGCGCTGCATGTGTCGATGGCGGATGAGGCTGTGCATATCGGCCCGCCACCTGCCAACCAATCTTATATCGTGATCGACAAAGTCATGGATGCGATCCGCCAAAGCGGTGCGCAGGCAGTGCATCCCGGTTATGGCTTTCTGTCCGAGAACTCGAAATTCGCCGAGGCGCTGGACGCTGCAGGCGTGGCTTTTGTCGGCCCTCCGGTGGGTGCCATCGAAAGCATGGGCGACAAGATCACCTCGAAGAAGATTGCGCAGGACGCAGGCGTTTCGACGGTGCCCGGCTATATGGGCCTGATTGAGGATGCGGACGAGGCTGTCAAGATCTCCAACGACATTGGCTATCCGGTCATGATCAAGGCCAGCGCCGGTGGCGGCGGCAAAGGCATGCGGATCGCCTGGAACGATGAAGAAGCGCGCGAAGGCTTCCAGTCGTCCAAGAACGAGGCTGCGAACTCGTTCGGTGATGACCGGATCTTCATCGAGAAGTTCGTGACCCAACCACGTCACATCGAAATTCAGGTTCTGTGCGACAGCCACGGCAACGGCATTTATCTGGGTGAGCGTGAGTGTTCGATCCAGCGCCGCAACCAGAAAGTGGTGGAAGAGGCACCATCGCCCTTCCTTGACCCTGAGACCCGCAAGGCAATGGGTGAGCAGGCGGTCGCGTTGGCCAAGGCGGTGGATTATGCCAGCGCGGGTACGGTGGAATTCATCGTGGACGGCGAAAAGAACTTCTATTTCCTTGAAATGAATACCCGTCTGCAGGTGGAACATCCGGTGACCGAATTGATCACCGGCGTCGATCTGGTCGAACAGATGATCCGCGTGGCGGCGGGTGAGCCTTTGTCGATCACGCAGGATGACGTCACCCTGACTGGCTGGGCCATCGAAAACCGTCTGTATGCCGAAGACCCGTATCGCGGCTTCCTGCCTTCCATTGGTCGCCTGTCCCGTTATCGCCCGCCACAGGAAACCGCGGCTGGTCCGATGCTGTTCAATGGCAAATGGCAGGGTGATGCGCCCGAAGGCCCTGCGGCTGTGCGCAACGATACCGGCGTTTATGAGGGCGGTGAGATCAGTATGTATTACGATCCGATGATCGCCAAGCTGTGCACATGGGCGCCCACCCGCGAACAGGCGATTGAGGCGATGCGCGTGGCGCTGGACAGTTTCGAGGTCGAAGGCATCGGTCACAACCTGCCGTTCTTGTCGGCGGTGATGGATCATCCGAAATTCATCAGCGGTGACATGACGACGGCTTTCATCGCCGAGGAATACCCGGACGGATTCGAAGGTGTCGATCTGCCCGAGGCCGATCTGCGCCGGATCGCAGCCTCGTGCGCTGCGATGCACCGGGTGGCCGAGATTCGCCGCACCCGCGTGTCGGGACGGATGGACAATCACGAGCGCAAGGTCGGTACTGATTGGGTTGTGACCCTGCAGGGGCAGGAGTTTGCCGTTGCCATCGATGCGGACAAAGATGGGTCGTCGGTGACATTCGCGGATGGCACCACCTCGCGCGTCGCATCGGACTGGACGCCGGGGGATCAGCTTGCGATTCTCGATGTGGATGGCAGCCCACTGGTGCTGAAGGTGGGCAAGGTTTCCGGCGGGTTCCGCATCCGCAATCGCGGCGCGGATTTCAAGGTGCATGTGCGCACCCCGCGCCAGGCCGAACTGGCGCAGCTGATGCCCGAGAAACTGCCGCCCGATACCTCAAAAATGCTGCTTTGCCCGATGCCCGGCCTGATCGTGAAGATCGATGTCGAAGTGGGGCAGGAGGTGCAGGAGGGTCAGGCGCTCTGCACTGTCGAGGCGATGAAGATGGAAAACATCCTGCGCGCCGAGAAGAAGGGCGTGGTCGCCAAGGTCAACGCAGGCCCCGGCGACAGCCTTGCCGTGGACGATGTGATCATCGAGTTCGAGTGATCATGCCCGCGTTTTCACCATATCGCACAAGCGTCCCGGCGTACTGCGCCGGGGCCTGCGGGCGTGGTGAAAGCGCTCAGCCGCCTTCGCGCCGCTCGCGAATCTCGCGTTCGCGCAGGGGGGTCTTGTCGATGGACCGACCGATTTCGCGCACGCTCCAGGGGCTGGGTTTGCGCAGTTTGACCACGCCGTCCTTGTCGACAAACACCATCTGGAACCCGCGCGGGCGCAGTTGCGACCGGATCGGGGACCGCGCCTTGGGATCTGTGTCGGTCAGCACGATCACATCGCGATCCCGCATCGCGTCTTCGCCTTCCAGCAGCATGTCGATCTGCTGTTGGAATCGCGGGTCGGCGGGCGTGTCGGCAAAGACGACGATAGGGCGACTGACCCAAAGAAACTCGTCCAGCGTGTTGTCACCTGCGGGTCGCACAAAGGCGTCATCCGCAGGTGCGGACCCGTCAGCGGCCAAAACGGCCAGCGGGAATAGTGCCGAGAAAACAAGGGCAAGCGTGCGTGTCATGTGGCCTCCTGTTGTGATGAATATAGCCTCTGCTTGGGCGAATGCGACTGGCGAAATGTCCATCAGCATCAAAAATATGTTCATCAGACGCGGTTCTATCCATCAAGTAGCCACCAGAGGGTACAGAAAACCCGCCATTCCTTCGATCTTTCGGACAGGAGTGTAAGCGGATGGAAATTATCCTGCATTGCGGCGCACATCGGTGTGCAAGCACCAGTTTCCAGAACTATCTGAGCCGGAACACGCAGATACTCGCCAATCAAGGATTGGCATATTGGGGGCCGGAACGAACACGTTCCAATGGCCTCAACAGCCTAAACAAGCTAACGCCCGAGGTCTGTGACAGGATACGTCGCGAGTTGGACGCATGTCAGCAAGATGGTGCGATGCAGCTTTTGGTCAGCCAAGAAAACTTTGTGGGCTCGATGTCGCGCAATATTGCCTTGGCGTCACTTTATCCCGGTCTGCAGACGCGCGGGCATCTCTTGGCGCAGGCCTTTGGTGGCAGAGTGACCAAAATCGCTCTGAATATCCGAGCGTTGGACATGTATTGGTCTTCCGTGGCCGCCTACAAGTTCAAACGTGGCGGTGACCCTATAGAGCCGGCAAAATGGAAACGCATCGTGCAAAGCAAGCGGAGCTGGCGCGATGTCATCACCGACTTAAGTCACGCCTTCCCGAACGTCCCATTGCTCGTTCTGCCTTTCGAGGATTTCGCGGGCTGTCAGCAGGCGCAGCTTGCGGCGCTGTTGACTGGCCCCGCGCCCGCATTCAGTGACGGCCTTGCGCTGAATGCGGCACCCATGCCCGCGCCCCATGGGCTGAGCGCTGAACAGGCCATGAAGCTTTGGGCCGACTACGCCGATGATTTGGAATGGCTGGCCTCAGGTGCTGATGGGCGAGCCGAACTGATCTGCCGGACAGATGGAAATATGTGCGGGGCCACCCCCGCCGAAACCGGAATTGAACAGAGGAAACCGACATGACCGACACGAAAGACTGGCAGGCGCTGGCCGAGAAAGAGCTGCGCGGACGCCCGTTGAACGATCTGACCAGGGAAACGCTCGAAGGCATCGACGTCAAACCGCTTTATACACAGGAAGACACCGCCGATCTGCCGCATATGGGCACGCTTCCGGGGTTCGGCCCGTTCACGCGCGGTGTGAAGGCAACGATGTATGCCGGGCGTCCGTGGACCATTCGTCAATATGCGGGGTTTTCGACCGCCGAGGAATCAAACGCCTTTTACCGTCGCAATCTGGCCGCCGGGCAGCAGGGCGTTTCCGTCGCCTTCGATCTGGCGACGCACCGGGGATATGACAGTGATCACCCGCGCGTGGTGGGCGATGTCGGCAAGGCCGGTGTGGCCATCGACAGCGTCGAGGATATGAAGATTCTGTTCGATGGTATCCCGCTGGACAAGGTTTCGGTCTCGATGACCATGAACGGCGCGGTGATCCCGGTTCTGGCCAGTTTCATCGTTGCGGGCCAAGAGCAGGGGCATGACAAGGCCGTGCTGTCGGGCACCATTCAGAATGACATTCTGAAAGAGTTCATGGTGCGCAACACCTATATCTACCCACCCGAGCCGTCGATGAAGATCATCTCGGACATCATCGACTATACCTCGAACGAGATGCCCAAGTTTAACTCGATCTCGATCTCGGGCTATCACATGCAAGAGGCCGGCGCCAATCTGGTGCAGGAACTGGCCTATACGCTGGCAGACGGGCGCGAATATGTGCGCGCCGCGACCGAGGCCGGGATGGACGTGGACAAGTTCGCGGGCCGTCTGTCGTTTTTCTTTGCCATCGGCATGAATTTCTTCATGGAGATCGCCAAACTGCGCGCCGCCCGCACCCTGTGGCATCGGGTGATGACGGATTTCGGCGCGAAATCCGAGCGCTCCAAGATGCTGCGGACGCATTGCCAGACCTCGGGCGTCAGCCTGCAGGAACAGGACCCCTATAACAACGTGATCCGCACCGCCTATGAGGCGATGAGCGCGGTTCTGGGCGGCACCCAGTCGCTGCACACCAACGCTCTGGACGAGGCGATTGCCCTGCCCACTGATTTCTCGGCCCGTATCGCGCGGAATACGCAGCTGGTGTTGCAGGAAGAGACCGGCGTGACCGATGTGGTCGATCCGCTGGCCGGGTCGTATTACGTCGAAAGCCTGACCAATGAGCTGGTTGAAAAAGCCTGGGCTCTGATGGAAGAGGTCGAAGAGATGGGCGGGATGACCAAGGCCGTGGCCTCTGGCATGCCCAAGCTGCGGATCGAGGAAAGCGCAGCCCGCCGTCAGGCCATGATCGACCGTGGTGAAGAAGTCATCGTCGGCGTCAACAAATACCGCAAGGAACAGGAAGACCCGATCGATATTCTCGACGTCGACAATGTCGCCGTGCGCGAGGCGCAGGTGGCACGGCTTGAACGTATCCGGGCGACTCGTGACGAAGCGGCATGCCAGCAAGCACTCGACGCCTTGACTACCACCGCCCGTGATGGTGGCAACCTGCTGGCCGCCGCCGTCGAGGCCGCCCGCGCCCGCGCATCCGTAGGAGAGATCAGCATGGCAATGGAAAAGGAATTCGGCCGTCACCGCGCCGAGGTGAAAACGCTGGCCGGTGTCTATGGCGCGGCTTACGAAGGCGACGAAGGCTTTGCCGCCATCCAGAAATCCATCGAGGATTTTGCCGAGGCTGAAGGCCGTCGCCCCCGCCTGCTGGTGGTCAAGATGGGACAGGACGGGCATGACCGGGGCGCCAAGGTGATCGCCACCGCCTTTGCCGATATTGGTTTCGACGTGGATGTCGGCCCGCTGTTCCAGACCCCTGCCGAGGCGGCGCAGGACGCGGTGGACAACGACGTGCATGTCATTGGCATTTCGTCTCAGGCTGCGGGGCATAAGACGCTGGCACCTCAACTGGTGGAAGAGCTGAAAAAGGCTGGGGCCGAGGATATCATCGTCATCTGCGGCGGCGTGATCCCTCAGCAGGATTATCAGTTCCTTTATGATCATGGGGTGAAGGCCATCTTTGGCCCGGGCACCAACATCCCCGAGGCGGCGCAGGACATTCTGCGCCTGATCGGCGAAGCGCAGGGCTGAGAAGGCGGCAGGGGGGCTGTCTGCCCCCCATCGCGCAACGCGCGATTCCCCCCGAGGATATTTCTGGCCAGATGAAGATGCGGTTCCCTTATTGTCCGGGGGATGGAGATGGCTGTAAGCTTGGCGCTTCATGCTGGAGAATGGACGATGAGACTGGATCACCTGGCCGTTGCAGGCGAAACGCTTGGCGAAGCTTCGGCGCATATTGAAGACGCGCTGGGCGTGCGGTTGCAGGATGGCGGCAAGCACAAAAAGTTCGGCACGCATAACCGGCTTCTAGGCCTGCGCGAGGGGTTGTATCTGGAGGCCATTGCCATCGACCCTGAGGCCGCCATTCCACAAAGAACCCGCTGGTTTGATCTGGACCGGTTCAAAGGGTCGCCGCGTCTGACCAACTGGATTTGCCGGGTTCCTGATATCGAATCGTCGTTAGCCGTTTTCCCGGATGGCATCGGCCAGCCGATTGATCTGGACCGGGGTGCTTTGCGCTGGCGCATGGCGGTTCCGCCAAACGGGCGTCTTCCATTCGACAATCTGTTTCCGGCGCTGATCCAGTGGCACGGCGATCTGCATCCGGCGCAAATGCTGCAAGACAGTGGTTGCCGATTGCGTCGCCTGATCGTGTGCCATCCGGATGCGCTGGATCTGGCCAAGTCTTTGGGCGCGTTGGAGCGGGTCGTGTTTGACAGCGGTCCGGTGGCATTGCGCGCCGAAATCGAAACACCGCACGGGCTGTGGGTTCTGGAATGAACATCCGACAGGCGATGGCTAAGGATGCACCTGCGATTGCCGCGATCACCAACGCGATCATCCGCGACACGCTGGTCACCTTCACCACTGATGAACGCAGTGTTGAAAGCATCGTTGCGGATATCGAGGCCAAAGGTCCGGCTTTTCTGGTCGCCGAGCGCGAAGGTGTTGTGCTGGGCTTTGCGACCTATGGCAATTTCCGCTCTGGCCCCGGATATACGCAATGTCGGGAACATTCGATTCAGTTGGCACCTCAGACCAGAGGGCAGGGCGTCGGTCGCGCTCTGATGGCTGCGTTGGAGGATTGCGCAAAGGCGGATCAGGTGCATGTGCTGGTCGCAGGCATCTCGTCGGCCAACCCGGCAGCTATCGCCTTTCACGCGGCCATCGGCTTTGAACATGTGGGCCGTATGCCCGAAGTGGGGTTCAAGTGGGGTCAGCGATTGGACCTTGTCCTGATGCAGAAAATACTCGGCCCGCAGTCATCTGTCGCACCTGACAGGGACAAAAAGGCACGCTAGGGTGCGCCCATGTCGATCTGGACCAGAATAGCCGACGCGCTGAATGCGCTTGCCCAGGGCGAAAGCCTGACCGCGGTTTTTGAGAAACTGCGCACGCCGCCCGAACGTTCGGTGGCTTTTGCGATTGCCGTTGTGGCGCTTGGCGCCAAAATGGCCAAGGCCGACGGTCAGGTGACGCGGGATGAGGTCACCGCCTTCCGCGAAGTGTTTCAGATCGCGCCCGAGGATGAAGACGGGGCGGCCAAGGTCTTTGACATGGCACGAACAGATGTCGCGGGATATCAGGACTATGCCCGCCGGATTGCCCGCATGTTCGCCGAAGACAGCACCACCCTGTGCGACCTTATGGAAGGGCTGTTTCACATCGCGATGGCAGACGGGTTCTACCACCCGAACGAAAACGAGTTTCTGGAAGAAGTCAGCCGTATTTTCGGTCAGACCGACGCGCAGTTCATGGCCCTGCGCGCGCGTTTTGTGCCGGATGCGCCGAAAGACCCCTATACCGTGCTGGGCGTGCCCCGCGACGCTCCTCTGACCGAAATTCGCAAGGTTTGGCGGCAACTGGTGCGCGAGACCCATCCCGATGCGATGCTGGCGCGCGGCGTACCGGAAGAGGCGGTGCGGCTGGCCGAGAAAAAGATGATCGATATCAACCGCGCCTGGGATGAAATCAACGGCGCCAAGGTCTGATCCCATGCGATTGGCGACCTACAATATCGAATGGTTCGCCAATCTGTTCGACCGAAATGACACACTAGTCGTCGATGACAACTGGTCGGGGCGGCATGACGTGACGAAGGCCCAGCAGGTCGAAGCGGTGGCCAAGGTTCTGACAGCGATCGATGCCGATGCCCTGCTGATTGTCGAGGCTCCCAATACGGGTAAAGCCCAGAACACAGTGCGTGCCCTGCAGGGTTTTGCCGAAGCGTTCGAATTGCGCACAAGCCACGCAATCATGGGGTTTGCCAATGACACCCATCAGGAACTGGCCCTTCTGTACGATCCTAAGGTGCTGAAGGCCCGCCACGATCCGAAGGAGGCAGAGGACGCCCCCCGGTTCGATACGGACTTTCGCATCGATCTGGATGTGGATGCCACCGAAGATCAGGTGCAGTTTTCCAAACCGCCGCTGGAATTGGCGATTGAGACCGCCTCGGGGCGGGCGTTCCGCCTGATCGGCGCGCATCTGAAATCCAAGGCGCCCCATGGTGCCGGATCGCGGGACGAGATGATCCGGATATCGATTGCCAATCGTCGCAAACAGCTGGCGCAGGCGGTCTGGCTGGCCCGCCGGGTCACGCATCATGTCGCGGCGCAGGAATCGATTGTTCTGCTGGGCGATCTGAATGACGGGCCAGGGCTGGATGAGTTCGAACACCTGTTTGGCCGATCATCGGTCGAGATCCTGTTGCAGGCCGGGCTCTATGATCCCCATGCGGCCCGGGCGCTGGAGTTCCGCCCCGGCTCGGTCCCGGCCACCGCCCGATTTGCCCGCCCAAAGGAAGGCCGGTATCTCGAAGCACTGCTGGATTACATCATGATCAGCGAAGATTTGCGCGGCTATCAGCCGGACTGGCGCATCTGGCATCCGTTTCGTGATGCCGCCTGCTGGGGTAATCCCGAACTGCGCGATGCGCTGCTAACGGCGTCCGACCACTTTCCGGTGACTTTGGATATCGCGCTCTGACCTTTCACCCATGGCCATCCGTGATTATATTCCCGATATGCGACATCTGATGTTGATCTCTGCGGCCTGTACCGCGCTGGCCTTGCCTGCCCAAGCGCAGGAAGATTCGGGCAAATCGCTGATGGAGCGTGGGGCCGAGTTGTTTCTGGAAGGCCTGCGGCAGGAAATGGAGCCCACGATTGAAGACCTGCGCGGGCTTGCCGATCAGCTTGGCCCGGCCTTGCAATCCTTCATACAGGAAATGGGCCCCGCACTGGCCGACCTTGCGGAACAAGTACAGGATTGGAGCGCCTATGAAGCGCCCGAGATGTTGCCGAATGGCGATATCATCATCCGCAAGAAACCCAAGGACCAGCCCGAAGACCTGACGCCGCAGGAAGACCCCTCTGACGGGTTCACCGATATCTGATCATCCCCGCAAGATCACGCGCGGCTCGGATTTCAGTGCGGAAGCCAGCGAGTTTAAACGCGATTCGGCCACTTCGTTGAACAAGGGACCGGCCGCCTTGGGCAGGCGCAGCTCAAGGACTTGTTTCTTGGGATAAAAACGCAGTTTGCCCATGGTCGCATCGGTCTGCATCCACAGCATCGCCCCGAAGCGCAGCGCTTTGCCCAGAATCTCGGCCTGTTCCTGGCCGCGTTCGTCCAGCAACTCATAGAGATCGGTGAACCGGTTCCCCTCGCGTTTGTTACGATAGCGGTGTTGCAGGGCCAGTCCGATGAGTACCCGTTCCGAATGCTTTATCCCGCTCATATTGGCGCGGGTGACATATTCGAAACAGGCCTCGGCGCGATAATCGGGATGGGCGCGCCAGCTTACGTCATGCAGCAGGCAGGCGGCCTTGATCAGGCGCAGGCGCTGTGGTGGGGCTGATTTGAACAGCGGCTGGACAAAATCATACAGATGTTTGCCAAAGCCGGGCAGGCGGGCATCCTTGGCCTCGGCAAAGCGGCAGGCTTCGATCAGCGGGTCGCGGTCGCGCAGGCGCTGGGGCATCTGCTCGTACAGCAACCCTTCGCGGATACCATAGCTTGAGATGGCGATATCCTTGGGTTTGAACGTGCGGATCAGCCGCGTCAGAACATCCATCGCATAGGGGATCAGCGCCATACGCGAGCTGGACACACCAGCCATGACGCGCAACTCGGTCGGGTCGTTCTTTTCGATGAACTTGATGGTATCGCGCACCTGCGCCTGCGTCATTCGGTATTCATGCAGCACGTTCAGCGGATAGCCCCGGCGCAGCATGTCCAGCCGGGCAAAGGCACGCCAGCTGCCGCCGACCAGAAACAGGCGGTCGCGTTGCGGGCCCATCCGGTCGCGCATCTCTTCCAGCGTTTCCTTGATATATGCCTTGCGCGCCCGCCGTCCGCCCTTGATGTCGCGCAGTTTCAGCGGCCCAAGGGGCGAGGTCATCCGCCGCCCGACCTTGCCGCCACCGATCTCGGCCAGCTCCACCGAAGAGCCGCCGATATCGCAGATCAATCCATAGGCACCGGGCCATCCCAGCAACACGCCCTGTGCCGACAGCCGCGCCTCTTCCTCGCCATCGACAACGTTGATGATCAGCCCGGTTTCGGCCTTCACCTGCGCGCAGAACTCCGGCCCGTCGCTGGCCTCGCGCACCGCGGCGGTGGCGACTGCGTGCAGGGCGGGCAGGCCCAGATCGTTGGCAAGGTGCTGAAACCTGTGCAGGGCCGCCAGCGCGCGTTTTCGGCCTTCCGGGTTCAGTCGGCCCGTTTCAGACAGACCCGCGCCCAGTTCGCACATCACCTTTTCATTGTAGAAATAGGCCGGTGACCGTGCCGCGCCGTCAAAGATCACCATCCGGACCGAGTTCGACCCGATATCGACAACCCCGACCCGGGACAGCGCACGCGCTCCCGGATCTTCGAACAGTGGCCTTCCGAACAGCCCGTGATCCGGGAAATCAGTCTCGGCGATCTTGGTCATGGTGTCCCCAGGTCTTTTGCGCGACAGGATGCGAGATCGGCCTTCGCCGGTCAATTGCAGGCACCCGATTGTTCGGCTTCTGTGTTCAATAGACGCACCGCCAGCGCACGGGTGATATCGCGCTTTTCGGTCAGTGCGATGTCGTCCAACTGCTCGACCATCCGTGCGGCGGTTTCAAAGCTGCGGTCCATGTGCTTGACCAGATAGGCGATGACATCCGGCCCGGGGTTGAGCTGCCGGTCGATGAACAGCTTGGCCAACACCGCACCGAGCAGCGCGTCGTCAGGGGCGTCCAGCGCCACATGATGCGCCCCCTCGGCCCGGCTTTGCAGATCGGCCAGCGACAAATGCCATAGTTTCGGCGCCGCGCGCCCGGTCATCAGCAGGGCGTGGCCCTCGGCCAGAACCAGATTGTGCAGGTGAAACAGCGTTTTCTGCTGCTCGGAATCCGCAGCGATCACGGGGACATCCTCGACCGCGACCGGCGCGCGGGCAAGCTCGGGCACTTCGTCATAGCGCAAAGCGGCAGCCTGCACGATCCGCCCACCGGTTTCCGCCGCCCAGACATGGGCCAGATGGGTTTTGCCTGACCCCGCAGGGCCGCTCAGCACCAGCTTGTTGCCGGGCCACGACGTGGCCGAGATCATCGCAACCGCCAGTGCATTGGCGGGCGAGACATAGAAATCCTCGCGGCCCAAGGCAGTCTTGGACGGCAGATCAAAGCTGAGCTGTGTGGCCATTTATTCGTCGTCCTGCTGCAGCCCTTCAAGCCCGGTATAAAGGCGGCTACTCATATACTGCTCGGTCGCGAACCGCGCCAGCACGCCCAGGGCTGCGGCAACAGGGACAGCGACCAGCATTCCGACAAAGCCGAACAGCGCGCCAAATACCGACAGCGCCAGCAGCAGCCAGACCGGATGCAGACCGACCGAACTGCCGACCAGCTTGGGGGTCAGGAAGTTGCCCTCGGTCACCTGTCCGATGGCAAAGATACCGGCGACCAGCCCGACCTGCGCCCAGTCGCCCCAGAACTGAAACAGCGCCAGCCCGATGGCCAGCGAGCCGCCGATCAGCGCGCCCAGATAGGGGATGAACGTGACCAGCCCGGCAATGAATCCGACGATCAGGCCAAACTGCAGCCCAACCAGCATCAGCGCGACGGCGTAATAGGTGCCAAGGATCAGACAGACCGTGCCCATGCCGCGCACGAACGAGGCCAGAACCGCGTCGATCTCACCCGCCAGCCGCTTGATGGTGGGGGCGTGGTCACGGGGCAGCAGCTCTCCGATCCGGGCGATCATACGGTCCCAGTCCATCAGCAGATAGACCGCGACAACCGGCACGATGACCAGCAGGACCACCACGTTAATCGCCGAGCCCAGCGAGGACAGAACCGTTTGCAGCACATCCCCGGTCTTGGATTTCAGCGTTTCGCCGAACGAGACCAGCATCTGATGCGTGTTGGATTCGCGATCCAGCAGGGATGGGAACTGCTTTTCTATGAAGGCGCGCAATTCTTTGAACAGGGCGGGCAAGGTATCGACCAGATCCAGCAACTGGGTGATCAGCGCGGGCACCACCATCAGGATCATCAGCACAAAGCCCAGCACGCCGACCACGGTGATGATCCCGGTGGCAGCCATCCGCGACAGGCCCAGCTTTTCCAGCCGGTCGGCCACCGGATCAAGGAAATAGGCAATCGCGCCGCCGATGACGAAGGGTAGCAGCACATCGCCCAGCAGGTACAGAACCACCACAAAAACCGCTGTGGCAATGCCCCAGTATCTGAGTTGATCCTTCACCGGCAAAGCCATGGCGCGTTCCTTGTTGCACAGCGTTGCCGTGTTCTTGGCTCATGATGCCCGGCGATGCAAGCGCTTCATCGGTCGCGCATTTCGCGCTTCAGTCGGTCAGGGTGCCCAGTTCCGGTGTGTCCTCCGAGGCCGTTTCGTCAGGCCAGTTGGTGCGCCAGATTTCTGCCGACCAGTGGCCGCAATGCACCGCAGGCCGGTCAAAGCCCGGCTGGGCGGTTAGCAGCGGCGCAACCACGACGTCGTGGCGCGGAACTGCGAAATAGGGGAAGGAATAGCGTTCGCGCCCGGATCGATTGACCACCCGATGCGGGGTGGATTTCAACCGCCCGCCCGACCACAGCTCCAGCATGTCGCCGATATTGACCACAAATCCGCCGGGCGGACAGTCCGGCGTGATCCAACCGCCGGAGCGGGTCTGAACCTCAAGCCCACCGACCGGATCAGGCGCGATGATGGTCAGCGCGGACGTGTCTTTATGCGGGTGAATGCCATAGCCGCCCTCATCTGGTGCCTGCGGCGGGTAATGCAGCAGGCTCATGTTGGTCATCGGATCGCGAAACGCCGCGCGCAGGGCGTTTGGTTCCACCGCAAGCCCCACCTCTAACGCGCCGAGCAGCAGGTCGGTCACGCCATCAAGCTGTCGCCAATAGTCCAGAATGACATCGCGGGCCTCGGGCGTTTCGCGGGGCCAGATATTTGGCCCGTACAGCGCGCAATCGGCCCGGACCGGGGCATCCTCGGCCGTTTCGAAATGCAGCTTGTACCCCTCGTATTTATCCGCCGTGCCCGATCCGTCGTTCGGGGTGAAGAACCCCATCGGGATATATCCGCGATAGTTTTGGCGGGTGATGGCCTGATCCCATTTGCTGGTCTCTTCAACATCAAAGATCGCCCGGACGCAGGCGCGGACCTGATCAATGCGCTCGACCGTGATGCCAGTGCCAGTGATTGACAGAAACCCGATGCTGGTGCAGGCGTCCATGACCTGGGCAACCGTGGCTTGGAACCGCGGATCAGCCGGATCTGCCAGCGGTGAGATATCGATGGTGGGGATATGATCCATCAACTGATCCTAACGCCTTGACGCTCAAGCTCTTGATGCACCGGCGTCAGGTTCATACGGTCGAGCTCCTGATTGCTTTTCAGAGACAGGGCCGCAGCGATACCCGCGCCTTGTCCCATCACCGCGCAGCAGGACATGTTGCGTGTCGCGGCATGGGCCACCCGGTCTGACCCGTGCGAGCGGCCCGCCACCAGCAGGCCCTTGATGCCCTTCGGCAGCATTGAGCGATAGGGGATCTGCATGTACCGTCCCGTTGTCGGCAGGATCAGGATGCCGTAGCCGTCGATGAATTCGGGATAGATGCCGATGGTGTCCTCGAACCGGCCCTGATGGCGGGCGTCATCCTCGGTCATGTTATAGACCGCGTCGATCTTGCGGGTGTCGCGGATGCCGATGGTCATGCCAAAATTCCGCAGCCGAGCACTCTCGCAGCCGGGCATGAAGCGGCGCAGGGCGTCGATGGCCAGCATGGATTGCCGCCGCCCCTCGATCTCGCCCCGTGTCAGGCTGTCAGGGTCTGTGCCATCAATGCCGTCCAGATGGATCAGGTTCATGTAAGTCAGCTCACCCGTGTCGTGCATCGCCCCCCAGGTGCCCGCGATGGTGTTCAGATGCGGCGGGATCAGCCCTTCCTCGATGGCCTGCTGAAACGGTTTCTTGACGAAGGGCGAGAACATGTCGTCCTCTTTGCCCGTGGTTTCGATGTTCCATTCGCCACCGCCGCCCCAGTCCTTGTAGGTTTGCGGGTCGGCCTTGATCCCCTCCATGAAGGCCCGTTTATCGACACCGGCCAGATGGAACATCACCGAGGCCGCCATCATCCTCTCGGGCGCGGTCTTGTGGGTGGGCGCCCCCGCGCGATGGGCTACATCCGCGTCGCCTGTGGCGTCGATCACCACCTTGGCCAGAATCGCCTCGCGCCCGGCCTTGGATTCAGTGATGACGCCGGTGATCCGGTCACCCTCCATGATCGGAGCGACGAACTGACGGTGCAGCATCGGATGCACGCCTGCCTCTTCCACCAGCCGGTCGGCGACCAGCTTGAACCCTTCGCTGTCCAACTCATAGCTCAGCGACTGGCTTTCCGGCACTGCTGCGCCCATCTCTTTGGCGCGGGTCTCGAACTCCAGCCCGATGCCACCGGCCTCGACCGTCTGTTCGTGGCGGTACCAGGCGAACCCCTCGACCCCCACGGCGGTGATATTGCCGCCCATGCAACCGAACCGATCCATGAGCGTTACTTCGGCCCCAGCCCTTGCAGCTGCCAGCGCGGCGGACAAGCCAGCAGGGCCTGAGCCGACCACCAGAATGTCAGTTCGGTGAACCACAGGAATTTGGCGGGCCGGTTCCTGAATGGTTTGCATTTGCGTCCCCCTCGCAATCATGTTTGCGCCACCATTCCGGCTCTGATCTTGGGCGTCAATCGAAAAACCGACCCGGCTGGGGTCGCAAAAACGGCATTGCGCGATTGCCCCCGGCGGGGCTTTGGCATAATCAGCTTTGAAGTCGAATTCTCACCCGTAAAAGGTCCTCCAATGCGCCTCAGCCGTTACTTTCTGCCCGTTCTCAAGGAAAACCCCTCCGAGGCTCAGATCGTCAGCCACCGGCTGATGCTGCGTGCGGGCATGATCAAGCAGGCCGCCGCCGGGATTTATTCCTGGTTGCCGCTGGGCTTCAAAGTATTGCGCAAGCTGGAAAACATCGTGCACGAAGAACAGGCGCGGGCGGGTCACATCGCGATCCAGATGCCGATCCTGCAATCGGCGGACCTGTGGCGCGAATCCGGGCGTTATGACGATTACGGTCAGGAAATGCTGCGGATGCAGGACCGGCACGGGCGCGACATGCTGTACACGCCGACCGCCGAGGAGTTGGTGACCGATATCTTCCGGGGCCACGTCAGCAGCTACAAGGATCTGCCGCTGACGCTCTATCAGATCCAGTGGAAGTTCCGCGACGAAATCCGCCCGCGTTTCGGCGTGATGCGGGGGCGCGAGTTCTACATGAAGGACGGCTACAATTTCGACCTGACCAAAGAGGACGCGCTGCACGCCTATAACCGCCATCTGGTCAGCTATCTGCGCACCTATGAACGCATGGGTCTGCAGGCCATCCCGATGCGCGCCGATTCCGGGCCCATCGGCGGTGATGACACACATGAATTCCTGGTGCTGGCTGATACCGGTGAATCCGAAGTGTTTTATGACAGCGCCGTCACGGATTTGACCTTTGGTGATCGTGAGATCGACTATGACAGCCGTGAGCAATGTCAGGCGATCCTTGAGGAGTTCACCTCGAAATACGCGCGCACGGATGAAACCCATGACGAAGCGCTGTTCAATCAGATCCCCGAAGAGCGCCGCCGCGTGGCGCGCGGGATCGAAGTTGGTCAGATCTTCTATTTCGGCACCAAATATTCCGAACCTCTGGGCGCAACCGTTCAAGGCCCCGATGGCAAGCCGGTTCCTGTCCATATGGGCAGCCACGGTATCGGCGTCAGCCGCCTGATCGGTGCGATCATCGAGGCCAGCCATGACGACAAGGGCATCATCTGGCCCGAGGGCGTGACGCCGTTCCATTGCGGGATCGTCAATCTGAAACAGGGTGATGATGAGGCGGACGCGGCGTGTGACAAACTCTATGGCGCGCTGACCGCGCTGGGGCTTGAGCCGCTCTATGATGACCGCAATGAACGGGCCGGGGGCAAGTTCGCCACCATGGACCTGATCGGTCTGCCATGGCGCATCACCGTGGGTCCGCGTGGATTGAAAAATGGTGTGGTTGAACTGACGTGCCGCCGCACCGGCGAAAGCGAGGAACTCAGCCCCGAGGCCGCCGTGACTAAAGTTGCCGAGATTTATCAGGGCATCGCCTGATCCGGGCGATGCGCATCTGATATCACAGTGTCAGGGCGCCGGGCGTGCTGACACGATATCGCCATCCGCTTTGCTGCCGCGCGGGATGACGATGGGGCGTCCCATGCGCAGGACCAGATCACGCAGTTCGAAGCCGAGGAAGCGCAATCCGCAAATGCGTTCTCCGGTCGTGCGGTCTGAGATGCACAGTCGTCCCTGACGAAATGCCAGGTGATACCCCTTGTCGCTGAGAATGTCTGTCAGGCTGGCCCAGTTCGCTGCGCCGCTGAACAAGGGCCTGATCGCGGCCCGCAACAATGCGGCGCTTTCACAATCCAATTCCCTTGCTGCCTGCCGGGTCATAATCGGACCCGATCCTTCCATGTGTTCCTGAATACCCATTGAGCGAACCTCCGCTCTTCACTCTTTAAAATGTGTCCCCCATAAATAGGGTACAAAGTTTCTCACAATAATCAATTTGCGAAACAATATTGCGTGCCTAATGTTGCGATTGTGACTCAGTTGGGCCGCTAACGTTTCACATTGACTTCATAGCTGAAACAATAAGCCCTTGTCTGTGAAGGGGGTCACAACCACCGGTATATTTGAAATCTGGAATGTTCCCGCATGGACAGAGCCTCGCGGCGCCATTGCATATCGATTCGGAAGCCGTACCACGCCCAATGACCGTAGAATTGCCTGCCCGGGTTCGTGTGGCGAGAACCGGCTTGACCATCGGGCCAAATGCCGAAAGGGTCGCGCCGAACTGATCACCGAGGCAGCATGGCCAAGACACCACCGCCCTTCGCTCCATTCGAATGGAAAATCGCCTGGCGTTATCTGCGCGCCCGCCGCGCCGAGGGTGGCGTCAGCGTGATGACCTGGATTTCGCTGATCGGGATCACGCTGGCGGTGTTTGCCCTGATCGCGACGCTGGCGGTGCGGTCGGGGTTTCGGTCAGAATTCGTGGGCACCATTCTGGGGGCCAACGCGCATGTCACCGTATTCTCTGCCGGTGAGGTCACCGCACAGGGCCGGTTGGATCGCACCATCGCCGATTTCGACGGCATGGCGGATCGGATCGCGCAAGTGCCGGGGGTCGAGCGTGCCGCTCCGCTGGTCAAAGGGCAGGTGTTGATCACCAACGCCGACCGCAGCGCCGGGGTGCAGGTCTTTGGCATCCGTCCTCACGATCTGGCCGACTTGCCGGGCATTGCCGAAAGCGAACAGGCCTATGGCGACCTGTCCCGGTTCGCCGACGGTATCGCCATCGGCTCGGGCGTGGCGCGGTCCATCGGGGCGACGGTGGGGGATCGGGTCAAGCTGACCTCGCCCAACGGGGTGAAAACCGCGTTCGGGACGTCTCCGCGCGTGAATGCCTATGAGGTGGTCTATGTCTTCTCGGCCGGGCGCTATGACATCGATCGCACCCGCGTCTACATGCCGTTTGCCGAGGCACAGAGTTTCTTCAATCGCGAAGGCGTGGCCGATGAGATCGAGGTGATGGTCGAACGCCCCGAGGAACTGACCCCGATCCTGATCCCGATCCTTGAAGCCGCCGGAGAGCGCAGCCAGATCTGGACCTGGCAGGATGCCTCGGGCGGGTTCCTGCGCGCGCTGGAGGTCGAAGACAACGTGATGTTCATCATCCTGTCGATCCTCGTACTGATCGCGGCGATGAACATCGTCTCGGGCCTGATCATGCTGGTGAAGAACAAGGGCCGCGATATCGGCATTCTTCGCACCATCGGACTCAGCGAAGGGTCGGTGTTGCGGGTGTTCTTCATCTGCGGTGCGTTCACCGGCATCATCGGCACCGCGATGGGGGTCATTCTGGGCTGCCTGTTCGCCATCTATATCGACCCGATCTTCTCGTTCGTGAACTACGTCATGGGCGGTGGCGTCTGGGACCCCTCCATTCGCGGCATCTATGCCTTGCCCGCAGAGCTGCATCTGAGCGATGTTCTGAAGGCCATCGGCCTATCGCTGGGCCTGTCCTTCCTTGTCACCTATTTCCCGGCCCGCCGCGCGGCGCGGCTGAACCCGGTCGAGGCGCTGCGCTATGAATGATGTGACGCTGAGGCTCAGCGGTCTGACCAAGACCTATCTGCAAGGCACTCCCGGCGAGGTTCAGGTGCTGCGCGGTGCCGATCTGGAACTGCGCGCCGGTGAGGCGGTGGCGCTGGTTGCGCCTTCGGGCGCGGGCAAGTCGACCCTGCTGCATATCGCGGGCCTGCTGGATACGCCGGATACGGGCGCGGTCGAGATTGCCGGGCAGGGGGCCTCGGGCAAGGGGGATCGGACACGCACGGCGATCCGGCGACGCGATGTCGGCTTTGTCTATCAGTTCCACCATCTGTTGCCCGAGTTCACGGCGCTGGAAAACATCGTGCTGCCGCAACTGGCCAACGGCGCGTCCGAAAAAACGGCGCAGGCGCGGGCGATGCAGTTGCTCGACCACGTCGGTGTCGCGGCGCGCGCAGATCACCGGCCAGCCGCCTTATCGGGCGGGGAACAACAGCGGGTGGCCTTCTGCCGGGCGCTGGCCAATCAACCGCGCGTGCTGCTGGCGGATGAACCGACGGGAAATCTGGACCCTGAAACCTCGGATCAGGTCTTCGCGGCGCTCATGGCGCTGGTGCGGGACGAAGGTCTCTCGGCGCTGATTGCCACGCACAATCTTGATCTGGCGGCGCGGATGGACCGGATGCTGCGGCTGGAGGGCGGCGTTCTCAGGCCAGCTGAGTGATCGCGACGCCAGCGGCCATCACCGCAATACCCCCCGCCCGTATCCATGAAAGTGGCGTGACCTGCGCGCCAAACAGGCCGAAATGGTCGATGGCCGCCGCGCTGATCAACTGCCCCAGCAGCACGAAAAACACCGCGTTGCCGACCCCGAAATGCGGGGCGACATGGGTGATCGACAGCACATAAAAGGCGATCAGGACTCCGGCCAGAAACAGGTGCTTGGGGGCCTGCGCGGCCTTGGCAAACGCCTGACCTCCGGGCAGCAGGATCAATGCCAGCGCCGAGGCGGCAAAGGCGATGGCGAACAGCATGACAGCGGCTGTGTTGGGCGAGCCGATCAGCTTACCCAGCGCCGCGTTCAGGGCCGCGAGAATCGGAATGCCGAATCCCGCTGCCAGCATGATGGCTGCGTACTGTGTCATTTCGGGACTCCCTGCCGGCCTCGTTGATCTGGATCATTGCGTCATGGCGGCTGCCGGGCAAGCCTGTAAATGCCTGATTGTAGCGGAGGATGCGATGACAAACCGGTTACTCAAGACATGTCTGGTGGCTTTGACCGTGGCAGCCCCGGCTGTGCGGGCGCAGGACGTTGAGGCCGGGGCCGAGCTGTATCAGCATTATTGCGCCACCTGTCATGGGCTGGACGCAACGGGACATGGTCCGATGGCGGGGGTGCTGGTGATCCAGCCGACGAACCTGAAGACCCTGGCTGATGCGGATGGCGTCTTTCCCACCGCACGCGTGGTGGCGCGGATCGACGGGCGGGATCCATTGGTCAGTCATGGCAGCCCCATGCCTGTCTACGGCCCGTTCTTCGAAGGCAATGACACGGCGATCAAAACCCCGACCGGGCAGCCGATCCTGACCAGCAAGCCCATCGTCGATCTGGTTGCCTATCTGAAAACCCTGCAAGAGGGCTGAGCCTCAGCGGCAGATGCCCTCAACCTCGGCCCCTGCCCATGGCAGTTGCACGGCACTTGCGCGCCTGCTGCCGGGCAGGGTCGCGACATCGAAATGCGCGCTCAGCATGTCATGCAGCCGTTTGGTGCGCGGCGCATCCGGGTCCAGCGCGCGGCAGCAGACATATTCCTCGACAATCGCGCCTTGCTGTTCAAAGCCGTAGGACAGGAAATCGGCTGAGGTTCCCAGATCGAACAGGTAGGGGTCATCGTTGCGCCCGTGCTCAGCCGCTGCGCGCAAGGGGTGATAGCCGGTGGTATCGCGATTCTGCCATTGCCAGATATGGGTCAGCTCATGTGCCAGCAGCATCGCGGCGATCAGGTTCACTCGCTCGGGATATTGGGACATGTAGTCGTCCAGGTACCAGTCGCGGGTAAAATACACCCGGTTGAACAGCGCCACGGCGGCGGGCTTTCCGGTAACGGTTTCCTCTCTCACGGGCGGCAATATCCGCTCGCGGCAGGCCAGCCGTGGCCGCGCCTTGCGCGTATAAGTGATCGCCGCGACCGGTGCGCCTTCGACCAGACGCACGCGATCAAGGTTCAGCGTATCCCCCTGAATGTTCCCGGCAAATGCGCGTTCCTGCTCGGTCAGGGGGCGACCGCAGGAAGCGAATAACAGCAGGATCAAAATCAGAAGGGGGCGAACCATGTTTGAAAGCCTAATGCGCCCGCCTTGCTCTGCAAGCCGTTTTCACAGGCTCATTGCCAGAACCCGGCTGATTTCCGTCAGCGAACGCCCGGATTGGTCCATCCAAGTGTTGAAGGCCCCCTGCACGGCGGCCATCGCCTTTTTTGACGTGGCCGGTTTGTCGATCACCCCTTCGGCTATCAGACGGGCGGTCACGTCACGCGACAGCATAAAGCCATCCCGCCCGGCAAAACGCATAGCGAACTGAGCGGTCGTTCCGCCCAGCCGGGAGCCTCGTTTGCCCAACATTGCCAGCAATCCGATGAAATCTTCGGAGGGCCAGCCGCCCAGAACCTTCCCGGCGCCGCCTTCTTCCCGCAGTTCCAGCAGAAAGGCCGCATTGTCGCGCACGGCGGCAATCTTGGTGCCGTTGCGCACAATCCGGGTGTCCTGCAGCAAGGAATCGAATTTCTCGTCATCCATGAACGCGCAGCGTCCGACATCGAAACCGTCAAAAGCGGTCTCGAACCCGTCCCATTTCGACTCGATGACCTTCCAGTTGAAACCGGCCTGAAACACGGTCTTGGTGATGATCGACAGCCACCGGTCCTCGGGCATTGCCGCAAGCTCGGCAGGGGGTTTCGGTTTGCCCAGCTTCGATTCCAACGCGTCGGGCCCGCCATGACGGTCAGCGGCCATGGTGTAGATATCGTCAAAATGATGCATCGCCAGATCCCTCCGCGCGGTAAGGTTGGTCCTTTTTGCGCCGGTCTGACAAGGGGAAAGATGACGTAGATGCGTTGGAGTCGTTTTATAATTGACTAGTCAATCAATATCCCTAACCTGTCCGAATGAACGGTGCCGGGCGCGAGCGATACGTTGCGGGTGGGACTGGAGTGGAGGACAGATTCAAGCGCAGCGCAGAAAGTCGCGGCGGCTGTTACTGTTCCCTTTCCTTTTTCAGCCGAATTTGTGCATGTTGCGACAGGTGCCATCACCATAAATTCCGCCGGGCTGCGCGAGGGCGTAGTCCAAGGGCAAGCAGAACAAAACAGGGAGTAAACTCATGAAAAAGCTTAGCGTAAGCCTTTTGGCCATCGCCGTTGCCGGATCGGCCCATGCCGCCGATATGGGCGCAGTGGACGAGCCGATCAAACTGGCGATCAACGAATGGACCGGTCAGCACGTCACGACTCATGTGGCGGGTGAGATGCTGAAGGCCGCAGGCTACAACGTGGAATACGTGACCGCCGGCATGATGAATCAGTTCCAGGCGCTGGCCGATGGCGACATCGATGCGACGCTGGAAATCTGGTCGTCCAACGTATCCGACGAATATGCCAAGAAGATCGACGAAGGCACTGTGGTTGAAATCGGTGATCTGGGTCTCAACGCGAAAGAAGGCATTGCCTATCCCGCGCATGTGGCCGAGCTGTGCCCGGGCCTGCCCGCATGGGAAGCGCTGAAGGATTGTGCGCAGGTCTTCGCCACGGCTGAAACCCTGCCCGGTGGCCGTCTGGTCGACTACCCGGCCGATTGGGGCACCCCCGGCGCGGATCGCATGACCGGCCTTGAACTGCCGTTCAAAGCGGTTCCTGCGGGGTCTGAAGGCGCGCTGATCGCTGAACTGCGTGCGTCGACCGAGCGGAAATCGCCGCTGCTGATCACCTTCTGGCAGCCACATTGGGCGATGTCGGCCTATGACGTGCAGTTTGTTGATCTGCCAGCGGGCGAAGAGGCGTGCTTTAACGATCCCGCATGGGGTCCGAACCCCAACGCGGTGAACGATTGCGACTTCTCGCCCTCGCGCATCTTCAAGGCCGGTTGGAGCGGCATGGAAGAAAAATGGCCCGCCGCTTATGAAATCCTGACCAACTATCAGTTGGCGGTCGAAGACCAGCAGCCGATGATGGGTGCGATTGATGTTGACGGCGGTGCCGTCGAAGAAGTCGTCGCTGCATGGATGGCTGAAAACGAAGACAAGTGGCGTCCGGTCGTAGACGCGGCAACGAAGTGAGCCAGCCTAAGTGACTGACGCTACGACGCCAGCCATCGCCTGCCAGAATCTCTGGCAGGTGTTTGGCACCGGTGCTGACAAAGCCCTGACCGACGCGCTGTCTCGGTCAGGGAATGACGCCGACAAAGCCGCCACCTATCTGCGCGAAGCCGGGTTCATCCCCGCCGTTCAGGATGCCAATTTCGAAGTGCGCGAGGGCGAGCTGTTCGTCATCATGGGCCTTTCGGGCTCGGGCAAGTCGACGCTGATCCGCTGTATCTCGCAACTGCTGCCGGGCACCGGGGGCGAAATCCGCGTGGATGGCGAGAACGTCATGGGGGCCTCCAAGAAGGCCCTGACCGAGCTGCGCCGCAAAAAGCTGGGCATGGTGTTCCAGCATTTCGGCCTGTTCCCGCATATGACCGTGGCCGAAAACGTGGCCTATCCGCTGCGTGTACAGGGCGTGAGCAAAAAGGAACGGCTGGCCCGCGCGCAGGAAGTGATTTCGCTGGTCGGTCTGGAAGGCCGCGAAGACAGCTTCCCCCGGCAGCTTTCCGGCGGTCAACGCCAGCGTGTGGGGATCGCGCGTTCGCTGGCTGTGAATCCCGATATCTGGTTTCTGGATGAGCCGTTCTCGGCCCTCGATCCATTGATCCGTCGCCAGTTGCAGGACGAATTCCTGCGCATTCAGGCGACGCTGAAGAAATCCATCGTCTTCATCACGCACGATATCCAAGAGGCGCTGAAGCTGGCTGACCGCATCGCCATCATGCGAGATGGCAAGATCGTTCAGATCGGCACGCCGACAGATATCGTACTGCGCCCGGTGGACGACTATGTGCGTGAATTCTCAAAAGATGTAGCCAAAGGCCAGCACGCCAAGGTCGCCTCGGTGATGCGGGATCAGGCGGAATGCGGGCCGGATGATCCGGGTCTGACCACCTCGATGACATTGGATGCTGCGCTGGCGCATTGCATGGAATTGTATGAACCGGTACCGGTGCGCGATGCCGAGGGCAATGTCGTGGGCACCGTGCATCCGTCCGATCTGGCCGCTGCCTTGCAGGTTGACGAAACATGACCGCCGTCACGGACATCCCCGCGCGGCAGGCGCGGTTGACGGCGGGCGCGCAGGCGGCGCTGATCACGGTGATCATCGGCGCGGTTTGCCTTGGGCTGGAAGGCGTCGCCCCGTGGCTGGTCAAATGGCCCGCCGCGTGGGAATTGCCTGCAACTCAATGGGTTGGGGCATTTCTGGATTGGTTTCTGAACGGCATCAAACCTGCCATGCGGCTATTTTCGGACCTGATGACTTATCCGATGAATGCTGCCAACTATGTGCTGGGGAACACCCCGTGGCCGATCCTCATCGGTATCGTCACCGCTCTGGGCTGGTATCTGGGTGGCTTGCCCATGGCTGCGCTGGGCTTTATCGGCCTCAGCTTCGTTCTGGCCTCGGGCTATTGGGCCGAGAGCATGAACACGCTCGCCCTCGTCGCCGTGTCCGTGCCCGTGGCGCTGATCATGGGCGGCGCGATCGGCATCCTCGCCAATGAGGTGCCGCGGGTGAAGTCTTTCGTGCAGGCGGTGCTGGACATCATGCAAACGGTACCGACATTCGCCTATCTGACGCCGCTGCTGCTGCTGTTTGGTTTTGGTCCAGTGGTTGGCCTGATCGCCTCGGCCATCTATGCGGCGCCGCCGATGGCGCGCAACGTGATGCTGGGGTTGGAACGGGTGGAATCCGAGATCAAGGAAGCCGCCATCATGTCCGGCGGCACCCGCCTGCAGCAACTGTTTCAGGTCGAGATTCCGGCGGCCACCACGCAGATCATGGTCGGTGTGAACCAATGTCTGATGGCGGCCCTGTCGATGGTGATCATCGCAGCCGTCATCGGCGGTTTCAACGACATCGGCTGGGAGGTTCTGCTGACCATGCGCAAGGCGCAGTTCGGCGAATCCCTGATGGCCGGTCTGGTCATTGTCGTCTTCGCCGTGGTGATCGACCGGATGAGCGGTACTCTGGCCACCGAGCGCAAACGCTATGACAGCCGCGTTGTCTGGGCGATGCTGGGCTTTGCCGTGCTGTTCACAGCCGCCTTCTGGGCGTGGCTGCCCAACCCGTCCGAGCTGACCGTGCTGGACCCGATGGCCGGGGCAATTGACAGCGGCCTGACCGCGTTCACGCAAGCCAACGGGCCGTGGCTGGATGCGCTCAAGAACAACTCGCTGTTCTATGTGCTGCTGCCGCTGCGGATCGGACTGGACCAGGCGGTGCTGCCTTTTACCTGGGGCTTCCAGTGGACATCGGCCATGAGCTTCGGCCTCTTTGCCATTGGTGCCGCAATCGCGCTGCTGATGGCATGGCGCGGTCACCTGACCGGAGGGCTGGTGGTTCTGATTCTGATCGGCATGCTGGAAACCGGCATCGCCAACCTGCCATGGCCCTTTGTCCTGACCGGCGCTGCTGCGCTGGGCTGGGTCGCGGGCGGCTGGCGTCTGGCGGCGCTGTCGGTGGGTCTGCTCTGCACCATCCTTGTCTCGGGCCTGTGGGAACGCGCCTTGCTGTCGCTCTACCTCAGCGGCGCTGCGGTGTTCTTCTGCGCCGTACTGGGCGGGCTGATCGGTTTGGCCAGCGCGGTCTGGTCGCCGGTCTGGACTATCGTGCGTCCGATCTGCGACATGCTGCAGACGATCCCGCTGTTCGTGTTCCTGATCCCGGTGCTGATGGTGTTCCAGATCGGAGAGTTCTCGGCCTTCCTTGCCATCTGCGCCTATGCCATCGTCCCGATGATCCGCTATACGCGGCACGGGCTGGTCAACACACCGGATGAGATGATGGAGGCCGCCATCTCCAGCGGCGCGACCGAGTGGCAGATCATGCGCGACGTGCGCGCGCCCTATGCCGCGCCGACCATCCTGCTGGGGCTGAACCAGACCATCCTCTATGCCTTCGCCATGCTGGTGATCGCGGCGCTGATCGGCACCACCGGTCTGGGCCAGTCGATCTATCTGGCGCTGGGGCAGGCGGATGTGGGGCTTGGCATCTCAGCCGGGGCGGCGATGGCCATCCTCGCGCTGATCGCCGACCGTATGGTGCAGGGCTTTGCTGAAGAACGGCGCAAAGCACTGGGTCTGTAAAACAAGGCAGGGGCGGGCAACCGCCCCATGCCTCACTTGATTTCGGACAAAGACCGGCCCGCCGTCACGATCTAAACCGGGCGCAACACGTTCGGAGACTTTCATGACCGGTTGGGGCCTTTTCCTCGCAGCACTCGCCACCTTTCTGCTCAGCCACATGATCCCGGCGCGCCCGGCGGTGCGCGGCTGGCTGATCGGCACTTTGGGCCGCACCGGGTACTTCACTGCTTATTCGTTGGTGTCGCTGGCGATTCTGGGCTGGCTGATCATCGCCGCCGCCAACGCACCTTATGTCGAGGTCATCCCGCCGCTCACCGTCTTCCGGTGGCTGCCCGTGCTGGTCATGCCCGTCGTTTGCTGGCTGGCCGTTGCCGGGCTGTCGATCCAGAACCCGTTTTCCTTTGGCGGGCTCGGGCAGCGCCCGTTCGACCCGGAAAACCCCGGTATCCTGCGCACCACGCGCCATCCGATTCTGGTTGCCCTGATGCTTTGGGCGCTGGCGCATCTTCTGGCCAATGGCAGCCTGTCACACGTTATCCTGTTCGGCCTGTTCGCTGGGTTTGCCGCGATGGGCATGACCCTGATCGACCGCCGCACCGCCCGCATTATGGGGCCGGAGTGGCACCGTCTGTCCCGCAACACCGCGCGCCTTTCCCTGCGCCCCCCGCGCCCATGGCCGCGTCTCTGGGTCTGGCTTGCCGCCATCGCGGGTTACGCGATTCTCCTCCACCTGCACACACCTGTGATCGGGCTTTCCCCGCTGCCCTAGCGCCTTGGAGTGGCCGAACTGCCCCGCCCGTGCTATCTGATCTGTCACCAATCGAAGTCTTGAGGTCCCAAAATGCATCTGGCCTATGTCACAACCACCGACCGCGGCGCGACCGACCGCCTGCTCAGCGCGTTTGCTGAGGCTTTGACAGATGCGGGCACCGCGTTGTCGGGCGTGGTGCAAACCAACACCGAATGCGCCGAAGGCTATAAATGCGACATGGACCTGAAGGTGTTGCCCACCGGAGAGACCATCCGCATCTCGCAATCGCTGGGCAAGAACGCGCGCGGCTGCCGGCTGGACCCGGCCGAGTTGGAGCGCGCCGTGGGTCTGGTGACACAGTCGCTGGACAATGCTCCGCAACTGCTGATCATCAACAAATTCGGCAAGCACGAGGCCGACGGGCGCGGCTTCCGCCCGCTCATCGCCGATGCGCTGGAACGTGGCATTCCCGTGCTGGTCGGCCTCAACCAGCTCAATATCGAGCGGTTTCAGGAATTTGCTGGCGGAATCGCGGATGCGCTGGACCCTGACCTCGGCAGCCTGACCGATTGGCTCGACAGTATTCGTCAGACCGATACGCAACGAACGGCTTGACCCTTGCCGCGATGCAACGCTTGCGCGCGGCCCGGACACGGAAACGTGAAAAAACTGGACTCGTTGCAATACATCAGGTCTAGCTTCGGCCAGAATGGCAATCCGGTAGCTTGACCAGTAATAGGCGCACCGGCCGGTTCGGGGCGCCAAATGAAACAGAGTCAGACTGGGCCGCTCGAGTCCTCATCGACTGGTGACAGCCAGATGCCGGCTCTTATGTCGACTCATCGGTTCTGGCTCTGGCTCTTCGTTGGGTATTTTTTGCTGCATTTGGGCCTGCGCCTCGCAACCGGGGGTGCGCTTGGTCTGGATGAGGCTGAAATTCTTCTGGATGCCCGTACCCTGGAGTGGGGATACGGCCCTCAACTGCCTTTGTATGCCTGGCTGCAATGGGCGGTTTTCCAGGTCACCGGCCCCGGAATTCTTGGATTGTCGATCCTGAAGAACGGGTTGCTGCTGGCCACCGTTATCACCTTCTACCTGATACTGCGCACACGTCAGGCGCCGCTGATGTCCGGGCTCGCGATCCTGTCGCTATTGATGCTCTATCAGTTCAGTTGGGAGGCACAGCGCGCGCTGACACATACGGCATTGGCCAATTTCTGTTCTGTCCTCACGTTCGCCGTACTTTGGCAGCTGATCCGCAAGCCGACCACCTGGGGATTCGTTCTGTTCGGCCTCGTTATCGCGATGGGCGGGCTGTCTAAATTCAACTATGCCATTGCGCTGGTGGCTATGCTGCTGGCAGGTTTCAGCGATCCGGTGACGCGCAAGCCGCTTTGCTCGCTTCGCATGCTGGCTTCGTTGGGCATTGCAACAGTATTGCTGATGCTGCCTCTGCATTGGATTCAGCACAATCCCGAAGAGGCTTTGGCCAGCGCGCGAAAGCTGAATATGTCAAGCGAGGGTCTCACGCTTGTTGTGGCGTTGCAGGGTTTGGCAGAGCTTGCGGTGGCCGCGCTTGGTTTTGTATCGCTGTTGCTCATTGTACTTGGGGCGCTTTGGTTGACCTGCCGAAAGCAAGGAACAGTCGTTTCAGCCGACGATCTGACGAGGCTTATGTTTCGCATAGTGTTCTGGGCGCTGGTCCTTATGGTGCTGGCCGTGTTGGCCAGCGGTAGTACAAATATAAAAGACCGTTGGCTGCAACCGATCCTGATTTTTGCTGGTCCCGCTCTGGTGCTTTGGCTGTTGCCTCAAACGGGGGCTATTGGCACCCGTCGATTTGTTCAGATAAGCGCTGGTCTTGCCGGATTAATTGCAGTGGCCATGCTTCACCATAATCTTGTCGGAGACGCCAAGCGCGCAGCGCCCTTTGCCGATCTGACGCGTCAGATCGTGGATCAGACCCCGCAGGGCAGTGCGATCGTCGCGCATAATTGGCTGGCCGGGAACATGGCCTACTTCGCGCCTGAACAATCAATCTATATGAACCGGGGCATGCCACCCGAAGGGCCCATTCTGCGCGTCTGGTTGACTGAAGAAAGAGTTCCGAAAGACATCGATCCAGAGCGCATTGTCACACTGGCAAAGCCCTATCGCTTTGACGATGGCGAAGTGATGTCGCTGTCTTTCGCGCCCGTTAAGGACTAGGTTAAGCCCAAACCTGTTCCACAGATATACATGATGAAAGAAGCTGGTGGTGGTCGCAGTCTCCTGCGAACTGGTCTCAGCCAAGATTTTCCCGTTTACAGGGAATTAACAGGGATTTTCGCCGAGATTAGGGGCAATATCAGCACATTTCAGGGATTCAACGGACGATTTTACGCGTGATTACAGTGGCTTATCGCGGGTTTCCCTGTTCTTTGAGTAACAGGGAATTGACCCGTCAGATTCAGGGAAGCCCCCAGCCGTATCAGGGAAGGCCTTCAGGTGTTTCTGGGAACCACTGAACGCGGCTAGGAATGCCGGCGGCGCCAGATATCGTGCACGCGCGTTCGGCTCTGATGTCACGGCCAAAATTGTGGGGTTTTCGGGTTGCATACGTTCATGTTATGTTCACACTGAGCGATTCTATCACAAAAGCGGTTTCGCTCAGCTGGGACAACCTGCCCAAAGGCGCCCTTCGTTAAGGACAGCCCCTGGCCAGCAGGATCCGAGCGCGAACACACTGTCGGGACAAGCCACCGCCGATGAGGCCTTGGCACCCCGAAGTTGCCTTGACGAGCGTTGCCCCGAATGCGTGAGGCGACCCGAATTCACCACAAATTTGAACCGCCAAGGGCGCAGCGACCGGTTGCCTGAGCTCTTGCGAAGGAAAGGACTGACGTATGACACGCCAAGTCAAATACATCGCGATCAGCGATCTCAAACCCTGGGCCCGGAATGCCCGAACCCATTCGAAGAAACAGGTGCGCCAGATTGCGGACAGTATTGAGGCATTCGGGTTTACCAACCCGATCCTGATTGATGAACGACGCACGATCCTTGCGGGGCACGGCCGTGTGGATGCGGCGCGGCTTCTCGGCAAATCGGAAGTCCCCTGCCTGCGGCTTGATCACATGAGCGAGGCGGAGAAACGCGCCTATGTTATTGCTGACAACAAGTTGGCCCTGAACGCGGGATGGGATGACGATCTATTGGCGGCTGAGCTTGGGGCGCTGATGTCAGACGATCTCCAGTTCGATGTTGGGCTTACTGGCTTCTCGATTCCAGAGATCGATAACCTTCTGGATGCCGTGGCACCGGAAGAGGGGGGTGATCCGGCCGATGAAGCCCTTCCAGGCGACATCTGGCAACTTGGCCGACACCGGTTGATCTGTGGTGATGCGCTGGACGCAGGAACCCTCACTTTCCTGATGGACGGCGAGACCGCGACGATGGTCTTCACCGATCCGCCCTACAATGTCCCGATCGACGGCCATGTCGGCAATTCGGGCAAGATACAGCATCGTGAGTTTGCCATGGCATCCGGTGAGATGAGCGTGCCAGAGTTTACGCGCTTCCTGGAACAGGCCTTGTGCAATATGGCGGATCACAGCGTGGAAGGATCGATCCACTTCATCTGTATGGACTGGCGCCATATGAGTGAGATGCTCGCAGTGGGGCAGGCGGTCTATGACAGCCTCAAGAACCTGATCGTCTGGGCGAAAGACAACGGCGGGATGGGCACGTTCTATCGTTCCCGACACGAATTGATCTTTGCCTTCAAGAAAGGCGATGCGCCACATATCAACACCTTCGAGCTGGGCCAGCACGGGCGCTACCGGACCAATGTCTGGCAGTATCGCGGGCTGAATACCATGCGGGCTGGGCGTATGGAGGAGCTGTCGCTTCACCCAACGGTGAAGCCTGTGCAGATGATTGCTGATGCTATCCGGGATGTCTCCGGGCGGGGGGATATCGTGCTGGATGTTTTTGGCGGCTCCGGCTCAACCTTGATCGCCGCGGAAAAAACCGGCCGGTGCGCCTATCTCTGCGAGTTGGACGACATTTACTGCGATCGCATCATTGCCCGCTGGGAGGCGTATGCCAGGGACGAGGCGGAACAGCTTCTCTGCGGCTGGGCACCGCCGGCTAGCGCCAAACTGTTGGAGGCGGCAGAATGAGCGTCGGCAAGAACAAGCGCACTTTGGTAGGCCGTACCGGCTACGACGTAGGATATGGAAAGCCTCCCAAAGACACCCGGTTCAAACCGGGGCAGTCGGGGAATCCGAAGGGCCGGCCCAGGGGCTCGAAGAACAAGCGCCCGGGCCTGCATGAAGAGAGGATGAAGGACATCATTCTCGATGAAGCCTTCCGGGACATCACGATCAACGAAGGGCATCGCCGCGTGACGATCCCCATGGCGCAGGCCGTCATGCGCTCTATTGCGGTGAATGCCGCGAAAGTCCAGCATCGGGCGCAGCGGCTCTTTGCGGAATTGCTGGCATCGGTCGAAAGCTCGCGGAAGATCCTGCACGATCAGTGGCTGGATACCGCAATCACTTACAAGGTCGAGTGGGAAAAGGAACTGCGTCGTCGAGAACAGCTCGGCATCACCGACCTGCCCGAACCGCTGCCGCACCCCGATCACGTGAAGATCGACATGATCGAGGGAACCGCCAGGGTCGTGGGTCCGGCCACGAAAGAGGAGAAGGCCGAGTACGACTGGCTCGTCGAACGGCGTGGCATGTTCGAAGACGAACTGCAGTATCTGCAGGCCCAGCGGGCCAACGCCACAGACACATGCCAGGTCAACAAGCTCGACGAGGAAATCCGACGAGTCCGTCGTATCCTCGAAACTATCGATGCAAAGCTGCCCGATTAGGCTCCGCATCTCGCCGACCGGGGCCACGAACCCCGGTCGGCGAAAGACCAGGTTGCAGCGCATACCGGTCATCTGACCGATCTACTCAGATGACTGCCCTGAGCCCATTTTGACAAATGCTGCGCGCGCACGAGTGACTTCGAAGCTCTGATTGCTGCCATGGGTCTGCGCAAGGATCACCCCTTGCGGACGTTGACCAGACTATCTCCACGCTACGGTGCCGTCCGCCTAAGCTGCCATTGATGTACTGCGGCACGATTGCCGAAAGGGAATTTTATTGCGGCAATTGATGCGAAATATCCTCAATCGTCCCGCAGAATTAGATCTTTTGACCATCATTCAGTTTTCACCTGAAACCCAAAACAGACCCGCCTGACGACGGGTCTGTGTTTCGGCCGAACGATGTATTGGGAGGAACATCGATTGGCCGTAGCGGTCTCGCCGGAGGTTCAACCAAAATGCTCTTTGAAGCGATCAATACAGCGGCGGAAACCGTCTTCGAAATTTCCGTTACCGGGGTGGTAGACACTTTCGAATGATATCACCCCATCATAGGCGTCGGCTTTCAGAGCATCCGCCATCGGCTGAAACTGATCGGCCAGTTGGCCTTCGCCCATTTGTTTGACCGTCAATGTCGCGCGGGGCGTGTCGACTTGAACGTCCTTGATGTGGATGTGCCCGAGATAACCATCTTTTACTTCGTCATACCCAGCAGGAAACGCTTGTTCGTGACACCAGCAATTGTTGGCCGGGTCCCAAAGTACCTTTAACGTGTCTTTGGCATCCAGATCATCGATCAGCTTACGGGCGGTGTAATTCGAATTCACCATGGTCCCGTTGCCCGTTTCGACGACCAAAGTCACTCCGCCGTCCTTGGCAACGTCAATCGCCGGTGCAATCAGGGGCAGCATCGCGTCCCATGCACCCTTGGCGACGTTCCACTTTTCGGCACCTCCGTACCCCCAAAGGATTTGCTCTTTCTTGGGCGTCATAATGCGAACCAATGGGCTACCGACCACATGCGCCATGTCGATCACGCGCTTCAGAGAATCCAAATGCTTGCTGTGCAGGTCGTCCCCTGGTTTGTTCGCTCCGCTCATTCCCGCGAAGATGTGGCGCGACAGACAGGATACAGGCTTGCCGCGGTCACGCAGCAGCGTATCAATTTCCCGGATCTCATCCGCCGAGTGATCGCCAACCTCGGTATCGCCGACGAATTGTAGTTCCGCATATTCGAGATCAAACTCATCCATCACATCGACCGCGTGTTTCAGGTCCCGACTGATGCCATCACAGATAACGCCAAGTTTCATGTTCTTGTCCTTTCTCAGCGATGCAACTCAGCGCCGACAATGTCTTCGATCACACGGGTGCAGGCCCAGTTGTCGCCATCGGGGAATTTGGTTTTGCCAGCATGGAAAATCTGCATGGCAGATGAAGCAGTATGCATCGGAACGCCTAGCTCTTCGGCCAGATCCAGTGAGATGGTCAGGTCCTTGTGCATGGTGCCGATGCCCGAGCCGGTGTTTTCGAATTTACGGTCGATGATGTTCTCCAACGCCGTGTTAGTGCATCCGCATCCCGCGCCAGAGGTCGAAAAGACCTTGAACAGGTTTTCGCCCTTCACGCCCGCCTTGGCGGCAAGAACCGACGCCTCAAATGTTGCCGAAAAGATTGAACCGATCAGAGTCTGCAGACATGCTTTTACGGTCTGACCTTGGCCGGGCCCGTCCCCTACGCGGTGAATGGTGGCCGAGACCGCCTCCATCACTGGTTGGAATTCGTCCAGTATGGCATCGGGGGCCGCGGCCATCATGGTAAGAGTGCCGCCCTGAGCGCCTGGAAATCCGCCAGAGACGGGGCTGTCGATCAGGTGGATGCCCGAACCGACCATGGCCTCGCCAATCTCGCGGGCCTCACGCGGTTTGATCGTGGCCGTCAGAATGACCGCCCCGCCTTGCGCCATGTGACGGACCAGACCGTTTTCACCAAGAATGACAGCCTTGGCCTGATCGCCGTTCATAACCATGACATAGACCGCATCCGCGTTGGCCCCTACATCTACCACACTTGCTGCAGGCGTTCCGCCCATTTCAGCCAGCGCCTTCAGGCGCGCTTCACTCAGATCAAACCCGGTGGTTTCGAACCCGTTTTTGATCAGGTTCCTCGCCAACCCGCTGCCCATATCCCCTAATCCAATGACACCTGCACGTTGCATAATTGTCTTCCTAATGTGTCGTCCGGCCCGGCCGGAGTTGAGGTTTGGCGCCCCAATTTCCGAGGCGTCGATGTGTGCGGGGATTTCAGGCATTGGCTGACCAAGGCCGGGCAGGTCCGGAAGACACCCCGCTGCCCAATTCCGTGTCGTTACGGCCCCATGACCGCGTCCGGTATCCACATGACCAGTTGCGGGAAGATCGCGATCAAAATCAGCACCACCACATTTGCCAGCAGGAACGGCGCGGCCCCGACGAAAATCTTTCCGATCGGCATCCGGCAGATTGCAGCGCAGACGTTCAGGCAATTCCCCACCGGTGGCGTGCACGCACCAACCGCCAGACCCGAAACCATCACCACACCAAAATGCACGCCAGACACGCCCAGCTTTTCAGCGACCGGCAATAGAACCGGTGTCAGCAAAAGAATGGCGGGGCTAACGTCGATGAACGTACCCGCCATCAGGATCAAAATGGCTGTCAGAACCATGAAGGCGACCGGGCCAAGTCCGAGTCCCGAAACGAAATCGGCCAGTTGATTGGGTACACGTTCCAGCGCCAGAACAGTGATGAACACCTGACTGAATGCGATGATCATCATGATCTTAGCGGACATGATGATTGCGTGGCGCATGGCCCCCGGGAGATCTTTCAGAACACCAAAGCCGACAATGAACAATCCGATGATCAGGCCATACACTACAGCAGCTCCGGCTGTTTCGGTCGGGGTAACAAAGCCGAAGACGACGGAACCTACGATCAAGATCGGCATCAGTGCTACGGCGGCAGAACGTCTGGCCTGCCGCCCGGCTTCGGCCAATGTGAACGGTACGTCTTCGGTCGGGTAATCGTTCCTCTTGGCCAGCAACCACACGACGATCAGTTGAAGTAAACCAACCATGATACCGGGAATGATCCCGCCCAGAAACAGGCGACCGATGCTCTCTTCGGCAGCGACGGCGTAGATAATCATGGGAACAGACGGCGGGATGATCATGCCCATAGTGGACGAGGCAACCGTGATCCCCGCTGCGAAACTCTTGGGGTATCCTCGTTTCTCCATCTCAGGAATCAGCACAGACCCGATTGAAGCAGTATCCGAGGCGGAAGAACCCGAGATGCCGCCAAAGATCATCGAGCCCACGACGTTGACCAATCCCAGCCCACCTTTCAACCGACCGACGAAGAACATGGACAAGTCCAGCAGCCGCCGCGTGATGCCTCCGGAATTCATCACCAAGCCCATCAGGATGAAGAAGGGCAGTGAAACCAGCGGATAATTATTGATGCCGGAGAAGAAACGCTGAACAACGAACCCGGTCGCCGCAGGAGCCTCGATCAGGAAATACGCCAGTGACGCCAGCCCCAGAGAATAGGCAATTGGAACTCCGCAGACCAACAATATTCCAAGCGTGGCAAACAGGATCAACATGTCAGTCCTCCGGCATCCAGAGAACATCGATGGAATCCCGACCGCCCAGAGTCAGAACCACACGAACAAAGCAATAAAACACGGCAATCGAACAGGAGATCGGAACAATGATGAACACATAAGCCTGAGGCATCCCGAAGGGTTGCCACATGTTTTTGCCTGGCCCTGCGATCCAATCGATGGACAGCCAGACCAATGCCGCGTTCATCACTCCGACAAGGACAAGCCCTGCCACGTATAAGGCCATTTTGACGTAGTAGGGCATCATGTCGATGAAGAATGTGATTGCGATATGCTCGCGCTTCGTAATCGCGACGGCACCGCCCAAGGCCGAGGTGCAAAGAAACGCGATCTTGACCTGTTCGTCGACGCCGTAGATCGCCATGTCAAAGGGGCGCATCAGGACTTTGGTGACGACAATCACCAGAAACACCCCAAACAGCACGACCATCAACGCTTCGATAACGCGCGTCAGTACACGGTCAATTGCAGAGAGCGTATCCATAAACCGGTTCCGTTAAGAAGGGAATCCGGGCGCAGGGTAAGAGCGCCCGGAATTGCCGTTTCAGATCAGCCGCAGGACGCCGCTGCCGCACGGGCTGCGTCGATATCATCCATCGTGAAATGACCTGCGTCGATCATTTGTTGATAGACCGGCGCAACGGCTTCCTGGAAACCCGCCAGGGCTTCGGGCGTCAGTTCGTTGATCTCCATGTGCTTGCCGAGTTCGCCGACGATGTTCGTTTCAGCATCGCGATACAGCTTGTCCGACATCGCCATCGCTTCGACCGCAACCTCGTCAAAGGTGGCCTGAAGATCTTCGGGCAAACCGTCATACCATGCCTTGTTGACGATCAAAGGATCGGGGCCGGTCATGTGGTTCGACAGTGTCAGATACTTCTGGACTTCATGAATGTTAAAGTCCCAGATATTTTGCGGCGGGTTGTGCTGACCGTCGATCACGCCCTGTTTGAATGCCTGATATGCCTCTGAAAACGGCATGGCGACCGGAACAGACCCGATGGCCGTGCCCGTGGCGATCATCAGATCAGATTGCGGTTCGCGAATGCGCAGACCTTGCAGATCGCCAACCGAGGTTATTGGCTGAACGTTGTTGGTATATGCCCGGAACCCTTGGCTGATACCGGTGGCAGGGATGTGGTACCCGTTTTCCTCTGCACGAGCCTGCACTCCCTTGGTGAAGTCCGAACCGACCAGACATTCCATCTCATCCCAATTCGCGACGAGGAACGGCAACTGGTACAGGTTGAATGCCCCGGACGCGTCGGCAAAGAAACCGCCACGCGTGCCTTGCAGCAGACCGGCCGTCACCTGATCCATCATTTCACGCTCGTTACCAAGCGCGGCACCAAAGAAATTCTCGACTTCGATGCGACCGTCCGTACGTTTTTCAAGTTCGGTCTTGAACCAGTCCATGGACTGCGAACGGATTGATGTTTCCGGCTGCTCATTGCCATATTTAAAGGTGAAGTCCGCCGCCAGTGTTGTACTGGCCGTCATTATTAGGCCGGCAACCCCGGCCAGTAATTTAGCTGTGTAGGTCATGTTATCCTCCCTGAACGGGACTCGATCCCGTTGCATGACGTTGGGATAAGCCCCCTCACAATTCGGTGGCAAGAAAAACTGCATCAGATGACGGTAATGATGTTTTTTGATGTTATGTGAAGTTAATTTGAGGATGATTTTGATCGGAAATGATGTTAGCAGGGGCCTATGAGTGATGAAGCTGTAATAATCCCAAAGAAGGCACGCGTCTCCGAGATTGCGAGGATTGCGGGGGTCGGCACTGCTACGGTTGACCGGGTTTTGAACAACAGATCAAACGTAAAGCCTGAGACCCGCCAGCGGGTTTTGCAAGCCAAGAACGCGATCGAATCCGGCGCTCAATTGGACCAGCCTGCGCGACCCTGGCGGCTGAAGATATTTCTGCCAGAGGAAGCCGGGCCATCGACAGAATTTCTGGGCGACTGTTTCCAGAATGTTTTTACCAATGGCCGCGCCACTGTCGAGTGTGTGTTTTCCACGAAACTGGAACCATCTGTGTTGGCGCGAAAACTGAGAGCCTGCGCCGGGCAGGGAATTGATGCAGTGGGTTTTCAGGCTTTGGATGATCCGCGGGTGCGCGACGCTGTCGAAGCGCTGCACGGTTTGAATATTCCCTGCATACCTGTCGTCTCCGATCTGATCAGCCCAGTTCTGGGCCAATTTGTCGGGACGGACAACATGGCCGCAGGACGAACAGCGGCCTATTTTATGGGTCGGATGCTTCGGCAATCCGGAACTGTCGGTGTGATTTCCGGCGAGCAACTGTATCGCAACCATTCGGATCGCGAGATGGGGTTTCGGTCGGCCTTGCGAAGGGATTTCAGTCACCTCCGCGTTGTGGGCACTTATATCGGCCACGATGA
The DNA here is from genome assembly GCF_056531745.1 of Ruegeria sp. L12. Lineage (NCBI taxonomy): Bacteria > Pseudomonadati > Pseudomonadota > Alphaproteobacteria > Rhodobacterales > Roseobacteraceae > Ruegeria > Ruegeria sp. L12. Next base: position 278,951 of record NZ_JBQFMH010000003.1, read on the forward strand.
TGTGCAGGAAAATCGCGTGGTGGTGGGCCAGATGCTGGACGAACATCCTGGGCTGCTGGGCATTTATAACGTTGGCGGCGGCAACGAAGGCATTGTTGCGGCTCTGGCTGATCGCGATTTGACGGGAGAAATCATGCTGATCGGCCACAACCTTACGCCGAAGACGAGAAACTACCTGCTGGACGGATCAATGGATCTTGTCATTCATCAGAATATGCAACGGATCGCTGAACAAGCCGTTCAGACCCTGATCGCGACACTGGAAAACCGGCCCCATCAGGCTGAGGTCGTTCCAGTTGAAGTCATTACCCGTGAAAACATCAACGGCGCCACCTTCGGCTGATGCTCACAGGTTTTCAGATGTGCAGAGATCAAACGGAATAACTCCAACCTGTTCCTGAATTGGTTTTCCGGTCAGACACCGAGACATCATCTGAGTCACGCGATCTGCAACCTGATCCAGCGGGTTGTTAATCACCAAATCGATGCTGCCATCGGCAAGCGCGGCTTCGGTAACCGGTGTCCGTTCATGGCAGATGTAGACAATCTCCCGCGATTGCCCTGCCTCGCGCAGCGCTTTCAATGCTCCGGTCACCCCGCCTCCACAATGATAAATACCGGAGAGGTCTTTGTTGGCCCGCAGCAATTCTGCTGTCGCTTCATATGCGACTGCGGCGTCATCCAGATACACCACAGAGTCTCGAAGAGGTTTCTGCGGTGCAAATTCGCGCATGTAGCTTCTGAACCCACTCTCAAGCGCTTCGTGCCCCAGATACCTGTGCGACCCGATAAGGATGCCAACCGCGCCTTCGGTTCGATCAAGACGCGCCATCGCCCAACCTGCTGTCCGCCCTGCTTTTCGACTGTCGATCCCGACATAGGCAGTAACGTGAGGCGATGACAGGGGCGAGAGCAATGCAATGACAGGGACATCGGCGCTGGCGATCGCACGATTGATCTCCGGATGATCAATCGCAACCAAGCCTATGGCGTCTACCTTGCCGCGCATTTCGTCAATCGCAGTTGCAAGCTCGGACGGCGACAGGCTTTCTACATACCGGATCACAACATTTGCGCGGATACTGCGCAATTGCTCTGCTTTTTGCTGCAACTCGATTGCCAATTCGCGATAAAACCACTTGCTTTCTTTTTGAAGAATGAACCCCAACCGTTTAGCTGGAGCCATCTCCTCAACCCGGCGCCGCAACAATCCTGCCGAGCGATACCCCAACGCTTCTGCCGCTGAAAGAACCCGCGCAGATGTCGCCGCAGAAACCGGCGCACGCGCATTCAGAACGCGGTCTACCGTTGCGACGCCTACCCCCGCCTTTTCTGCGACGTCTTTGAGTGTGACACGGGCCATAGCACGCTCCATGATAAAACGTATCATCTATTTTGCAGAATATTATGAGAGAAATGATAGAAAATATCACGACAGGTTTGACGATTCAGACGCCCTTCGGTTCTGCTCGGCAACAGCTATGTAGAAAAGGAACCTGATGTGCTGAAGGACAATACCCTTCCTTGGCGGGATTATTCGCTGACGGGCCGGGACAGCGGTCCAAGCTTTGCACCTAAACAGTGGTATTCTACTCCAGTCCCTCGGAAACGGATGAAGGAACTGATGAAGCGCCGCGATGCTCCAGCCTTGATCGACTATGGGATCTGGCTGGGATTGGTGTTGGCAACCGGTGCTCTGGTCGTTCTGACCTGGGGTACATGGTGGGCAGTGCCGTCTGTCATCCTCTACGGGGTTTTTTATGGATCCTGTGCCGACAGCCGTTGGCACGAGTGCTGCCATGGGACTGTGTTCAAAACGCCTTGGCTGAACACCGCAGCCTATCAGCTGGCCTCATTCATGTCGCTGAAAAACCCCTATCTTTGGCGGTGGAGCCATACACGCCATCACACGGATACGGTGATTGTCGGAAAGGACCCCGAGATTGCGTTTCCCCGGCCTCCGCATCCACTCAACATCCTATGGAACATGCTGCATCTGCAATCTGGCTGGAATGAATTGAAGAAGATGTTTTGGTTGTCGGCTGGTCGTTTGACTAAAGATCAGAAAACCTTCCTCATCGAAGCCGACCGTTCTAAGGCGTTCTTGGCGTCGCGTGTTCACCTCGCAATCCTCGCGATGACATTTGCTTTGGCAATGGTGCTGCAATCATGGCTGCCCATTGTGCTGATCGGCGGACCGACGTTTTATGGTTCGTGGCTGCATCACTTGCTGGCATCTCTGCAGCATGCCGGTTTGGCAGAAGACGTCCCGGATCACCGATTGAACTCGCGAACCGTCTACATGAACTGGTTCTTCCGCTTCGTGTATTCGAACATGAACTACCATGTGGAACATCACATGTATCCCATGGTGCCGTTCTACAATCTCCCGGCCCTGCACGAAGAAATAAAAGTCGATTGCCCACCAGCTTACGCGGGAACAATGACCGCATTTCGCGAAATGCTCCCGGCCATTCTGATCCAGCGGCGCGATCCGTTCTACTTTGTCGACCGCAAGCCGCTGCTGCCCAAGGACGCTAACCCCAGCCCAGAATACACTCGGCCAACAGCCATAGCGGCCGAGTGACCCAATCCCCGGAATACAGGAAAGCCCATGACGAACTGGACCCGCGCCTGCGCTTGCGATGACATCGAAACCGAAGATCTAATCCGTTACGACAATGGCGATCGTACCTTTGCCATCTACCGAAGCCCCGAGGACGAATTTTACTGCACCGACGGCCTGTGCACCCATGAAGAAGTGCATCTGGAAGACGGTCTGGTCATCGATCATCTGATCGAATGCCCCATGCACAACGGCCAATTCGACTATCGCACCGGCGAGGCAAAGCGCTCACCGGTCTGTGTGAATCTGAAAACCTACCCCGTTAAGGTCGAAGGCGGAGATGTCTTTATCGATATCGGATGATACCATGAAACGGATCTACGACTGGGACGCGAAGTTCTCACTTAGAAACTACACCGCTTCCGACCTTCGTGCGCTGAAGGGTATCCGCAAGCTGGTTCAGACAACGGCGAATACAACCGAAGAGGCAGCAGCCGCGAAAGATGCCGGAATTGACTTGATCATGGGCAATGCCCACAACACCTCCACCGTGCGTCAAGGCGCGCCTGAATTGTTCTTCACCGCTGCACTCGGTCTCCCGGACTTTGCAACCGAAAGTGACGTGCTGACCGCCGCGTTTGCAGCCATGAAAGATGGTGCCGACAGCATCTACACGGCAAGAGGGCCGCACATTGTTGAACTTTTGGCGCGCGAAGATATCCCTGTGATGTGTCATCTTGGCCTGGTTCCTCGCAAATCCACTTGGCGGGGCGGCCTGCGTGCCGTTGGTAAAACTGCGGACGAGGCTTTCGCGCTTTGGAATGCGTTCCGCACAATGGAAGATGCCGGAGCCTTTTCGGTAGAGGCTGAAGTTATCTGTGACCGAGTATTGGCTGAGATTTCCGCCCGCACATCTCTGATTACATCCTCGCTCGGATCGGGCCCCAGTGCAGACATTATCTATCTTTTTCAAAATGACATATGCGGAGAGCAACCCGAAAGCCCGCGCCATGCACGTGCCTTTGGCGATCTCAATTCACTGTATGAACAGATAAAACACCACCGCCGAGCTGCACTTTCAGCGTTCAGGGACTCTGTTGAAGAGGAGCAATTTCCAGGCCCAAGCGAATGCGCAACAATCTCAGACGCGGAGTTTGAGAGTTTTTTTGAGCGACTAAAATGATTTTTGGTCAAGGAATGCTGAACCCAGATCCACATTTTGAAAGCCGGAATTATTACCCATCGGTAATAGATGTACGTTGGTCACCTTTGGCGACGACTAGTAAAGAAGTTTGCAATCGCAGTGAAAGTCCCTTTCCCGCCCGACCTGCGGGGGGTCGCCGTCGCGATCCGCCAGCAGTTGTCGTTCGAGCAACCGCAGCGAATTCGGACTTTGTCCCGCAACTCGGACCTAGAACATTTTCTGATGAAGGTCCGATGCATTCCATAAGCTGACTTTCGTGCTATAAAAGCAGAACATCAACCATCAAGGGTTGCATTTATCGCTAGCGGACCTTCGTTAAAAAATTGGCGAAGGTCCGGGTTGCGGACAAAGCCGAATTTGGATTCTTGGCCTTCGCTGACGCAGCATGTGCTCGCAGGTGAGGCAAGTATTTCGCTGCACTTCTTTCGATGTCGTAAGACCGGTCGTTCGCGGGTGTCGAATTGGCCTGAACCGAAACCGCACGTTCGCTGCAAGGGTCATAAACTCGAAGACGCGGACAAAGCGGTTATTAGGGGCATTGCAAGTAGAACAGCTTTGCTGAGCCCCGATCCAATCATAGGCTTCCACAGAACTCTATTTTCTTGCCGCATTTGCTCGTCGTCCATGACCTTTTCGACCACGCGGTCCCGCAAAGCATAGCATTTCAAAAAGTGACGCAAAGGGTATCGTCCAGTAGGGCATAGTCTTTCTCCATAACAAAGGTCGACGATGCTCACGCTGCCCGAGCCCGTGGCCGAAACCCACGGACCACAACCGTAGAAACCTGTAAGAAACCCGTAAGAAGCTTGGGCAAAGCGAAGACTTTTGGCATGCTGGTGCTGTTGAACCCAGCAGTTACCAATACCAAAATGAAAAATTGGACGTCTCTTTTTGCTCAGAAACTACGTTCCCATCGAATTGGCAGCGGTCGCCATGGCCGTATGACGCAAGAGGAACTGGCGATGATACTCAACGTAAGTGTTGACGCCATTAGCAAATATGAGCGCTCGCTGTCGTATATTCGTGGTGACCTTGAGTACCAACTGCAAGAAAAGCTCGGTTGGAGCTTAGAGGATGTGGTTGCTTGCCGAGCGGATTGGGAGGCCGGGCGACCACAGCATTCAGGGTCTGCCTATCGTTTGTTAAACAATCAGGAAGTGCTTAGCGAATTCGGTGGCTCCTCATCGGCGGTAACAGAAGCCGTGGCATGCATGGAGGTGGACCATGGAGAAGGCTTACCCAGTGGGTTTTCAGCCGCTGATACGGTATGGCGTGACATACAAAAATCGGGCCTTTTGTCTGGACCCTATGTAATGCTTGGGTCGAAAATCGTTGGGCACGTTGGCTTGATATTTCCAAAGTCCGATCCCGAAAAACGTTTCTTTGAACTACTGTTCGATGAAGCGGAGCTTACACCGGATCATCTGAAACGTCCTTTGTTGCCAGGGGACTACTTTGCATATTGCCCGGCGATTTATGTTGCGCGTGGACATGAGAATGCGACTCGCTTGCTCCTCTCAGGTTTTGTTTCAGAGTTGGAAGAGCTTCTCGACAGAGAGATCTTTATTCGTGAGATTGGAGCAATCTCAGTGAACGGTCTTGGAACTCAATTGTGCGAGGACCTTGGCCTCAAGTTTCTTGGAGCTCATCAGCGATACGCCGGTTTCGGAGTCTGGACTTTAAGTTGCTCGGGTATCGCCAATTCAATTGTTGGACGCCGAAGTACTAAACTTCGAGATGCCTATCTAAGTACACTCCCTTCAAGTTGACACTGAAAACTTCCAGTTCCGCTTTGGGATCACCTTCAAGATTAGCCGCCAGCCGCACAAAGGTCGGCTCAATGCTGTCTAAGGTCCGATACTCTGTTTTGTCATAGAAAATTCATGTGGTTGGCGAAAATCACAGATGACTGGTCTCGGTCAGCCTGCCGCAACGGCATCGCCGCGTAAGCATTGGGCCGGTGAGAGCCCAATGCCGACACACGGCAGAGTGCGTGTTAAACTCCCCTTGCTCTGAAATGGAGGGGTGTGATGAGAAGTACCGTACTGACGCTTGCCACAGCTTTTTGGATGACTTCACCGATAAGCATTTCGGCTCAGGAAATCGCAAACGAAAATAAAATCGAACTGCTTGTCTCCGACTATTAAACCATCATCGCAATTGAGCACGATTCCCGCCACCTTTATCACCTTCAGACAAAAGCGCTTGTTGCGCATCTTGGCGGTTGGGCGCGTCCGGCCAATGAAGATGGTTCTGAGATGGACAGTTTTACAGGCATTTCCGAGCAAGTAATTCCAATCAATCTCAACCGGATAAAGGCGCGCATTCGCAAGGGTGATGTGGACGACGATGTGGCATCCGAATTGTCCGAGATCATCAGTATGTTTGAAGCAGCGATCGAAACCGGCCTAGAATTGGCAAATCAACTCGAGGCGGGCGATCTTACCACCGCCAGCGAGATATACCGTATTCGTTCGACGCCTGAATACGAACGACTTTGGCGGCGAATATTCACAATGAGGCGCGATATCGAAAGAAAACTCTGATGCGGTTATCAGTTTGGTCTGTTCTTCAGCGGATATGTTGCATTGAGACGTAAACCAAACGAATGGCAACTTTGTCCCGCAACTCAGACATCCGCACAGTCATTTTCGCTGCGGTTAGGCTGAATGTCTGCTTTTACTCTGCGGCGCGGCCAAAAACTTTGGCTTTTCGGTTGCTGCACTTGCGAGCTTCAGCGCAGAACCGCTTCCGCTCTGGGCTCCAAGCAGACGGTCGCAGCGTGTGTCGCGAAGGTCAGGCGTGCTCTTGGAACCGGCCGTTCGATCAATTGGTAAAGTCGTTCAGTTGACGCGGTGTCGATGTTTGGAGTGGGAGGGGCGGATGGAGGACGATCAATGTCCAAAATTCAACTTCCCGCCATCAAACCGAAACGCAAGCCGTGGAATAAGGGGCGCCTGATCGGTCAGAAACGCCCGCTTCTTGCCAAGCAGGTCTGGGCCATCCGAGCCCGGTTGGAACTTGCGGGAAATCCCAGGGATCTGGCACTGTTTAATCTGGCGATTGACAGCAAGTTGCGTGGTTGTGACCTGGTTCGGTTGAAAGTCACCGATCTTGTTGTTGGTAACCGGGTTCGCGAACGTGTGACAGTGATCCAGAGCAAGACCCGGCAACCCGTTCAGTTCGAAGTTTGCGAGAACACCCGCGATTCCATCTGGAATTGGGTATGTCACCCGGAGATGCTCGGATGCCCGTTCTTGTTTCCCAGCCGCTTCCACGACAGGCCGCACGTATCGACCCGGCAATATGCCCGGTTGGTCCGTGATTGGGTGGCCGCGATTGGTCTTGATCCGAGCGGATATGGCACGCACTCGCTACGGCGCACCAAGGCTGCGCTGATCTACCGGAAAACCGGCAATCTGCGTGCGGTACAGCTATTGCTCGGCCACACCAAGGTGGACAGCACAGTTCGATACTTGGGCGTCGAGCTGGAAGACGCGCTGAGCATCGCTGAAAAGATCGACATATTAGGGTTTAGCGGGCGGCTACAGCCGCCCGCCTTTTTAACTTGAAACGTCCGCAAGAGTGTCAATCTTCCACTGGACTTACGAGCCAAGACGAGCGTCACTGACGACGGTGAACGAATTGAGCCTCCCACCCGGAACGCCGGGCTTTGGTCAGTACAGGGCGCGAGAAAGCCCTGCGACCAAGAGGAGATGAAAATGACTGAACAACAATCCCTGCCCCTCAAGACCGACCATACCAAGCCCGGGCCATCCAAACTCGCGGGCAGGACCAAGTCAGGCGAACTATGCAAACTGCTATCGCGCCGTTCCGGGGCGACGGTGGCCCAGCTTAAGAGACAACTGGATTGGCAACCGCACACAATTCGGGCAGCGATATCACGGCTGAGGAAGTCGGGCGTGACGATTGATCTTGACCGTTCCGGAAAAGCCTCGCGTTACCGCATTGTCTCGAAAAAGGCAGACCAATGAATGGGCCGGGGGATCAACTGGAGGTCCTACAAATTGAGCAGATGGATGCAGCAGAGCTTCGAGGGCTCTGGAGACAGCTCAAAGGGGTTCACCCCCCGAAGACGTTCACAGCGCGCCTGATGCGGGTGGCGCTGGCCTGGGAGGTGCAAGTCAAGCGGTCTGGGGGTGAATCCACTAGGGCGCGACGTGGGTGGCTTAGGGTCATCAGTAACCGGATAAAACGAAGTGGCGAAAGTCGGGTGGGTATTACGTTTGTATCTGACACCGTCGATGGCACACGTATTCTGAAGAAATGGGGCGGAGCCACGCACGAGGTCTTCATCACCGGGCAGGGCGTGATGTGGAATGGACAAGGCTATTCGTCCCTGTCTGCGGTAGCGCGCGCGATGACCGGCACCAACCGGAACGGCCCGAAGTTTTTTGGTCTGCGGGAGGGCGGACAGTCATGATCCGCAAGCGCTGTGCCATTTACACACGCAAGTCGACCGAGGAGGGGCTGGAACAGGACTTCAATTCGCTGGATGCCCAACGCGAAGCCTGCGCGGCCTACATACTCAGCCAGAAGCACGAAGGCTGGAGCCAGCTTTCAGAGGCCTACGACGATGGCGGGTATTCCGGGGGATCGATGGACCGCCCAGGTCTCCAGCAACTCTTGAACCATGTTCGCAACGGTCGCATCGACATCATCGTTGTGTACAAAGTGGATCGGCTGACGCGGTCTCTGAGTGACTTTGCCAGGATGGTGGACACATTTGATAGAGTAGGGGTGTCTTTCGTTTCGGTTACGCAGGCCTTTAACACCACGTCTTCCATGGGGCGATTGACATTGAACGTGTTGTTGTCATTCGCGCAGTTCGAGCGCGAAGTGACGGCTGAACGTATCAGGGACAAAGTTGCCGCCTCAAAACAAAAAGGGATGTGGATGGGAGGATCTGTGCCCTTTGGATACGAAGCCGTTGACAAAGCCTTGGTGGTCAATGAGGCCGAGGCGACCTTGGTGCGAACCATTTTTGCCGAATACCTGGCCACCGGTTGCGTCCGCAAACTATCGGCTCGCCTGCGAGAGTTGAACATCCTTAGCAGACGTTGGGTTGATCGGCATGGACAGAGCAAAGGCGGTAAGGTCTTCTCGCAAGGCGCGCTCTACTACATGCTTCGAAACCCGATTTACGTTGGAAAAACCAGGCACAAGAAGGAGATACACGAAGGGCTTCACACGGCTATCATTGACGATGCGACATGGCATTCTGTGCAAGCCCAACTGGCGAAACATGGGGGTCGAGAAACCAATAGCAAACGCCACAACACAGATCGTGCTTTGATTGGCCTTCTGTTTGATTCTTCTGATCGGAAGATGGGGGCCACCTATGCCAGCAAATCGGTGTTCCGGGATGGCGTGCAGACGACAAAACGCTACTGGTACTACGTTTCGACCAAGGCACGGCCAGATGATGACGTTCCAGTTGAGCGCCTGCCTGCGCAGGAGATCGAACGCATTGTTTTGTCGGCGCTTACCGAGAAGCTCTCCGATCATGTTTGGATTGCTGATCACGTAGAAATGCACATCCAGGATACTGCTCTTGTTGCGGACGTCCTTCGTGCGGCCACTGCGTTGAGCCAATCTGATCATTTAGGCGAAGAAGCCAATGCAATCCAAAACCTGTATTCCCTGATCACCCGAGTCGCTGTAAGGGCGGATAGACTGGAGATTTCGATGAACCTAGCAGCAATGTTGGGGCCAGATAACAACCCTGAATCCATTCCCGCCAACTTCGAATTCCCATTCAAACGTCGCCAGAATGGTCGTGCAAAGCCGGTCGTGATTGTTCCACGCAGTTCGGCAAATCCAGACCCGGATCTCATTGCCTTGGTCGCCGATGCGCGGCGGTGGGCAAAGGAATTGATGGACGGGAGTGTCTGTTCCATCAAGCGGATCACAGAACGGGAAGGTTTGCGAACTGGTGCGGTCAGTCGCATCTTGCCGCTGGCTTGGCTGGCACCGGATATTTCGACGGCCATTCTGGTAGGGCGCCAACCAGCGCATCTAACAGCGAAGACACTTCGCGACCTTCCTGAGTTGCCGCTGGACTGGGAAAAACAGCGCGAGCTTCTTGGGTTTCTGTAGACCCGAGACCACCGATAGGTCCCAAGACCTCACGCGAACCTGGCCCGCTGAGACATTCTTCGAAATCGACCGAATAGTGCTCTGATCGGAGCTCAGAATCGAGGTCTCTGGCGTCTTGATTGCCTGTAACCCATTGAAATTGCGGCGTCATTGATTCCGCTTGAAAAAACTCAGGTTCGAGAGAGAGAAAGTGGTGGGCGACCCTGGAATCGAACCAGGCGTGCGTCTCCGCGAGGGAGTTACAGTCCCCTGCCACACCTTGCGGCCTGTCGCCCACTGTCAGGCGTTGCACCTGACGTGGAGGCGTGATTACTAGCGCGTCTAAAGGGCGTCAACAGGAAAATACCGCTTTGACGCAGGAAACCGAATTCCCGGCCCGGAGGCCCGTGACATGAAGAAACCAAAGTGGGTCGTTCAGAAGGAACAGGCACGTAAAGTGGCGGCTGCGGAAACCGTCTGGCTGTTCGGTTTACACGCCGTGCGTGATGCGCTGATGAACCCGAAACGACAGAAACTGCGCCTGATCGTGACCCGGAATGCGGGCGATAAGCTGGTCGAAGCCATTGAGTTTGCGGGAATCACGTCTGAAATGGTCGATCCGCGCAAATTCACCGCTCCGATCGATCCGGGTTCGGTCCATCAGGGCGCCGCGCTTGAGGTGAAGCCGCTGGATTGGGGTGGATTGGCCGAGAATTGCATTGGCCGTGAAAACCCGCGCGTGCTGCTGCTGGATCGGGTGACCGACCCGCATAACGTCGGGGCGATTCTGCGCTCGGCCGAGGTGCTGGGTGCGAGCGCCGTGATCGGCACCCGGCATCACTCGGCCCCTGAAACCGGCGCGCTGGCGAAAACCGCCAGCGGTGCGCTGGAACGGCAGCCCTATCTGCGGGTGCGCAATCTGGCCGACACCATTGTCGAACTGCAGAACATGGGCTTTCTGGTGCTGGGCCTGGATGGCGAGGCGGACGAGACCATCGAAACCGCCCTGCACGACAAACGCGACCGCCCCGTGGCGCTGGTGCTGGGGGCCGAGGGACCAGGCCTGCGGCAAAAGACCAAGGAAACGGTAGATCAACTGGTCAAGATTGACGCGTCGGGGGGATTTGGCTCGCTCAACGTCTCAAATGCCGCGGCAATCGCCCTATATGCTTCCCAGCACAGATGACAGGAGGCCCCCATTCCCACTCCGCATAAAATCGCGACCTGCTGCTATTGCGGCACCCGCGCCGCGCTGGTGCTGAAAGGCAAGCAGCAGCACGAGCTTAGCTGTTCCAGCTGCGGCGCGCCGCTGCACAACCTCAAAATGGTGCCCAAGGCCAGGCTGACCGAACGGCCTGCGCCGACATACAAACCTGATCGCAAACCCCTGAAACAGACCAAGCGTAAGAAAAAGAGGAAAAGCCTGTTTTCGAAGGTTCTGGATGAAGCCTGGGATGTGATCGAGGACGTATTCGACTAGCATCCGTTCACATCGGCGTCATAGGGGGTTTTCGCAGCCGTGTGAAATATGCATCTTAAAACCTTCATTATTCAAGCCGATGAATCGCCAGATGCTGACCCGACGTAGCTTTGTAACCAGTCTGTCCTGTCTTGCCGTTGCCCCCATGGTCCGGGCGCAGGAAAAACCCATGTATTATGCCGATAACGGGGCAGCTATTTCGGGCTATGATACGGTGTCATACTTTCAGGTCGGAGAGCCGGTACAAGGCGATCCCGATATCGCGCTGATCTGGAAAGGCGCGCGCTGGCAATTCGCATCCGAAGAAAACCGCGACCGGTTCGAGCGCAACCCACGTGCCTTTGCGCCTCAGTTCGGCGGCTATTGCGCCTACGCAATGATCTATGGCGATCTCTCCAGCACTGATCCGGCGGCCTGGCAGATCGTTCAGGGCAAGCTTTATCTGACGCATTCGCAAGCGATTGAGCGGATCTGGAAGCAAAACGTGTCGCAGAATATCCGCAAGGCCGAGGCCAACTGGCCCGCAGCCCTTTACTAGCGGCAGGCGATTTTCCGCTTTTCGTGATCTGTCATCACAAAAATGCGCGCCCCCTCTTTTTTTTGGCGAACTCATGCTTAAATGTCACAGTGACCGCGGAATGGAACTGCCGCGGGTCATTTCACTGTCCCTCGTTCCAACAACTGGCGCCCAAGGTTTCTTGGGCGCTTTTTTCTTTTTGGAACCCTGCTAAGGATGGGGCATGCCAGATTATTCCGACGCCTTTCTGAAAGACATCCTGCATCGCACCAAAACCGTCGCTGTTGTGGGCGTGTCGATGAACCCTGTGCGGCCCAGCTATTACGTGGCGCGTTACCTGTCGCTAAAGGGGTATGCGGTGATACCGGTCAATCCCGGCCATGCGGGCAAGCTGCTGTTCGGTCAGACGGTGCGGGCCTCATTGTCCGAGATTTCCGAGCCCGTCGATATGGTCGACATCTTCCGCCGCTCCGAGGCGGTGCCGCCCATAGTAGACGAAGCACTGGACGCATTTCCAAACCTGCGCACCATCTGGATGCAGATCGGCGTCGAACACGCCGAAGCCGCGAGCAAGGCTGAGGCGCGTGGCGTTGATGTGGTGATGAATCGCTGCCCCAAGATCGAATACCAGCGCCTATTTGGCGAACTGCGCATGGGCGGTTTCGCAACCGGGGTGATTTCGTCCAAGCTATGACGGCTAGCCGCCCGCATAGGGCTTCAGTTCCCCATATTGCTCTATCCGCCGTTGCTGAAGCACCACCTCACGCGGGACCCAGTCGTATTTGGTGTCTTCGGTCAACGGGGACCAGAACAACACACCGCCATACCGCCATGGGTCTAGCACAACGCCGTCATACATCGTCTCACCTTTGCGGCTGATGATGGCGGTGCTGTGGTCGATGCGGAACGGATTGTCCGCGTTGGCGATGGCGCGGTGCATTTCCAGCGTGCGGAATTGTTCCAGGTCCAGGCGCCGCTCGATATCCTCGGCCCAATGCCAGCAGAGGCCCCGCGGGCGCAGGCCCTTGTTGACCTTGGCGTTGTGGATCAGGGGTGGGTCGGTGATTTCGTATTCCCGCACCAGCTGCGCCGTATAGGCATAGGCGATCCGCGCCGCCCGCTGCGCCTCTTCCGGGTCGATATCGGGGCCCAGGCTTTGGATTTCGCTGGCCAGTCTCTGCACCTCGTCCCCAGACGAGCGCGGAGGCGCAGCGCAGGCTGCAAGGGTTGCAAGGGCTGCGGCAAACACCAACGCTCTGATCATTCACGTGCCCTTCGCCCCACTGCGTCCCGATGCCCGAGTATAGCCAGCGACATCGTTGCAAGAAACCCGGCAGTTCAGCCCTTTGGTCTGGCCGCCTTTTCGGCGATGCCGCTGGTGCCCTGGCGCCGGTCCAGTTCGGCCAGCACATCATCCAGCGCCACATCGCGCGCGGCCAGCATGACCAGCAGGTGATATAGCACATCCGCCGCCTCAGAGGTCAGTTTCTCACGATCCCCTTTGACCGCTTCGATAATCGCCTCAATGGCTTCTTCGCCGAATTTCTCAGCGCATTTCTCGGGGCCTTTGGCCAGCAGTTTGGCGGTCCAGCTGCTGTCGGGGTCCGTGCCCTTACGCGCGTCGATGATAGCGGTCAGTTCGTGCAGGATGCTCATGTCAGCCTCATCGGAATGCCGGCGGCGGCCATGTGCTCCTTGGCCTCGCGGATGGTATATTCGCCGAAATGGAAGATTGAGGCGGCAAGCACCGCGCTGGCCCCGCCCTTGGTGACGCCTTCGACCAGATGGTCCAGAGTGCCGACGCCGCCCGAGGCGATGACGGGCACGTCAACGGCGTCGGAAATGGCTCGGGTCAGGGGCAGGTTGAACCCCGCCTTGGTGCCATCGCGATCCATCGAGGTCAGCAGGATTTCCCCTGCGCCCTTGGCAACGACGGTCTTGGCGAACTCCACCGCGTCGATGCCGGTGGGCTTGCGCCCGCCATGGGTGAAAATCTCCCACTTGCCGGGACTGACGGTCTTGGCGTCGATGGCGCAGACGATGCACTGGCTGCCAAACTGGTCCGCGGCCTCGGCAATCACATCCGGGTTGGCGACGGCGGCAGAGTTGAAGCTAACCTTGTCCGCCCCCGCCAGCAGCAGGGCGCGCACATCATCCTTGGTGCGCACGCCACCGCCCACGGTCAGCGGCACAAAGCACTGCTCGGCCGTGCGCTGCACCACATCGAACATGGTGCCGCGATTTTCATGCGTGGCGTGGATGTCCAGAAAACAGATCTCGTCTGCACCGGCGGCGTCATAGGCCTTGGCCGATTCCACCGGATCGCCCGCATCGCGCAGGCCAACGAAATTCACACCTTTGACCACGCGGCCATCGGCGACATCCAGACAGGGAATGATACGGGTTTTCAGCATTGGGTGCCCTCTATTGCGGGCACCTCTACCGGCAAAGCCCTGCCGATGCCAGACTTGTGATTGTGATCTGTCGTGAAGCCATGGAATTTAGAGGTGAAATTCATGAAAAGGATTATCGAGATGCGACATCTTATTCTGGCTTCAATACTCACATTCGGAGGCGCACTGTCCGCCATGGCTGAAGACATCATCAAAGTGGAAACCAACAAATCCGTGGCCGAGGCGCTGGACGCGCTCGAAGCTGCGGTGGGCAATGCGGGCGCGACCGTGTTTGCCCGCGTCGATCACGCAGCAGGGGCCGAGAAGGTGGGGCTGAGCATCCCAGCCAATCAGGTGCTGATTTTCGGCAACCCGAAACTGGGCACGCCCGCCATGCAGGCCGACCCGCGCGCTGGTCTGTTCCTGCCGCTGAAGGTGCAGGCCTATGAGGACGCAGACGGGCAGGTCTGGCTGGCCTATGAGGACCCTAAAGAGACGATGGATGATCTCGACGCGGTCGAGGACTCTCCGGTCATCGAAAAAATGCGCGGCGCTTTGGCGAAACTGACCGCCGCTGCCGCGCAATAAATCAGCTCAGGGCGCGAATGGCCTCAGCCAGGTCAATCGCGCCATCATAGAGTGCGCGACCCGAGATCGCGCCGTTCAGTTCAACTCCACAATCGCGCAGGGCGATCAGATCGCCCAGCGAGCTGACGCCACCCGAGGCGATCACCGGGATCGACACCGCCTGTGCGAGCGCCGCCGTGGCCTCAATGTTCGGGCCTTGCATCGCACCGTCGCGGTTGATGTCGGTGTAGATGATGGCGGCCACGCCCGCGTCCTCGAAACTGCGGGCCAGATCGGTGACCTGCACGTCGGTTTCCTCGGCCCAGCCCTTGGTGGCGACCATGCCGTTACGCGCGTCGATGCCCACGGCAACCTTGCCGGGGAAGGCTTTGGCCGCTTCGCGCACCAGATCGGGATTTTCCACCGCCACAGTGCCCAGAATCACCCGCGCCAGACCTTTGTCGATCCAGGTCTCGATGGTGGCCATGTCGCGGATGCCGCCGCCCAGCTGCGCGGGCACGTTGCACGCCTTCAGGATCGCCTCGACCGGGGCGGCGTTCACCGGCTCACCCGCGAAGGCGCCGTTCAGATCGACCAGATGCAGCCACTCGCACCCGGCTTCGACAAAGGCGCGGGCCTGCGCGGCGGGGTCTTCGTTGAAGACCGTCGCCTTGTCCATTTCACCGCGCAGCAGGCGCACGGCATTGCCGTCTTTCAGGTCGATGGCGGGGTAGAGGATCATGTCGGGCGGCCCTATATCACTGTTACACGCGCGGGATATCGCACAGGCAAGGCAGGGGCGCAACGCGACGCCAAGTCATTCTTGCCCGCCGCCCTTTCGCGGGCCAGACTGGCCGAAAAACAGGGAGATTGCCATGAACAGATATACACTTGCGGCGGCGTTCACCGCCCTCGCCACCAGCGCCTTTGCCGCCGACCCGGTGGACGGGTTGTGGAAGACCGCGCCCGGCGATAGCGGGGGCTATCTGCATGTTTCGATTGCCGAATGCGGCAGCGCCATCTGCGGCACCATCGACAGCGCCTTCGACGCGGATGGTAACCAGCAACTGGAATACGAGAATCTCGGCAAGCAGATCATCTGGGATATGATCCCCGAAGGGGACGGCAGCTATGATGACGGCAAGATCTGGGCTCCGGATCGCGACAAGACCTACAGTTCGAAGATGACGCTGGACGATCAGAACAAGCTGACAGTCAAAGGATGCGTTGCAGGTGGTCTGGTCTGTCGCGGGCAGGTCTGGACCCGCATCGAATAACGCCTATGGCGCCCAGGTCAGGAAGTTGCCGATCATGCGCAGGCCGACATCCTGGCTTTTCTCAGGATGGAACTGCATCCCAACCATCGTGTCGCGGCCAATAACGGCCGTGACCTCTTGCCCATACTCTACGAAAGCCAGCCGCTCTGCCGGATCAGTCACCCGGAAGTGGTAGGAATGGACGAAATAGGCGTGATCGCCCGAGCTTACCCCGTCAAAGACCGGGTGGTCGCTTTCCAGCACCAGATCGTTCCAACCCATATGCGGCACCTTCAGGGCGCTGTCCGAGGGCTCGATCCTGACAACATCTCCGGCCACCCAGCCCAGACCGTCGGTCTCGGAATACTCATGGCCCGTGGTCGCCATAAGCTGCATGCCGACGCAGATGCCCAGAAACGGGCGGCCCTTCTGCTCGACCGCCTCGACCATGGCGTCATAGATGCCCTTGTGGCCCCGCAGTTCCGCCGCGCAAGCCGGGAAAGCGCCATCGCCCGGCAGTACCAGTCGATCCGCCCGTGCCACGACATCCGCGTCCGAGGTCACGACGACCTCGCCCGCGTCCATCTCGCGCGCCATACGCTGAAACGCCTTCTCTGCCGAGTGCAGATTGCCGCTTTCGTAATCGATGATCGCCGTCAACATCGCGTGACCCTGTTCTTCTTCTTGTTAAAAATACGGCGGAGTGAATTGGCCGCAGGCCAAGAGGGGCAACGCCCCACTACCCCAGCTTACAGCGCGCCCTTGGTCGACGGAATCGCATCCGCCTTGCGCGGATCGGTCTCGACCGCGTCGCGCAGGGCGCGGGCGACGGCCTTGAAGGCAGCCTCGGCGATGTGGTGGCTGTTGAAGCCGTGCAGCTGGTCGATATGCAGCGTTATGCCGCCATGGGTGCTGAGCGCCTGAAAGAACTCGCGCACCAGCTCGGTGTCGAAGGTGCCGATCTTCTGCGTCGGCAGATCCACATTCCAGATCAGGAACGAACGCCCCGACAGGTCGAGCGCACAGCGCACCTGTGCGTCATCCATTGGCAAATGGCACGCGCCATAGCGGCGGATACCCTTCTTGTCCCCCAGCGCCTGCGTCAGTGCCTGACCCAGCGCAATCCCGGTATCCTCGACCGTGTGGTGGTCATCGATGTGGTAATCGCCCTTGGCCCGGATCGTCATGTCGATCAGCGAATGGCGCGCCAACTGGTCCAGCATGTGGTCAAAGAACCCGACGCCGGTCTGGTTGTCATACTGGCCGGTGCCGTCCAGATTGACCTGAACCGAAATCTCGGTCTCGGCGGTCTGACGGCTGATCTGAGCGCTGCGCATGGGCGAATTCCTTTTGCTACAGGGGCGCTTATAGACGCGGAAAGGCTGCCTATCCAGACCGCTTGACACCTTCGCCGCAAACTGTTGCAGGGGATTGCACCCGGACGCAGCCCGTGCCAGCCTGCGGGCAACACGAACCAACAAGGCCCGGCCCATGTCCACCTGCGTTTTCATCCAGATCCGCTGCAAACCCGGTTCCACCTATAAAGTGGCCGAAGAGATCGCCCTGCGCGAAATCCATTCCGAGCTTTATTCCACCAGCGGCGAATATGACCTGCTGCTGAAACTCTACATCCCCGAGACCGAGGATGTGGGCCATTTCATCAACGAAAACCTGCTGGTGATTCCCAATATCGAACGCTCGCTGACCACGATGACGTTCAAGGCGTTCTAGCCCAGTTCAAACGTGGTCACGCCGAAGATTCGGCTCAGATCAATCTCGGGTTCGTGGCCGGTGTACATCCGCGCGGTTTCAAAGACCTTTTCCAGCCCAAGCTCGGACGCCAAAGCGAAAGCGGCCGCGTTGGGCTGGGGCATGTCGATAAACACCTCGCGCCCGGCCTGATCGGCGGGCAGGGCGGCCAGAAGGTCGGCCAGCAAGGCACGCGCGATCTCTGCGTCATCGGCAAACAAGGGGCCGATCTTGTACCCGGTTCTGCAGGGGCGAAGCGTGGCGTGTCCCTTGATATTCCCATCGCTGACGAAAACACGGGACATATGCCCCGGAGCGTTCAGCCAATCCTGCAGGAAGGCATCGCGCGCAGCGGGAAAGAGTTGGCGGTCATAGGTTCTGAGATCCTCGGACAGCGCCGTCAGCGGTTCGGTGTCTGCTGATGGGTTCAGTGCCCTCTGCATGTCCCCGGCGATGCCGGTGAAGCGATAGTTGTTATAGGCAAAGCTGAACCCCGATTTGCGATAGTTGTGTTGCTGATCGACAACCCCATCCAGCCCGATATTGCCCGCGGTACAGCGATCCAGCGCATGGCGCCAAAGCTTATACCCATGGCCGCAGCCGCGATGTTCGGACCGAACGATATAGAACCCAAGGAACGCAAACGCATCGTTGTAATGAACGAGCGAGATTGACGCGATCATCTCGCCATCCAGAAACCCGCCCAGAAACCCCTTTGGGTCGGTGCTGCGAAAACATGCGGCGTCCTGATGGCCGGGGTTCCATCCCTCGTGCCCGGCCCAATCCACGGCTTTCTGCACTTCGTCTGCGTTAAGCGGGCGGATGACATAATCGGGCATGAGCTGAATCCTGCATTGCGGAATACAACCAGAATGGCGCACCCGACGCGAAAGAACCAGCATGTTGGGAAGGTTTGGTATCTGGAGCGGGCGAGGCGATTCGAACGCCCGACCCTAACCTTGGCAAGGTTATGCTCTACCCCTGAGCTACGCCCGCATCAGATACATATGTTGGTCCGAAGACCTCTCAATGGAGCGGGCGAGGCGATTCGAACGCCCGACCCTAACCTTGGCAAGGTTATGCTCTACCCCTGAGCTACGCCCGCGCCGTTGAGTGAGGAGGGATGTATAAATTCCCACACGAGGCTGCAAGCGGAAAAACACAAAAAGCCGCAAAAATCTTTCGACGGAAATCCACGGCTGATGCGTTGAATGGGCATAGGGCTTGGTGAAACGAGGGATTGAATAAACAAAATGACGGATATCACAGACATAAAAATGGCGATACTGGCTGCGCTGATCGCTCTGACCACGGTTATCTGTGGTCAAAGCGACGATGAACTGGCGGAAGTGCAGCCGATCCCGCCTCATGCGCCTTCGGTTCAGGCGCAGGTTCTGACGGGATAAGCCGCGCGCTCACAAAACCAGCACGAAATTCGCAATCGCGGCCAACAGAATCGCCGCGAATGTCAGCCCCATGCCGATCTGGCGCAGGATGATGATCTGCGGTGTCTTGCCAAAGCCGTGGGCGTGCAGCAGACGCCCCGCCAACAGCGACAGTCCAAGCAGATTCACGAGCCACCCGCCAGCGCCCTGCAGCTCGACCATAGCGATCAGCAGCAAGGCAAAAGGGGCGTATTCGGCGCAATTCGCCTGTGTTCGCATCGCCTTGATCATGGCCTTGTCGCCATGGTCGCCGACCGAGATTTTGCCCGCCCGGCGTTGCAATATGACGTTCACGCTGAGCGCTACAAACAGAAAGGCGATCAACGCGGCGTAGATCGGGGTGATGGTCAGCATGGCGTCTCCTGATGTTGAAAGGGCCGCCCGGTTCCCCGAACGGCCCTTGTTAGCTTAGAAGGCTAAACCGGTTATTCCAGTTCGACCAGCAGGTCCTTTGCGTCAATCTGACCGCCGGGCTGGACATGGACGGCCTTGACCACCGCGTCGCGCTCGGCGTGGATGCCGGTTTCCATTTTCATCGCCTCGATGGTCAGCAGCAGATCGCCTTCCTTGACCTCTTGCCCGGCGCTGGCGGCAACCGTGGCCACCACACCCGGCATCGGTGCGCCGATGTGGTTGGGGTTGCCAGACTCGGCCTTGGGGCGCTGCGCTGTGGTGGCCTTGACCAGTCGGTTCGGCACCCGGATCACGCGGGGCTGGCCGTTGAGTTCGAAGAACACGCGAACCTCGCCATTCTCATCCGTTTCACCGATGGCCTGACAGCGGATTTCCAGCGTCTTGCCGGGGTCGATCTCGGCGGTGATCTCCTCTCCCGGCTCCATGCCATAGAAGAACGTCCGCGTCGGCAGCGTGCGCACCGGGCCATAGGTGCGGTGACGGCCCATATAGTCGAGGAACACCTTGGGATACATCAGGTATCCGTTCAGGTCCTCGTCATCGATCTCTTTGCCCTCAAGCTGTTTGGACAGATCGGCACGGGTGGCTTCCAGATCGACCGCTTCGACATGTTTGCCGGGGCGCTCAGTGTTGGGGGCCTCGTCTTTCAGGACCTTCTGGATGATGGTGTCCGGGAACCCGCCCGGAGGCTGGCCCAGATTGCCACGCATCATGTCGACGACCGAATCGGGGAAGGCGACATCGGTGTTCGGATCCTCGACCTGTTCGCGGGTCATGTTCTGGCTGACCATCATCAGCGCCATGTCACCGACCACCTTGGAAGACGGCGTCACCTTGACGATATCGCCGAACATCTGGTTTACGTCGGCATACATCTGCGCGACCTCGTGCCAGCGTTCCTCCAGCCCCAATGAGCGCGCCTGCGCCTTGAGGTTGGTGAACTGGCCGCCCGGCATCTCGTGCAAATAGACCTCGGATGCGGGGGCCTGCAGGCTGGATTCGAAGGCCGCGTATTGGCCGCGCACCGCTTCGAAGTAATCGCTGATCTCGCGGATCGCCTTGATGTCCAGCCCGGTGTCACGCTCGGTATGGCGCAGCGCCTCGACCACGGTGCCCAGCGTCGCCTGTGAGGTGTTGCCGCTGAAGCTGTCCATGGCGCAATCCACCGCGTCCACACCGGCCTCGGATGCCGCAAGGATGGTGGCGCTGGCGATACCGGCTGTGTCATGTGTGTGGAAGTGGATCGGCAACCCGACCTCTTCCTTCAGCGCACGGATCAGGATCTTGGCCGAGGCCGGTTTCAGCAGGCCCGCCATATCCTTCAGGCCCAGCACATGCGCGCCCGCGTCGCGCAGTTCCTTCGCCATGCCGACATAGTATTTCAGGTCATACTTGGCACGGTCCGGGTCCAGAATGTCACCGGTATAACAAACGGTGCCTTCACAGATCTTGTTGTTCTCGATCACCGCATCCATGGCGACGCGCATGTTCTCGACCCAGTTCAGCGAATCGAACACGCGGAATACGTCGATACCCTTGGCCGCCTGGCGCACGAACTCTTGCACCACGTTGTCGGGGTAGTTGGTGTAGCCAACCCCGTTGGCCCCGCGCAGCAGCATCTGGGTCATCAGGTTCGGCATCGCTTCGCGCAGGTCGCGCAGGCGCTGCCATGGGCATTCCTGCAGGAAGCGATAGGCCACATCAAACGTCGCGCCACCCCAGCATTCGACGCTGAACAGCTGCGGTAGGTTCGCGGCATAGGTCGGCGCCACTTTGATCATGTCGATCGAGCGCATCCGGGTCGCCAGCAGCGACTGGTGCCCGTCGCGCATGGTGGTGTCGGTGATCAGCAATTGCCGCTGCGCCTTCATCCAGTCGGCGACAGCCTGCGGGCCTTTTTGCTCCAGCAGGTTGCGGGTGCCCATCATCGGTTCCGCCTTGGGCGCGGGGGCTTTGGCCTCTTTCAGGTCGGCGCGCGGTTCGGGGCGGTCCTTGGTTTCAGGGTGCCCGTTCACCGTGATGTCGGCGATATAGTTCAGAACCTTGGTGCCCCGGTCGCGGCGCTTTTTGAAGGCGAACAGGTCCGGTGTCTCGTCGATGAACTTGGTGGTGTATTCATTCGACAGGAAAGTCGGGTGCTTCAGCAGGTTCTCGACAAAGGCGATGTTGGTGCTGACACCGCGCACACGGAATTCGCGCAGGGCGCGGTCCATACGGGCAATCGCCTTTTCGGGCGTCGGCGCCCATGCGGTGACCTTGGTCAGCAGCGAATCGTAATACCGCGTGATCACCCCGCCCGCATAAGCCGTGCCACCATCCAGACGGATGCCCATGCCGGTGGCCGAGCGATAGGCAGTGATGCGGCCATAATCGGGGATGAAGTTGTTCAGCGGATCCTCAGTGGTCACGCGGGTCTGCAGCGCGTGGCCGTTCAGACGGATATCATCCTGCGCAGCTTTGCCGGTGGCCTCGGCCAAAGTCTTGCCCTCGGCGATCAGAATCTGAGCCTGCACGATGTCGATGCCGGTGACTTCCTCGGTGACGGTGTGTTCCACCTGCACGCGCGGATTCACTTCGATGAAGTAGAACTTGCCGGTGTTCATATCCATCAGGAATTCGACGGTACCGGCGCATTCATAGTTCACATGGGCGCAGATTCGGCGGCCCAACTCGCAGATTTCGGCGCGCTGCTCTTCGGTCAGATACGGGGCAGGGGCGCGTTCCACCACCTTCTGGTTGCGGCGCTGGACCGAGCAATCCCGTTCGTACAGGTGATAAATCTCACCATGCTTGTCGCCGAGAATCTGAACCTCGACATGGCGGGCGCGGGTGATCATCTTTTCCAGATAGCCCTCACCATTGCCAAAGGCGGCTTCGGCCTCGCGGCGGCCTTCCAGGACCTTCTCTTCCAGCTCATCCTCGGACAGGATCGGGCGCATGCCGCGCCCACCGCCGCCCCAGCTGGCTTTCAGCATCAGAGGGTATCCGATCTCGGCCGCCTCGGCCTTGATCGCTGCCATGTCATCCCCCAGAACTTCGGTGGCCGGGATGACGGGAACGTCGGCCGCAATGGCGACCTTCCGGGCGCTAGCCTTGTCGCCAAGGGCGCGCATGGTCTCGGCCTTGGGGCCGATGAAGGTGATGCCGTTCTGAACACAGGCATCCACGAAATCCGGGTTCTCCGACAGCAGGCCATAACCGGGGTGGATAGCGTCGGCGCCGCATTCCTTGGCCACGCGAATAATCTCGTCAATCGACAGATAGGCGGCAACGGGCCCCAGGTCTTCGCCGATGCGATAGGCCTCGTCCGCCTTGAACCGGTGCAGGCCCAACTTGTCCTCTTCGGCGAAGACCGCGACGGTGCGCTTGCCCATCTCGTTGGCTGCCCGCATCACGCGGATGGCAATCTCGCCGCGGTTGGCGATCAGGATTTTCTTGAAGTCAGTCATTTCAGGTCCCGGTCTTTATAGCTGTGGCCCAGTGCATAGGCGGACAATAGGGCCACGTACATCTGTAGTTCTGGGTAGAACCGGCATGTTAACGCTCGCAAACGCCGCCCCTTGGCGCTTTTCTTTTACACGCGCTGCGCCGCAGCATCAAATGTTGTATTTTGAGTGTCTGAATGAACCTGGTTCAACTGGGCAAGCACGGGGTTATGAGCTGCATTTTCCGCTCCACGGAGCTTCGATTCCTGTTGTGCACAGGTTCCCTGGTTTCTGCTTATTGCTTGATGGCACCGATGACATCCTGAAGGCCGCAAATCCGCACAGGCCTGCGACCCCTGCAGCACGCTCAGCGTTGCCGATCCACTGCCATCAGGCCGCCGAGTTCCTGGGCGCGGGCCGAGCCGTCGGGGTTGTTTGACTGTTGTCTTCACAACGCCCCGCAATTGCCCCGGATTGCGCCACCTGAACCTGATTGCGTCCCTTGTCCTTGGCTATATAGAGCGCGTCATCCGCCGCGCGCATCAGATCCTGCGGCATCGCGCCATGCGCCGGATAATGCGCAACGCCGACTGATATGGTGATGCGCGGCAGCGATTTCTCTCCATACCGGACAGTGATCGCCTCGACCGCCTGCCGCACCTGCTCGGCGCGGGTCATGGCGTCATCCGGGGCGTTGTCCGGCAGGATCAGCATGAATTCCTCACCGCCGATCCGACAAGCAATCTCGTCCCGGTCGCAGCCCTGTTCAAGCGCCGACCCCACCGCGCGCAGCACCATATCGCCAGCGTCATGCCCGTGGGTGCCGTTGAATTTCTTGAAGTGATCCACATCCACCGCGATCAGACTTAGCGGAGCGCCGGTCTGCTGGCTGCGGCTGATGGACTTGCGCAGCGTGTCGGTCATGTGGCGGCGATTGAACAGGCCGGTCAATGGGTCGCGCACCGACTGGTCATGCAACTGATCGCGCATGCGTACATTCGCAATCGCCATGCTGATCTGTTCCGAGCATAACTGAGCCAGTTTGCGGCTTTTATTGAAACACTCATCGCGGCCCTCAATGGCGCGCAGATGCAACAGGCCGACCGTCTCGCCATGCGCGAGAATCGGAAAGCAGAAATAGGCCCGCCCGTCATGCGGCTCGGCATGTTCGCAGACGAAATCGATCTCGGATGCGCCGAATTCATAGGTCCGCCCGCGCCGCAAGCCCCAACAGCCCTCGGGGTGGATATGCGCCTTGTGTGTGCCGCCATTCCAGCTGGCGCAGCCGTCCAGCACATCGCGTGAGTTGGAATAGACATACACGCTGCCTTCGGCCTCGGGCAGGATATGCGTCATGAAGCGCGAGACCATATCGAACAGCTCGTCCAGCGAACGGCTGGATTGCAGCCACTCGTTCAACTCACCCAGCAGACGGACTTCACGCGCAAGGCGCAGTTGTTCATCCATCAACTCACGTTCCTTGGCAGCGCGCACCCGCAAATCGCGCACCTGCCTGCGATTGGTTCGGTAGATCACCAGAATAACTGCCGCCAGCGCCAACAGAGCCACACCGCACAGCACCGCCAAAGACCACCGGACGCGGTTGATGAACAAATCCCGCTGCGGCGTGATGTCCGCGTAGAATTCGATGGCGCCCAGAAACTGCCCGTCTTTGAAGACGGGCGTAAAAATCTCGGCCACATGACAACTTTCCTTGCCGGACCCTGCCATCACCTCGTGATCCAGCGCGCTGACCTCGGAGATCGGTTGTTCCTCGTGTTTGTAAAATGACCCGCCCACTGCAAGGGTTTCCTGAAAGAAGGAATCAGTATTTACGGTTCCGATGTCAGCCGCGCGGGTCGACCAGAAAACGCGCCCTTCGCTGTCAAACAGCTTGAAACGGTAGATGTCCGAAGTCTGGGGCAACAGTTCCAGAAACTCTGCATCATGCTCGTCAAGCATACCGTATCGAAACGTGGCTTCCACGTCATCCAGATGAGATGCGACCTGTTGGTTCAACTGCATCGCGCGGTGTCGCAGGTCCGTTTCCAGCATCCGGTCGACCACCGGGGCCGGGATCGCGTAAATCCCCCAACCTGCCAGCGCCGTCAGCACCACCAGCATCAGCGAGATACCCGCCATTTTCAGGCCCGAGGTCCGGCCTGTTTGTTCTAACTGTTTCATAACCCGCGCTCCCACAGCAATAAGGGCAGCATCTTTGGCGAGGTTTGACAGAGGGTTAACGGCACCGGCGCGTTTGTTTAGAATTTAACGGAACGGGTGGTAAATTCCTTGCGAACAACCCGTGAACAAAGCCTTTCCCTCCGCGCCCATCCGGCGTAGTTTGGAGCTATGAGCAGTTTTGACGAAATGGACGCCTTCGAAGGCGCATCGCTGTCGGCGCGGGCGATGCCTGCGGCGTCGGCAGACTATCTGAACGACCTCAACCAGGCGCAGCGCGAAGCGGTCGAGCGGCTGGACGGTCCGGTTCTGATGCTGGCCGGGGCCGGGACAGGCAAGACCAAGGCGCTGACCGCGCGGATCACCCATCTGCTCAGAACCCACCGCGTGCGCGAGAATGAGATTCTGGCGGTGACCTTCACCAACAAGGCCGCGCGTGAGATGAAAGAACGCGTTGGCCGCATGCTGGGCCGCCCTGCCGAGGGGATGCCGTGGCTGGGCACGTTCCACGCGATCTGCGTCAAGCTGCTGCGCCGCCATGCGGAACTGGTCGATCTGAAATCGAACTTCACCATTCTGGACACCGATGACCAGAAACGGCTGCTCAAGCAACTCACTCAGGCCGCCAATATCGACGACAAGCGCTGGCCCGCGCGGATGCTGGCGGGGATCATCGATGATTGGAAGAACCGCGCCCTGACGCCCGACAAGGTGCCCGCTGCGGATGCCGGGGCCTTTAATCACAAGGGCATCGAGCTTTATGCCCAGTACCAGACCCGCCTGCGCGAACTGAACGCGGTGGATTTTGGCGACCTGTTGCTGCACATGGTGACGATCTTCCAGACCCATCCAGATGTGCTGGAACAATACCAGCGCTGGTTCCGCTACATCCTCGTCGACGAGTATCAGGATACCAACGTCGCCCAATACCTCTGGCTGCGTCTGCTGGCCGGGGGGCACAAGAATATCTGCTGCGTCGGTGACGATGACCAGTCGATCTATGGCTGGCGCGGGGCCGAGGTGGGCAACATCCTGCGGTTCGAAAAGGATTTCCCGGGCGCTTTCGTCGTGCGGTTGGAGCAGAACTACCGTTCGACCCCGCATATTCTGGCCGCTGCGTCGAATGTCATTCGCGGCAATGAAAACCGTTTGGGTAAGGAACTGTGGACCAACGCTGAGGATGGACACAAGGTCCATCTGATCGGCCATTGGGACGGCGAGGAAGAGGCGCGCTGGATCGGTGAGGAGATCGACGCGCTGCAAGGCGGCACGCGCGGTATCCGCCCGATGAACCTGGATGAAATGGCGATTCTCGTGCGCGCCTCGCACCAGATGCGCGCCTTCGAGGACCGATTCTTGACCATCGGTCTGCCCTACAAGGTAATCGGCGGCCCGCGATTCTATGAGCGGATGGAGATCCGCGATGCCATGGCCTATTTCCGGCTGGTGGTCAGCCCCGAGGATGATCTGGCCTTCGAGCGCATCGTGAACACGCCCAAACGCGGCCTTGGCGACAAGGCGCAGCAAACCATTCAGGTGGTGGCGCGCGAAAATGGGGTATCTCTGGTCGAAGGCGCGCGGATTGTTGTTGAAAGAAAACTGATCGGCGCAAGAGGCGTCAAGGCCTTGCGCGAGTTGATCGACGGGCTGGCGCGGTGGAGTTCTGTTGTTATTTCTGGAGGACGAGCAGCAACCTCACAAACGCCACAGCGGCCGCCTCGCTCACTCTTAGGTGAAGAGTACGATGCATCTTATCGTCAGGAAGAAGACAACGATGATGTCTTAGAGCCGGTGGTCGAAACAATGCCTTCAGAGTCTGCTCGCGGCTATGATCATATCGAACTCGCCCAAACAATATTGGATGAGTCGGGCTACACGCTCTCCTACTTTAAGCCTCAGACCGAAGAAGAACGTGAACGCGGTGACCCACTCGTTCATACTAGTCCCGAAGCGCCAGGGCGGCTGGAAAACCTCAAGGAACTGGTCAACCAGCTGGATAATTTCGAGAACCTGCAGGGGTTCCTGGAACATGTCAGTCTGGTGATGGATAACGAGCAGGATTCGGACGGGGCCAAGGTCTCGATCATGACCCTGCACGCAGCCAAGGGGCTGGAGTTTCCCGCCGTGTTCCTGCCGGGGTGGGAAGATGGCCTGTTCCCTTCGCAGCGGTCGATGGACGAATCGGGCCTCAAGGGCCTCGAAGAGGAACGGCGGCTGGCCTATGTCGGCATCACCCGCGCCGAAGAGGTCTGTACAATCTCCTTTGCCGCCAACCGGCGGGTGTTCGGGCAGTGGCAGAATTCGATGCCGTCGCGATTCATCGACGAGTTGCCCGAGGATCATGTGGAGGTGCTGACGCCTCCGGGCCTTTATGGTGGTGGTCAGACAACAGCCGGGATCGAGACCCGCGCAGCCGAGGCGAATGTCTATAACTCACCCGGCTGGAAACGTCTGCAGGCGCGGCAGGGGCAGTATGGGATGTCTCAGCCGAAAGAAAGCCGCAACACAGTGATCGACGCCACCGCATTGGCCAGTTTCACGCTGGGCGAGCGGGTGTTTCACCAGAAATTCGGCTATGGCGCAGTGATCGGCATCGAGGGCGACAAGGTCGAGGTCGATTTCGATAAGGCGGGGGTGAAGAAAGTCGTCTCGCGGTTCCTGACCAACAAAGACGACGTGCCGTTCTGACGTTTACAGCCCTTCGACCAGCACCAGATTGGTGGTCGCCGTTTGTTGCCTGATCTTTGCCAGCTCGACATAATCCGGGTCGTCCTTCCAGGCCCGGGCTGCGGCCATGTCCGGAAACTCCATCAGGACGATGCCGTCTTCGGCCCAGCTGCCCTCGATCACTTCGACGGGTTTTGAGGAAACGGTCAGCAAACGCCCGCCATGGCGGTCAAAGATCGGCATGAAGCCTTCAAGATATTTCTGATACCCCTCGGGGTCATGAATGGAAATCTGGGCGATGAAATAGGCGGCCATGGGATGCTCCTGAGAAATCGTTCACGGCCCCAGCTTACATCTTGTGCGTCAAAACGAAAAACGGCGGTTCCCAGGGAGGAGGAAGGGGAACCGCCGTTCTTTTCTACATCAGGACAGGGAGGAGGAAGCCCCGATGTATCCGAACCCGGGTCTGATCCCGGTATGAGGAAGACGCGGCGACGTCAGGGAGGAGGAAGGCGTCGCCGCGCGCTTTCAACATCGGGGCAGGGAGGAGGAAAGCCCCGATGTATCAGGTTCCGGCAGTCAGGGCCGGTATAAGGTGCGGCAACGTCAGGGAGGAGGAGAGGCGTCGCCGCTGAAATACAGGTCCGAAAGGGAGGAGGACGGACCTGATCTCGGTGTTTCGAGTCGCGCTTATCGAGTGGCGCGGTCTTCGCTGGCCTGCAGCGCCAGGCGGCGGATCATCGAGCGGTGCAGCCCCAGATCGGCCAGCTCGCGGTCCGACAGTGCCGACAGTTCGTTGACGGTCTGGCGGTACAGAAAATATTGCCCAACGCGGGTTTTTACGGTTTCGACCAGCGCGGCGATCCCGAAAGCGGGGGTGCCTTTCAGAGCTGTTTGTGTGCCTGCCATTGCCATTTTCATCATCCGTTCATTCTTGCGTGCCGGTGTCGTCC
Organism: Ruegeria sp. L12; assembly: GCF_056531745.1. Classification (NCBI taxonomy): domain Bacteria; kingdom Pseudomonadati; phylum Pseudomonadota; class Alphaproteobacteria; order Rhodobacterales; family Roseobacteraceae; genus Ruegeria; species Ruegeria sp. L12. The sequence continues at coordinate 307,867 of NZ_JBQFMH010000003.1, forward strand.
GGCGTTTACTTGAGACTGAAAATAGGTGAATGCTGCAATTGCACAATAGCTTGCGTCGTCAATGCTGCTATGCAGCAAGCGCATGGATTGTCGGGATATTCCGGCAAACCCCAAAATGGGCTTTTGCAATACATCTATATGCAGGCGGAAAGACGCCTCTGCCAGTCAGGTGCATAGAGCATGGGGGCATCCCCTGTGTTCGTGCGGGTCATTTATGTGGGCGAATATGCTGGCGCGCAAAGCAACGCGCCGGTCCGGGACAATGTTGGCGGCGGCTTATGGGAAACCATGGGCTGTGCACGGGAAAGACCTGTCGGGGGCCGTGATTCGCGGTGGAAAAACGAATTTTTGCAGCAACAACGACAGTTTTTATACTTAATTGGAAAATTGTCGGGAATTCACGGGAATATTTATTAGCCCGAATTTTGTGGATATGTGGTAGTAAACTGATCTGTGTTCGCAATTTGTGGTGTATGTATTTTGAAATTCGATTGTTTTAACCTCGTTCCGAGGCCTGAGTAGATTCTCTTCAGGCAAATTTCCTGTTGATTTCCATAAATTCCCATGGCATCCCTTAGATACCCGATGAGGGCGAGGACAGTTAAGGGGCGCCAAACGACCCCGAACCAAAAATACAAAACAGGTTTCATACAGGCATCTCGCTTTCATCACTTAACAGATCCGGCGCGCGGGCGAGCAGACATCCCCCCAGGTGGCGCGCGCAGCTGGACATCCCGCAAAGCGGGTCAATGCGGCGGGTTGATCAGTGGCAGCAGATCAACCCGCCGTTTTTCATCCGGGGGGAACGTGAATTTTGAGGTGGGGCGCAAGCGAAAGGGACAGTCGTCTTGGCGCGCAGGTTTAGAGGTGAAAGCCACCATAAGGTGGACACGAAGGGCAGGGTCTCGATCCCGGCCTCGTTTCGCCGTGTGCTTGAGGCCTCGGACCCCAACTGGCAGCCCGGTGACAATCCTGAACTTGTGATTGTCTATGGCGACCACCGCCGCAAATACCTTGAATGCTATACGATGGAAGCGATCGACGAGGTGGACGCCAAGATCGACGCGCTGCCGCGTGGCTCGATGCAGCGGCGGATGCTGCAGCGGATGTTCCACGGTCAGTCCTTCCCGACCAACGTGGACGAAACCGGCCGTCTGGTACTGCCCGCCAAGCTGCGCAACAAGATCGATCTTGAGAACGAGGCGTTCTTTATCGCTGCCGGTGACACCTTCCAGATCTGGAAGCCCGAGACATACGAGGCCGAGGAACTGGCCACGACCGAGGAATGGCTGGACGATCTGCCCGAGGATTTCGATCCGATGCAGTATCTCGATGGCATCGGGGATGGGTGACGGCATGGCCGGCGCTCAGAATTCTTCCGACAAACCTCATATCCCTGTTCTGCTGCGCCCGTTGCTGGCTGCCGTGGCGCCGGTATCCGGTGTCTGGCTGGATGGCACATTCGGCGCAGGCGGTTATACCCGTGGTCTGCTCGAGGCCGGGGCCGAGAAAGTCATTGGCGTGGATCGTGACCCGCTGGCCTTTGAAATGGCCGCCGATTGGGCCGGGGAATACGGGGGACGGCTGGTAATGCAGCAGGGCGTGTTCTCTCGCATGGATGAATATGCGCAGGGTCTCGACGGTGTGGTGCTGGACCTTGGCGTGTCGTCGATGCAACTGGATCAGGCCGGACGCGGATTTTCCTTCATGAAAGACGGCCCGCTGGACATGCGCATGAGCCAGGAAGGCGAAAGCGCCGCTGATCTTGTGAACGAGGCGACCGAGGCGAAACTGGCCGATATCCTGTTCCATTTCGGCGAGGAACGCGCCAGCCGTCGCATCGCAAAGGCCATCGTCAAGGCGCGGGCTGAGGAACCGATCACCACGACCCTGCGTCTGGCCGAGATCATCGAATCCTGCCTGCCGCGCCCGAAGCCCGGTCAATCGCACCCGGCGACACGCAGCTTTCAGGGGCTGCGCATCGCGGTGAATGCGGAATATGAAGAGCTGTTTCAGGGCCTCATGGCCGCCGAACGCGCGCTGAAACCGGGCGGGCAACTGGCCGTTGTCACTTTCCACTCCATCGAGGATCGGATGGTCAAACGGTTCTTCCAGTCGCGCGCGGGCAAGACCGGCCGGGCCAACCGCTATGCGCCCGAGATGCAGCAGGAACAGCCTCAATTTACCCTGAAGACCCGCAAGGCCGTGGGGCCGGACGATCAGGAATTGCAGGAAAATCCGCGTGCGCGCTCGGCCAAGCTGCGTGTCGCGGTCCGGACGGACGCTTCGGCCGGGGAAATCGAAGCCCGCGCCATCGGCATGCCGCAACTGGGGGGGAAGGCAAGATGAAGAGTATTCTGTATGTGTTGACAGCCCTTTCCGTGTTCGGTCTGGCGCTCTGGGCCTATCAGGAAAACTATCGCACCCAGCAAGTGCTGCGGGAAACGCAATCGCTGCAGGGCAAGATCGGTATGGCGCAGGCGCGGCTGGCGGTGCTGAACGCCGAATGGGCCTATCTGAACCGGCCCGACCGTCTGCGCGAACTGGCAGACCTGAATTTCGAACGTCTGGGCCTGCTGCCCCTGCGCGCCGAACAGTTTGGTCGCGCTGACCAGATTTCCTATGGCGAAGACCCGGACCTGCCCATTGTCGACCCGCTTGAGCTGGAGCAGATCACCGACGTTCAGGCTCTGATCGAGGTGCAGATTCCATGACCCGCACACCGCTCCGCCCTTTGGCCCGTATCCTCGACGCCCGCGCCAAAGGCGAAAACCCCAAAGCGATTGAGCGTGAGAATATCCGCAAGCGCCACGAAGACATGAAAGACCGCGCCCGTGCCCGCGCCGAAGGCCGTCTGCTGGTGCTGGGTCTGTTTTTCTTCTGCGCCTTCTCGGTCGTGGGCTTCCGCATGGGTGCTTTGGCAACGTCCGAGGCGCAGGAGCCGCTGGCCAGCGCGCCGGGTGCCTCCATCGCCATGCAGCGCGCCAATATCGTTGACCGTGAAGGCCGCATTCTGGCAACCAATCTGGACACTTACTCGGTCTACGCGCAACCGCCGCTGATGATCGACCCGATTGCCGCTGCCGAGCAACTGGTCGCCATCTTCCCCGATCTGGACAGGGACCGTCTGGTCAAGGACTTCACCGGCAAGCGCAAGTTCCTCTGGATCAAGAAACGCATCTCGCCCGAGCAAAAGCAGGCGGTGCATGATATCGGCGATCCGGGCATTCTGTTCGGGCCCCGTGAAATGCGGCTGTATCCGAACGGACGACTGGCCGCGCATATTCTGGGCGGCTCGGGATTTGGCCGCGAAGGAGTCAGCGCCGCCGAGGTGATCGGCGTGGCGGGCGTCGAAAAGCAGTTCGACGACTATCTGCGCGACCCGGCCAACGGCAACAAGCCCCTTCAACTGTCGCTGGACCTGACCGTTCAGGCCGCCGTTGAGCAAGTGCTCTATGGTGGCATGAAGATCATGAATGCCAAGGGGGCTTCGGCGGTTCTAATGAATGCGCATACAGGTGAGGTGGTTTCTGCCGCCTCGCTGCCATCCTTCGATCCCAACGACCGCCCGCGTCCGCCGACTACGGGCTTTGATCCCTCGGACAGCCCGCTGTTCAACCGCTATGTGCAGGGTGTTTATGAGCTGGGTTCGGTGTTCAAAATTTTCACTGCCGCGCAGGCGGTGCAACTGGGGCTGGTGAATTCAAACACAATCATCGACACCTCTGGCCCGATGAAAATCGGCCGCTTCCCGATTGGGGAATTCAACGGCAAGAACTATGGCGAGATCAGCGTGGCTGATGTGATCGTCCATAGCTCGAACCGGGGCACCGGGCGATTGGCGCTGCAGATCGGCGGGCAGCGGCAGCAGGATTTCCTGAATGCACTGGGCATGTTCGACCCCACTCCGTTTGAGATTGTCGAGGCCAAAGGCGGTCAACCGCTCAAGCCCAAGAAATGGGGCGAACTAAGCACCGTGACCATCTCGTACGGTCATGGCCTGTCGACCAGCCCGATGCATCTGGCCGCCGGGTATGCCGCGATTGCCAATGGCGGGCACTATGTCAGCCCGACCATCCTGCGCCGCAATGGTCCGCAATACGGCCCACGCGTGATGTCCGAAAACACGGCCAAACAAGCGCAGAACATGCTGCGCAAGGTTGTCACCGATGGCACGGCCAGCTTTGGCGACGTTAAGGGATATGATGTGGCAGGCAAAACTGGCACTGCAGACAAGCCCAAACCGCGTGGTGGGTATTATGATGACAAGGTAATCGCCACCTTCGCCACCATTTTTCCGGCCTACGATCCGAAATATGTGCTGATCGTCACGCTGGATGAGCCGTCCATCGTTGCCTACGGCGAAAAGCGCCGCACGGCAGGTTGGACCGCCGTTCCCGTGGCCGCCGAATTGATCGGGCGGGTGGCACCGCTTTTGGGTCTCAGACCCCGGCTTGAGCCTGAGGCGCGCGCTGCTATAACGCTGACCTCGAATTAGGCTGTCCGACAAGAGGTGGGTCATGGGCAATCGATCAAAGAAACTCAGCGAACTGGCCCTGACCGCACGGGGCGGGGCGAATCCCGACATCACCGGACTGGCCGTCGACAGCCGCGAGGTGAAGGACGGCTTCCTGTTCGCAGCCCTTCCCGGCACCCGCCTTCACGGGGGTGAGTTCATCCAGTTCGCCCTGCGCATGGGCGCTGCCGCCATCCTGACCGACGCCAAAGGGGCCGAGATCGCGGCCTCCGAACTGGCCGCATCCGACGCCGCATTGATCGTGACCGAGGATCCGCGTCAAGCGCTGGCCGGTGCCGCCGCACTATGGTTCGGCGCGCAACCGCAGACCATTGTGGCGGTCACCGGCACCAATGGCAAAACATCCGTGGCCAGCTTTGTCCGACAGATCTGGACCGAGCTTGATCTGGCCGCCGTCAATCTCGGCACCACCGGGGTTGAAGGCGCATGGACCGCGCCGCTGGCCCACACCACGCCCGAGCCAATCACGCTGCACCGTTGTTTGGCCGAGGCGGCCCAGAACGGTGTGACCCATGCGGCGATGGAGGCATCCTCGCACGGGCTCGAACAGCGCCGTCTGGACGGGGTGCATCTGACCGCCGCCGGATTCTCGAACTTCACGCAGGACCATCTGGATTATCACGACACCTTCGCGGCCTATTTCGCTGCCAAGGCGGGTCTGTTCGACCGGGTGCTGCCCGAAGACGGAATCGCGGTGATCAATCTTGGCGACCCGAAAGGTGCCGAGATGCGCAAGATCGCCGAGGCGCGGGGCCAGAATGTCATCACGGTGGGGCCTGAGGGCTCTGACCTTTGCCTGTTGAATCAAAGGTTTGACGCCACCGGACAGGACCTGCGTTTTTCCTGGAAGGGCAAGGTGTATCAGACCCGCCTGAACCTGATCGGCGGGTTTCAGGCTGAAAATGTTCTGCTCGCCTGCGGTCTGGTTATTGCGGCGGGCGAGGACCCCGAGCGCGTGTTTGAAACCCTGCCGCACCTGACCACCGTGCGGGGCCGGATGCAACTGGCCGCCACCCGCGAAAACGGCGCGGCGGTGTTTGTCGATTACGCCCATACACCCGATGCGGTGGCCACGGCGCTGAAAGCGATGCGCCCGCATGTGATGGGCCGCCTGATCGCCATTGTCGGCGCGGGCGGCGACCGCGATGCCACCAAACGCCCGCTCATGGGGCAGGCAGCGGCGGACAATGCCGATCTGGTCTTCGTCACCGACGACAACCCGCGCAGCGAAGACCCGGCCACCATCCGCGCCGCTGTCATGCTGGGCGCGCCCGAGGCCACCGAAGTCGGCGACCGGGCCGAGGCCATCCTGCGCGGCATCGACGCCCTGCAACCGGGCGATGCGCTGCTGATCGCGGGCAAAGGCCATGAAACCGGTCAGATCGTGGGTGATCAGGTGCTGCCTTTTGACGATATGGAACAGGTCAGTATCTCGGTCGCCGCGCTGGACGGGAGGGTCGCATGACGCTCTGGACCGCAGCCGAGGCCGCCGAAGCCACCAAGGGTCGTGCGACCTCAGATTGGCAGGTCAACGGAATCTCCATCGATACTCGCACATTGCAACCGGGCGACCTGTTCGTGGCACTGAAAGCCGCCCGCGACGGTCATGATTTCGTGGCGCAAGCGCTGGAGAAAAGCGCGGGGGCCGCGCTGGTGTCCCGCATCCCCGAAGGTGTACCCGAGGATGCGCCGCTGCTGATCGTAGATGATGTGTTGCAAGGGCTCGAGACGCTGGGGCAGGCCGCCCGCGCCCGGACCGACGCGCGCGTGGTTGGCGTGACCGGCAGCGTCGGCAAGACCTCGACCAAGGAAATGCTGGCCAGCATTCTGGAAACGCAAGGCAAAACCCATGCCAGCGTCGCCAGCTACAACAACCATTGGGGTGTGCCGCTGACGCTGGCCCGGATGCCGCGCGACACCGAATTCGCGGTGATCGAGATCGGCATGAACCATCCCGGCGAAATCGCCCCTTTGGCCCGTCAGGCACAACCGCATGTAGGGCTGGTGACGACCGTGGCTGCGGTGCATCTGGAAGCTTTCGACTCGGTCGCAGGCATTGCGCACGAAAAAGCCGCGATCTTCGACGGGCTGACCGATGGCGGGGCCGCCATCGTCAATGCGGATATCGAGCACGCCGACATCCTGCGCGACTGCGCTGAGGCCAAGGGTGCAAGGATTGTCGAGTTTGGCCGCAACGCGCGGGACTATTCCCTGACGGACGTGGTGCAGGGGCCGGACAACGTGCAGGCGCAGGGGACGGTTGGCGGCAAGTCCGTCCGGTTCGACGTGCATTCTGCTGGCACGCATTTCGCGATGAACGCATTGGGCGCTCTGGCGGCTTGTGCCGAATTGGGCGTCGATCTGGATCAGGCTATTGCGGGCCTGCGCCGCTGGTCCCCGGTCAAGGGGCGCGGTGTGCGCGAGATGATTGCGCTGCCGAGTGGCGGTCAGATTGAGCTTCTGGATGACAGCTACAACGCCAACCCGACCTCGATGGAGGCCGCGTTGGACGTGCTGGCCGCATCGCAGGGCAAACGCAAGATCGCGTTTCTGGGCGATATGAAAGAACTGGGCGCGCAGGAACAGGCGATGCACGCCGCCATGGCTGAGGTGACCGCGATGGCGCAGGTCGATCAGGTCCATTGCATCGGCCCGCTGATGCAATCGCTGCATCAGGCGTTGCCCGAAGACAAACGCGGGCTGTGGACCGAGACCAGCGATGAGATGGCCGCCCGTCTGTCCCAGCTGATCCGGGATGGCGATGCGGTGTTGGCAAAAGGTTCGCTCAGCATGGCATTGGCGCAGATTGTTGACGGTCTGCGGAAAATGGGGCAAGGGGGCGCGCTTGAGCCGTAAGCGCCGTTGATGCCCGTGTGAGAAAGGTATTGGTATGTTCTATTGGTTGACCGCCCTGTCGGACGGAGGGGATTTCTGGAACCTCTTCCGCTATATCACGTTCCGGGCAGGGGGCGCCTTTCTGACCGCGCTGATCTTCGGGTTTCTGTTTGGCAAGCCGCTGATCAACGTGCTGCGCCGCAAGCAGGGCAAGGGTCAGCCGATCCGCGATGACGGCCCCGAGGCGCATCTGTCCAAAGCCGGAACCCCCACCATGGGCGGGCTGCTGATCGTGGGCGCGCTGGTGACCTCGACCCTGATCTGGGCGCGCTGGGACAACCCGTATGTCTGGATGGTGCTGTTCGTGACGCTGGCCTATGCGGCGATCGGCTTTGCGGATGACTATGCCAAAGTGTCGAAACAGAACACCAAGGGCGTTTCCAGCAAAATGCGGCTGGCGCTGGGGATTATCATCGCCGTGTTGGCCTCGCTCTGGGCGGGATTGCATCACCCCGCCGATTTGCAGAACCAACTCGCCCTGCCGGTATTCAAGGATACGCTGATCAATCTGGGGCTGTTCTATATCCCGTTTGCTGTGATCGTCATCGTCGGCGCCGCCAATGCGGTGAACCTGACAGACGGTCTGGATGGTCTGGCCATCATGCCCGCGATGATCGCGGCCTCGACCCTGGGCGTGATTGCCTATGCGGTGGGGCGGGTCGACTTTACCGAATATCTGGACGTGCATTACGTGCCCGGTACCGGAGAGATTTTCATCTTCACCTCAGCACTGTTTGGCGCGGGCCTTGGATTTCTGTGGTATAACGCCCCCCCAGCGGCGGTGTTCATGGGTGATACCGGATCACTGGCCCTGGGTGGTGCGCTGGGCGCGATTGCCGTGGCCACCAAGCATGAGCTGGTGCTGGCCATTGTGGGCGGTCTGTTCGTGGTCGAGGCGCTGAGCGTGATCATTCAGGTGCTTTATTTCAAACGCACTGGACGACGGGTGTTTCTGATGGCGCCGATCCATCACCACTATGAGAAAAAGGGCTGGGCCGAACCCACCATCGTGATCCGGTTTTGGATCATCTCGCTGATCCTGGCGATGATCGGGTTGGCGACGCTGAAAGTCCGGTAACGCTCCCGCCGGGTTCGGAGGGCCTGTGGCCCCCTGCCACCCGTTGGGCCCGGCTCGCGCTGGCGCGCGAGCCTGAACGTGCCCTTGCCTTTGGGAAATCCTTCGGTGCAGTGTGGCGCAAATTTCTAATCGACGAAGGTGAGCAGCAGATGATCCCGGTCAAAGGGTTTTCAGGACAGAAGGTTGCGGTTCTGGGGCTGGGCCGGTCGGGCCTGACCACGGCGCGGGCGTTGCGGGCTGGCGGGGCCGAGCCGATCTGCTGGGATGACAACCCCGCCGCGCGTGAAGCCGCGGAGAGTGAGAGCTTTGCCTGCGCCGACCTGCGCCGTCACGGGGCGTTTGACGAGATCGCCACCCTGATCGTCTCGCCGGGTATCCCGCACCTGTATCCGACGCCGAACCCGGTGGTGGCCGCCGCGCAGGAGGCAGGCGTACCGGTCGACAATGATATCGGCCTGTTCTTCCGCTCTTTCGCCGGGCCGGAATGGAACAACTACGACACGCCGCCGCGTGTCATTGCGGTGACCGGATCGAACGGCAAATCGACCACCGCTGCGCTGATCCATCACGTCCTGACTGAGGCGGGGCGCGACTCGCAACTGGCGGGCAATATCGGGCGCGGTGTGCTGGATATCGATCCGGGCGGCGATGGGTCGGTGGTGGTGCTGGAACTGTCCAGCTATCAGACCGAACTGGCTCGCGCGCTGACTCCGGATGTGGCGGTGTTCACCAATCTCTCACCCGATCATCTGGACCGGCATGGCGGCATGGGCGGTTACTTCGCCGCCAAGCGCCGCCTGTTCGCCGAAGGAGGCCCGGATCGCGCCGTGATCGGCATCGACGAGGCCGAGGGCGCGTTTCTGGCCGGGCAACTGGCCGAAGGATCTGCGGATGACCGGGTGATCCGCGTCTCGGTGGCGCGCAAGCTGACCGGGCCGGGCTGGCAGGTCTTTGCCCGCAAGGGGTTCCTGTCGGAATACCGCAAGGGCCGCCAGGCGGGTTCGATCGACCTGCGCGGCATCAGGGGCCTGCCAGGCGCACATAATCACCAGAACGCCTGTGCCGCCTATGCCGCCTGCCGTTCGCTGGGTCTTGCCCCGCGTGTGATCGAGGACGCTCTGCACAGCTTCCCCGGCCTGCCGCATCGCAGCCAGATCATCGCCGATGCGGATGGCGTGACCTATGTGAACGACTCGAAAGCCACCAATGTGGACAGCGCCGCCAAAGCGCTGAGCGCCTTCAAGAAGATCCGCTGGATCTGCGGCGGGCTTGAGAAAGAGGGCGGGCTGGACGCCCTGAACACCGCGGCCGAGCAGGTGATCAAGGCCTATGTCATCGGACGCGAGGCGGCTGGGTTCGCCATGCAGTTGACTGCCGAGGCGCAGGTCTGCACCACCATGGCCGCCGCCGTCGAACAGGCCATGGCCGACGCACAGCCGGGCGAGGTGGTTCTGCTGGCCCCCGCAGCCGCCAGTTTCGACCAGTATGACAACTTCGAACAGCGCGGCGATGACTTCGTGGACGAGGTGAAAAAACGTCTCTGAAAGCAATACGTTTGCAATAGACCGCCGGTTTGGCGAAGCTGTGGCCTATCTGCTTGACGCGCCCTGCGCATTGGTTTTTGCCTTCAGGAAATGAAACACGAGGTCATGAATATGCCAAACCGTAAACTTCTTCTGATCGTTCCCGCCCTGCTGGCTGTCGCAGCCTGCACCAATACCGGCGCCAGCTATCAGCCCGTGATCGACGGCCCGGTGGGCCCGAACTACAACTCTGATCTGGCACAGTGCCAGCAACTGGCGGCCTCGCAGGCCAGCGTTGATGGCTCGACCGCAGGTAACGCCGCAATCGGTGCGGCGGGTGCAGCAGCCGTCACCGGCATCGTTCAGGACAGCAGCGACAATCTGGGTCGTGCAGCCGTTGCCGGTGCGCTGGTCGGAGCCGGTGCCGATGTGATCAACAAGAACCAGAACAAGGAAGTCATCGTGCGCAACTGCATGCGCGGACGTGGCTATAACGTCGTAGGTTAACCGCTTGCGATGGCGCTTCCGGCGGCGTGGCCCGAGGACCACGCCCACTGGAAGTTATAGCCACCCAGCCAGCCGGTGACATCCACCGCTTCGCCAATGACATAGAGGCCGGGGACATCCCTGGCCTCCATCGTTTTTGACGACAGCCCCTCGGTGTCGATACCGCCCAGAGTGACCTCGGCAGTGCGATAGCCCTCGGTGCCCGAAGGCGTAAGCTGCCAGTCGGACAGCGCAGTGATCAGATCTGACAGCGCCGCGTCGGACTGATCTGCAAGATTACCCTTCATCGGAATATGGTGCTTGAGATGGTCCACCAGCCGCGCGGGCAGGTGGCGCGACAGCTCGGTGGTCAGAGCCTTGCGCCCTGCGGCCTGTCGCTGCTCTCGCAGCAGATCGAACAGGGGCAGATCGGGGATCAGGTTGACCCGGATCGCCTCGCCCTCGCGCCAATAAGAGGACAATTGCAGCACTGACGGTCCGCTGAGGCCGCGATGGGTGAACAGCAGCGCCTCGTCAAAACTGGTGCGGTCGTTTGACAGACGCGCGGGCAGGGCGACGCCGGACAGGTCCTTGAACTTGCCGTCCGAGAAGGTGAACGGCACCAGCGCCGCGCGCGTGTCGGTCACTTGCAGCCCGAATTGCCGCGCAATGTCATAGGCCAGCCCGGTCGCGCCCATTTTGGGGATCGACTTGCCGCCGGTGGCCAACACCAGATTGTGGCAGGTCAGGTGCAGGCGCTGGCCTTCGCGCTCGACCTCCAGCGCAAAACCGCTCTCGGTCTTGCGCAGATCACGCTGCGCGGTCTGCACCCACAGCTCGACCCCGGCGCGTGCCATTTCGTCCAGCAGCATCTGGATGATCTGTTTCGACGATCCGTCGCAGAACAGCTGCCCCAATGTTTTCTCATGCCAGGCGATGCCGTGACGACCCACCAGATCGACGAAATCCCACTGCGTATACCGGGCCAGCGCCGATTTGCAGAAATGCGGGTTCTGAGACAGGAAATTGCCCGGCCCCGCATACATGTTGGTGAAATTGCACCGCCCGCCGCCCGAGATGCGAATCTTCTCGCCCGGCGCTTTGGCGTGATCGATCACCAGAACCCGCCCTCCGCAATGTGCAGCGCACATCATGCCGGCGGCCCCGGCACCAAGGATAATCGTATCATAGGTCATCTGCCGCCATTGGCCTGTTCCGGGCACAATGGCAAGAGGCTCGTGCCCGAGACTGCCGCTGATCTCTGATCCTGGGGGCGGCAGATGGCTCAGGACCGTGCGCGTGGGCCACAGAGGCCAGCGAACCGGACAGGTCGACTTGACCAGAGGGAACCCAGTCCTTAGCAAATCGCTAACGCTTATTGGTGAATAAGTGCGTGTTTATTGGTTTGGTGGAGTTAACCCAAAATGCCGACAACAATTTACGGAGCTTTTCGCAGCGACTCTACTTTGTCAGACGCCGGAGCCTCTTCCAGTGTCGAGGGCTCCACCTTTCAGATTTCCGCCTACAGCCAGATCACCATCGAAGATGGCGCAGACGGCACCATCTTTGATGGCGACAGCGTCTCGAACGAAACTGCGAATGACCCGACTCAAACACTCGATGGTGACATCATCTTCTGGGATTTCACGGTCTCAGTCACGGATGGAACCAATACCTACCAGATCGGCTTTTTCGATTATGACATCAATGGCGATGGCGACTCGATCGGGGTCGACAGCGAAGATGCCTATTTCATGGCCTTTATCGGCGGGACTATTCCGCCACTCAATACAACGCTGACGATCGTCGATATTATCGATAATGGCCCCGACATCGATATCGATACGGTCGTGCCATGTTTTACGGCCGGAACCCTGATCGACACCCCGAACGGCCCGAGGGCGATCGAGACGCTCAGGGCAGGGGATGCGGTGCTGACCCTCGATCACGGGCCGCAGATCATTCGCTGGATCGGGTCGCGTGATCTGGACAGCATCGATCTTCGCACCAAGCCCAAGCTGCGCGCAATCCGAATTTCCCAAGGTGCGCTTGGCGATGGACTGCCCTCGAGGGATCTGCGTGTGTCGCCGCAGCATCGGATGCTGGTGCGCTCGCCCATCGCGGTGCGTATGTTCGACACCGATGAAATCCTCGTGGCGGCACGCAAGTTGCTGGACCTTCCGGGCATCTGCGTGGATGCCGACGCGCCCGAGATCACCTATTTCCACATGTTGTTCGACCGGCATGAGGTGGTCTTCGCCGAAGGTGCCCCGTCCGAGAGCCTCTTTACCGGTCCCGAGGCCCTGAAAAGCGTTGGCGCAGCTGCGCTGGCCGAGATCAAAGCGCTGTTCCCCGAGATCTCGTCAGAGGTCTATGCGCCGCAGCTTGCGCGTCTGACACCGAACCGGGGTGCACAGGTCCGCTCGCTGATCCGGCGGCACGTCAAGAACGGGAAACCGCTTCTGACCTGAAGGCGGTGTGTGTGCCCAGCCACCGCGGCGCGCATTTCTTAGCGAAAATAGATCACTACGATTTGAAGTTAACATGCCTGTGAACTTGGTTTCTGACGGGCTGGCGAATGCACGAATTATTCCGGCCATGCGGCGGTTGTCGGAAATTGGAACAACCCCGCTTAGAAATGTCTCAAACCCTTTCATTCCACTGGCCTGAAAGCAAAATTCCCTGTAGACTCTCAAACAGATCCCGAAAACGGGACGTTAACGAGGCAGATAGTGGCGGTATCTCATGACTGAGATGGTGTATGGCGCGGTCCAGGACCAGCGCGGCGAACCGATTCTTCCAAAGTGGTGGCGGACGACTGACCGCTGGACGATGTCCTGCGTGCTGATCCTGTTCGTCATCGGGCTGTTGCTGGGGCTGGCCTCGTCGCCGCCTCTGGCTGGGCGCAACGGGTTTGATCCGTTTTATTACGTCGAACGTCAGGCGCTGTTTGGCGGCATGGCGCTGGTCGCGATGCTGTTGACCTCGATGATGTCGCCGACGCTGGTGCGGCGGCTGGCGGTTCTGGGCTTTCTGGCCTCCTTTGTGGCGCTCGCCTTCCTGCCCGTCTTCGGCACCGATTTCGGCAAGGGCGCGGTGCGCTGGTATGCGCTGGGCTTCGCCTCGATGCAGCCTTCGGAGTTTCTGAAGCCCGGTTTTGTCGTGGTCGCCGCCTGGCTGCTGGCCGCCTCGCAGGAAATCAACGGCCCGCCGGGGCGGCTGTGGTCCTTTGCGCTGTGCATGGCGATCGTGGCGATGCTGGTGATGCAGCCCGATTTCGGGCAGGCCTGCCTGATCCTGTTTGGCTGGGGCGTGATGTATTTTGTGGCGGGCGCACCGATGCTGCTGCTGCTTGGCATGGCCGGGGCGGTGGTGCTGGGCGGCATGTTCGCCTATTCCAACTCCGAACACTTCGCCCGCCGCATCGACGGGTTCCTGAACCAAGAGGTCGATCCGACCACCCAGCTGGGCTATGCCACCAACGCCATCCGCGAAGGTGGGCTGTTCGGTGTCGGCGTGGGCGAGGGGCAGGTGAAATGGTCGCTGCCCGATGCCCATACCGATTTCATCATCGCCGTCGCGGCCGAGGAATACGGCCTGATCCTGGTGCTGATCATCATCGCGCTTTATTCGCTGATCGTCGTGCGCTCGCTGCTGCGGCTGATGCGCGAACGCGACATGTTCATCCGTCTGGCCGGGACCGGTCTGGCCTGCATGTTCGGCGTTCAGGCGATGATCAACATGGGCGTCGCGGTGCGCCTGCTGCCCGCTAAGGGCATGACACTGCCGTTCGTCAGCTATGGCGGCTCGTCCCTGATCGCGGGCGGCATTGCGGTTGGCATGTTGCTGGCCTTCACCCGAACCCGTCCCCAGGGCGAGCTCGGTGATATTCTGCGCGGACGAGGCTGATGGGCACACCTTACCTTCTGATCGCGGCGGGCGGCACCGGGGGGCACATGTTCCCGGCGCAGGCACTGGCCGAGGCGATGTTGAAAAAGGGCTGGCGCGTGCGCCTGTCCACCGACCCACGCGGCGCGCGCTATACCGGCGCGTTCCCCGAGGGCGTCGAGATTGTCGAGGCCTCCTCGGCCACCTTTGCCCGCGGCGGTCTGGCCGCCAAGGCGCTGGTCGGCCCGAAGATCGCCGCAGGCGTGACGGGCATGGCAGCCCAGATGCTGCGCGACAGGCCGGGCGTGGTGGTCGGCTTCGGCGGCTATCCGTCGATCCCGGCGCTGGGGGCGGCGACGCTGCTTAAAATCCCGCGTATGATCCACGAACAGAACGGCGTGTTGGGCCGCGTGAATCAGGTCTTTGCAACCCGCGTGGCGCAGGTCGCCTGCGGTGTCTGGCCCACCGACTTGCCCGACGGGGCGCAGGGTATCCACACCGGCAACCCGGTGCGCGCCGCCGTGCTGGAGCGCTCCGCCGCGCCCTATATCCCGCCAGGCGATTATCCGATGTCGGTGCTGGTCATGGGCGGCTCTCAGGGTGCGCGCATCCTCAGCGATGTGGTGCCCGACGCGATTGCGGCGCTGCCCGAATATCTGCGCGGCTTTGTCCGTGTTTCACATCAGGCCCGCGCGGAGGATCAGGCGCGGGTGGCCGCGTTCTATGCCGAACACGGCATCCTTGCCGATGTACAACCCTTCTTCGAAGACGTCCCCCGGCGGATGTCCGAGGCGCAGCTGGTCATCTCGCGCTCGGGCGCGTCCAGCGTTGCCGATATCTCAATCATCGGGCGGCCCTCGATCCTGATCCCGCTTGCCACGGCCGCTGGCGATCACCAGACCGCCAATGCGCGCGGGCTGGTGCAGGCGGGCGGGGCGATCCTGATCCCTGAAAATGCGCTTGACGTTGCCGCGCTGACGCAGCAAATGACCACGGTTCTGACCAACCCCGAAGCCGCACAGAAAATGGCCCATGCCGCGCTGTCGACCGGCGCACCCGACGCAACCGATCGTCTGGTGGCCCAGGTTGAACATCTGGCGCAGAAGGAGACCGCATGACCCCAGCAACCAAACTGCCGCAGGACGTAGGGCCGATCCACTTCGTGGGCATCGGCGGGATCGGGATGTCGGGCATCGCCGAGGTGCTTCTGAACCTTGGCTACCGGGTACAGGGGTCGGACCTAAAAACCTCGAAGATCACGGACCGGCTGGCCGCGCTGGGGGCCGAGATTTTCGAAGGCCAGCGCGCCGAAAACCTTAAAAACGCCGCCGTCGTCGTGGTCTCGACCGCGATCAAGCCGGGCAACCCGGAACTGGATCAGGCGCGCGCGCAGGGTCTGCCGGTGGTGCGCCGCGCCGATATGCTGGCAGAGCTGATGCGCCTGAAATCCAACATCGCCATCGCCGGAACCCATGGCAAGACCACCACGACCACGATGATGGCCGAATTGATGGTCGCGGGCGATTTCGACCCCACAGTGATCAATGGCGGCATCATTCACGCCTATGGCTCGAATGCGCGTATGGGGCAGGGCGAATGGATGGTGGTCGAAGCGGATGAGAGCGATGGTTCCTTCAACCGCCTGCCCGCAACCATCGCCATCGTCACCAATATCGACCCCGAGCATATGGAGCATTGGGGTGATTTCGACCTGCTGCGCGCAGGTTTTCATGAATTCGTCTCGAACCTGCCCTTCTATGGCCTCGCCGTCTGCTGCACCGATCATGCCGAGGTTCAGGCACTGGTCGGTCGCGTCACCGACCGCCGCGTACGCACCTATGGCTTCAACGCGCAGGCCGATGTGCGGGCCGAGAATCTGACCTATAAGGGGGGCGTCGCCCATTTCGACATCCACCTGCAATATGAAGACAAGATGATCGAGGGCTGCACCCTGCCGATGCCCGGCGACCACAACGTCTCGAACGCTTTGTCTGCTGTGGCCGTGGCCCGTCATCTGGGCATGAAGGCCAGTGAAATTCGCGAGGCTTTAGCCAATTTCGGCGGCGTCAACCGCCGTTTCACCAAGGTCGGAGAGGTCGATGGCGTCACCATCATCGACGATTATGGCCACCACCCGGTGGAGATTGCCGCCGTCCTCAAGGCCGCCCGTCAGGCCACCGAGGGCCGCGTCATCGCCGTCCACCAACCGCACCGCTATTCGCGCCTGTCCAACCTGTTCGACGATTTCTGCACCTGCTTCAATGACGCCGATGTGGTCGCCATCGCCGAAGTGTTCGCCGCCGGAGAAGACCCGATCGAGGGTGCGTCCCGCGACGATCTGGTGCAGGGCCTGATCCGCCACGGCCACCGCCATGCACGTGCGATCCTGGATGAAGGTGACCTCGAACGCCTCGTCCGCGAACAGGCTCGCCCCGGCGATATGGTCGTCTGCCTCGGCGCCGGCACCATCAGCGCCTGGGCCAACGGGTTGCCCGACCGGCTGATCGCCAAAGCGAGCTGATCCCGTGGCGTGGTCACTGATAACCGCTTGCGGCTGGGTCCTCGCCTCAACCATCGTGGCGATGCTGCCCATGCGCCTGCAATTCCCGCCGGGCGTGGTGCTGTTTGCCAGCGCGCCCGCCCTGATCCTGTGGCTGAGTATCGACTATGGCTGGTTCATCGGGGTGCTGGCCGTTGCCGGTTTCGCCTCGATGTACCGCAACCCGATCCGCTTCTATTGGCGCAAATGGACGGGCAGAGAGGTGTCGGAATGAACTGGTCGATTGCGCTTGCCGGTCTTTGGGGGCTGACCGCCAATGTTCTGGCCATGCTGCCCAGCAAGGACAACCACTGGCGGCGCGCTTATTTCCTGATCGCCGTGGGCGTTCCCATCCTGGGCTATGTCACCTATGAAAACGGCCCGTGGGTCGGGCTGCTCGTTCTTGCCGCAGGCATGTCGGTGCTGCGCTGGCCAGTGATTTATCTGACCCGTTGGACAAAGTCTAAAATGCAGGGCATGAAGGCAGCCAACAAGTAACCGACCGTCTCAAGGAGGCCCCCATGGTCGACATCGCCACATTCGCTTATCTGCCACTGATTTTCTTCGTCCTCGGCGCCGCAGCGGGCTTTGTTGCCGGGCGCTGGATCGGCACCAAGGGGTTGCTGTGGCTGATCGGGCTGGCCTCGGTCGTGGCGGTGGTGCTGATCGTGATGCTGGCCGGGATCGGCACCGGCGAAGAAGAACAGGCCTTTGGCCCCTTCGTCTGGCTGACTGGCGGTGTTCTGCCCTTCCTGTTCGCGACCATCATGGGCGGCGTCGGCGGGCGCAGCCTGGCGGCACGGGCGGACGCATGATCGAACTGCCCGAGGTTCGGGGGCGTCTGACGCAGGCCCGTCCTCTGAACGACCTCACCTGGCTGCGGGTCGGCGGCCCGGCGGACTATCTGTTCCAGCCCGCCGATACCGAAGACTTGCAGGCCTTTCTACGCGACTTGCCCGCTGATGTGCCTGTCTTTCCCATGGGCGTCGGCTCGAACCTCATCGTCCGCGATGGCGGCCTGCGCGCCGTGGTGATCCGGTTGGGGCGTGGGTTCAATGGAATTTCCATCGACGGCAACACGGTGACCGCAGGCGCCGCGGCGCTGGACGCACATGTGGCGCGCAAGGCGGCGGATGCGGGCGTTGACCTGACATTCTTGCGTACCATCCCCGGTTCCATCGGCGGCGCGGTGCGCATGAACGCAGGCTGCTATGGCAGCTACACGGCGGATGTGCTGCAAACGGCCTCCGTCGTTACCCGGTCCGGTGACCTTATCGATTTGACCCCGCAAGACCTCAACTTCCGCTACCGCCAATCCGAACTGCCCGCAGGCGCGGTGCTGGTTTCGGCCACGTTCCAGGGTCCCTCGGGCGATCCGGCAGAGCTGCACGCCCGCATGGAAGCGCAATTGCAAAAGCGCGACGAAACCCAGCCCACCAAGGACCGCAGCGCCGGGTCGACTTTCCGCAATCCGGCCGGGTTCTCTTCGACCGGGCGCGCCGATGATGTGCATGACCTCAAGGCATGGAAAGTGATCGACGACGCGGGCATGCGCGGTGCCACGCGCGGCGGCGCGCAGATGAGCCCCAAGCACTCGAATTTCCTGATCAATACCGGCACCGCCACCGCCGCCGACCTCGAAGGTCTGGGCGAAGAGGTGCGAAAAAAGGTTTACGAAACAAGCGGCATCACGCTAGAGTGGGAAATCATGCGGGTCGGTGATCCGCTGAAAGAATAAAGCCCCAACCGTCAGACCAAAACAGGCAATTAACGGCGACGGATCAAAGGCATAAACGCAGTACGGACCACCACATAAGGTCCGGGGACATTGAGGCGCACATTGGGAATGTCGAGCAGGACAAACCCCAAAGTGGCGGTATTGATGGGCGGCCCCTCGGCGGAACGCGAGGTGTCTCTCAGCTCTGGGCGCGAATGCGCGGCCGCCCTTGTGGGAGAAGGCTTTGAAGTGGTCGAACTGGACGCTGGTCCCGACCTTTACGCGCGCCTTTCAGATATCAAGCCGGATGTGGTTTTCAACGCCCTGCATGGCCGTTGGGGCGAAGACGGCTGCGTGCAGGGCCTGCTGGAATGGATGCGCATTCCCTATACGCATTCCGGCGTGCTGGCCTCGGCCCTTGCGATGGACAAGCAGCGCAGCAAAGAGATTTACCAGACCGAAGGCCTGCCTGTTGTCCCCAGCATGATCGTGCCCAAACCCGAAGTGATCGCAGCCCATGTGATGGAACCTCCCTACGTGGCCAAGCCCAACAATGAAGGCTCCAGCGTCGGCATCTATATCGTGCATGAAAACGCCAACGGCCCGCCGCAACTGGACGCGGCGATGCCCGATCAGGTGATGGTCGAGAAATATGTCGCCGGTCGCGAGCTGACGGTGACCGTAATGGGCGACCGCGCCCTGACGGTGACCGAGATCATGACCGATGGCGGCTGGTACGACTATGACGCCAAGTATAAACCGGGCGGCTCGTGGCACGTGCTGCCCGCCGACATCCCGCAGGACATCTTCGACCGCTGCATGGATTACGCGCTGAAAGCCCATGCCGCACTGGGCTGCCGCGGCGTGTCCCGCACCGATTTCCGCTGGGATGACAGCATGGGCGCAGATGGCGTGTTCCTGCTGGAAACCAACACCCAGCCCGGCATGACACCGACCTCTCTGGCCCCCGAGCAGGCCGCGCATATCGGCATGACATTCGGCCAGCTCTGCGCCTGGATGGTGGAGGACGCCTCATGCGACCGCTGAGAGCCACCCGCGCGCCGGTGATCCACCGGACCAAGGCTCTGGCCGGGCCGGATGCGGATTTTGAAGCGGCCCCAAGGCCCGAACCCAAATCCAAACCCAAGCTGCGCCTGCGCGGGACCCGGTTCCTCAGCCGTACCCGGCTGTCCGATCCCGCGCCGTCGCGCCTCAGCTACCGCTTTCAGCGCTGGATGCTCACCCCCGGCATCCGGCGCGGGCTGAAGATCGGCCTGCCGGTTCTGGCCGTTCTCGGCCTGATCGGCGGCTTCTTTGCCTCCGAAGACCGGCGCGAGGCGGTCAACACCTATATCGCCGACATCAAGACCTCGATTCAGGAACGCCCTGAATTCATGGTCAACCTGATGGCCATCGACGGGGCAGGGACCACGCTGTCCGAAGATATCCGCGAGATCGTGCCGCTCGATTTCCCGCTCAGTTCCTGGGATCTGGATGTCGAGCAGATCCGCGACACCATCACCGGGCTTGATCCGGTGAAATCGGCCACCGTGCGCATTCGCCCCGGCGGCATCCTGCAGGTGGACGTGGTGGAACGTCAGCCGGTCATCGTCTGGCGCACCCGCGACGGGATCGAGCTGCTGGACGAAACCGGTGCCCATGTGGACATGATCGCGGCGCGGGCCGATCACGCCACCCTGCCGCTGATCGCGGGGAAGGGAGCGGACAAACACGTCCCCGAGGCGCTGCAGATTCTGACCACCGCCCGAAGTCTGGGCGAGCGGGTCCGGGGCCTCGTCCGCGTCGGCGAAAGGCGCTGGGATCTGGTGCTGGATCGCAACCAGCGCATCATGCTGCCGACCGAACGTCCGGCCCGCGCGCTGGAACGCGTGCTGGCGGTGAATGAGGTGCAGGACCTTCTGGAACGCGACGTGGCTGCGGTCGATATGCGACTGGGCCAGCGGCCAACCATCCGAATGAACGAAACGGCCAGCGCAGACTGGTGGAACACAAAAACAGATGTGAGTAGCGGGCAGTAACGACCATGATGACCGATCTTTATCAGTCCCAACGCGCCATGCGGCAGATGCGCCGGCAGGCGATGCAACGCGGCGTCGTCGCCATTCTGGATGTGGGCAGCTCGAAAATCGCCTGCCTTGTTCTGCGCTTCGATGGCACCGGGCGGTTGTCCGAGGATAACTCGATCGGTTCCATGGCCGGTCAAACCGGGTTCCGGGTGATCGGGGCTGCGACCACCCGTTCGCGCGGGGTACAGTTCGGCGAAGTTACCGCGATGCAGGAAACCGAACGTGCCATCCGGACCGCCCTGCAGGCGGCGCAGAAGATGGCCGATATCCGCGTCGATCACGTCATCGCGTCGTTTTCGGGGGCAAACCCGCGCTCTTACGGGCTGGACGCGCAGGTCGATCTGGAAGGTCAGCTTGTCACCGAGGCCGAGGTCGGCCGTGTTCTGAACGCCTGCGACGTGCCCGATTACGGCGAAGGGCGCGAGGTGCTGCATGCCCAGCCGGTGAATTTCGCGCTCGACAACCGCTCGGGTCTGATCGATCCGCGCGGGCAGATGGGGCAGAGCCTTGCCGTCGACATGCACATGCTGACCGTCGATGCGATAGCGATCCAGAACATCGTCCGCTGTATTAAGCGTTGTGATTTGGAACTGGCGGGGATTGCGAATTCGGCCTATGTCTCGGGCATTTCCGCGCTGGTCGAGGACGAACAGGAACTGGGCGCGGCCTGCATCGACATGGGTGGCGGCACCACCAGCGTGTCGATCTTCATGAAGAAACACATGATCTACGCCGATTGCGTGCGCATGGGCGGCGATCACGTGACCAGCGACATCTCGATGGGCCTCGGCGTGCCCGCAGCGGTGGCCGAACGGATCAAGACCTTCAACGGCGGCGTTCACGCCACCGGGGTCGATGACCGCGACCTGATCGATATCGGTGGCGATACCGGTGATTGGGAACACGACCGCCGCACCGTCAGCCGCGCCGAGCTGATCGGCATCATGCGCCCGCGCGTCGAGGAAATCCTCGAAGAAGTGCGCACCCGTCTGGACGCTGCCGGGTTCGATCACCTGCCCAGCCAGCAGATCGTGCTGACCGGCGGCGGCAGCCAGATCATGGGCCTTGACGGGCTGGCCAGCCGCATTCTGGGTCAACGCGTGCGCCTGGGCCGTCCGTTGCGCGTCCACGGCCTGCCGCAGTCGGCGACCGGGCCGGGGTTTTCTTCGGCGGTTGGTCTCAGCCTGTTTGCGGCGCATCCGCAGGACGAATGGTGGGATTTCGAAATCCCCGTTGACACCTATGCTACGCGCCCGTTCAAACGCGCCGTGCGCTGGTTCCGTGACAATTGGTAAAGCCCTGCGCCGGGCAGTTCTCGGTGCGGCACTGTGGCCCGCTGCGGTCCCGGCTCAGACCTTGATCACACCCGAGGCATTCCTGAACGCCGTTGTCGGCAAAACCGTCACCTTCCACGAAATCCGCAGCGATATGCTGGTCGGGACCGAGGAATTCCTCAGCCCGACTCTCTCAGTCTGGCGGATGGAGGGGCGGGGCTGTGTCTATGGTCAGATCACCACGCCGAACGGCCAGATCTGCTTTCTTTATGATGATGCGCCCGATGGGCTGCCGGTTTGCTGGTGGCCCTTCCTGCATGATGACCGGCTGATGGTCCGGCTGGCCCGTTTCGTCGGCAGCGAAACGCAAGAGATCCGCAGTGTCACCGAGGACAGCCTGAACTGCCCAAGTATACCGATAGGCTGAAGAAATCGGTTGCGGCGCGGTCCGAATTCCCGCAAGATAACCTCAAGGCCCGGCAGAGGCCCAGCGGCAGGACATTGAGCAGTTTTCCGCGACCCGAACAAGTAATCCCCGGTTTTCGCACCCTCTTCAGGTGGGTGGGGTCTTTTGTTGTGTAGTGCCGCATGAGGCTTGCGTCGCAACATGTGGCGCTAACAGCGAAATGCCGCTGTTTGCTGCCTTATTTCCTCCATATTTTGTGGATTCTGGCGATTTTTCTGGTGACGTTTCCGAAATGACACAGTAAAATCATCTGTGGATAGGTCAGAAAAAACCGCATTTTGCGGCAACATAAAAACAGGCGGACAGAGCATGACTTTAAATCTTTCGATGCCCGGGCACGACGAACTGAAGCCTCGGATTACCGTATTTGGCGTTGGCGGCGCTGGGGGCAACGCTGTCGACAACATGATTGAAAAGCAGTTGGACGGCGTTGAATTTGTCGTCGCCAACACCGACGCGCAGGCGCTGCAGCAAAGCCGCTCGTCGGCGCGGGTGCAACTGGGTGTCAAGGTCACCGAAGGGCTGGGCGCGGGCGCACGCCCGACCGTGGGCGCTGCGGCGGCCGAAGAAAGCATTGAACAGATCGTCGATCATCTGGCGGGCGCGCATATGTGCTTCATCACCGCCGGTATGGGCGGCGGCACCGGCACCGGCGCGGCCCCGATTATCGCGCAAGCGGCGCGTGAGCTGGGTGTCCTGACTGTCGGCGTTGTCACCAAACCCTTCCAATTCGAAGGCGCCAAGCGCATGCGTCAGGCCGAAGACGGCGTTGATGCCCTGCAAAAGGTCGTCGACACGCTGATCATCATCCCGAACCAGAACCTGTTCCGTCTCGCCAATGAAAAGACCACGTTCACTGAGGCATTCTCGATGGCCGACGACGTTCTGTATCAGGGCGTCAAAGGCGTAACCGACCTGATGGTGCGTCCGGGCCTGATCAACCTTGATTTCGCAGACGTTCGTGCCGTGATGGATGAGATGGGCAAGGCGATGATGGGTACCGGCGAAGCAACCGGCGAAGACCGCGCCATTCAGGCGGCCGAGAAGGCCATCGCCAACCCGCTGCTGGACGAAATCAGCCTCAAGGGCGCCAAGGGTGTGCTGATCAACATCACCGGCAGCCACGACCTGACCCTGTTCGAACTGGACGAGGCCGCCAACCGCATCCGCGAGGAAGTGGACCCCGAGGCCAATATCATCGTCGGTTCGACCCTCGACACCGAGATGGAAGGCGGAATGCGCGTGTCGGTCGTTGCCACCGGTATCGATGCCAGCGAGAAAACCGACGATGTGCCGGTCGCGCGCCGCTCGATGTCGGCGCCGCTGACCCGCACGGTTTCGGCAGAAGAAACCGCCCAGGAACACGTCGCCGCGGATGAGGCCCCCGCCGCGGAAGACGATGCGAACATCGCCCCCACGCTGTTCGAATCCATCGAAGATGTCGAACTGAACGAAGGCTGGCACGAAGAACAGCCCGCCGCGCAACAGGATGACGGCCTGCCGCCACCCGCCTATCAGCCGCAGGTGGCGCAGTTCGAACCCCAGCCCGAACCGGAAGAGGTTGACGCTTCCTATGCCGCTCAGCGTGCCCAGACCCCCGGCACACCGTCGCCCGAGGCGATGCAACGGCTGCAGGCTGCAGTGCAGAAAGTACCGCAAAGCCGGATGCGTCCAACCCCCACGGCACAGCGCGAACCGGCCCCTGAACCGCAGCATTCGGCCGAGGATCGTCCGCGTTTCGGCTTCAATCGCCTGATCGATCGGATGACCGGCCATGCGGGCGATACCCCGGCCCAACCGGCGCGTCAGCAGCCCGCAATGCGGTCGACTGAAGCCACGGCACCGGCCCGGGAAGAGGCCGATCCCGAACAGGATCGCATCGAAATTCCGGCCTTCCTGCGCCGTCAGGCCAACTGATCACGGTAACAAAATCGCTAACAAGGGTCGCCATCTGGCGGCCCTTTTATTTTGAATTACAGGGCCTTGGCAGGGGCTAAGCAGGGTTTTGCCGATCTGTCACAAACATGTTTCAATCGGTTGCAAAGAGTGAGTTGAGCCTTTGAGCCCCCTTCCTTAGTTGGGGTGCAACACAGCCGACACGAGGCTGGACACCACGCGCTGAGGCTCACTTTGCAACATACGCTCAAATCTTCGGTTACGTTTACAGGCACCGGACTTCACGGCGGACAGCCTGTGACGATGGTCCTGAAGCCGGCGGCAGCCGGTCATGGCATCTGGTTCAAGCGTACCGATATCGAATTGGGCAATGCACTGATCCCGGCGATCTATGACGTGGTCGAGCGGACCCCGCTCTGCACCCGTCTGGTGAATGAAGCAGGCACGTCCGTTTCCACCGTTGAGCATATCATGGCCGCCCTGGCCGGGTGTGGTATCCACAACGCCCTGATCGAGATCGACGGCCCCGAGGTTCCGATCATGGACGGCTCGTCCGTTGAATTCGTGCAGGGCATCATGGCGAAGGGCGTGCGCCGCCAGGCCAGCCCGGTTCTGGCCTTTGAAGTACTCAAGCCGATCACTGTGTCGCGCGAAGGCGCAAGCGCTTCGATCGTTCCCGCCGACGGGCTTGAAATCGAATTCCACATCGATTTCGAAGACGACGCCATCGGCAGCCAGACCAAGGTTCTGGACATGCGCAACGGCTCTTTCGCCCGCGAATTGTGTGACAGCCGCACATTCTGCCGCCGCACCGATGTCGAGGCGATGCGCGAAAACGGTCTGGCGCTGGGTGGCACACTGGAAAACGCCGTCGTCGTACAGGGCGACGAAGTTCTGACCCCGGGCGGCTTCCGCCACGCGGACGAAGCGGTGCGTCACAAGATGCTGGACGCGCTGGGTGATCTGTATCTGGCGGGCGGCCCGATTCTGGGACGCTTCACCGGCGAGAAGTCGGGCCATTCCATGACCAACACCCTGCTGCGCAAGCTGTTCGAGACACCCGGCGCGGTGCGTCCGATCCTGTGCACCCCGGAACAGGCGGCGCGTCTGCCCGGTCAGGGCCTTGTGCGCAGCGAAATCCCTCAGGTGGCGTAAGCCGATCAACTCTGGCGACATTTGCGTCACGAGGGTGCATAAGGCGTTTTGCCCCGGAATTTTATGTGCTAGACCAAGGTCCGATCCGGGGTAGATCCGGCCAGGTAAGTTAACAAGGATGGGCGGAATGGTTGGCACCAAAGCGGCAGTCAGATTCGCAGGGGCGATTCTTCTGGCAGCAGTTTTGACCGCTTGCGGTAACGGGGGGCTGTTCGGCAGCAAAGGCGCGGATCGCAACCAGAACCTCGAAGGGTTCACCCCTGAACAGATCTATACCCGTGGCGAATACGAACTGTCGCAGAATCGCTCGGATGACGCGGCCTGGTATTTTTCCGAGGTTGAACGGCTCTATCCCTATTCCGACTGGGCCAAGCGCGCGCTGATCATGCAGGCGTTTTCGTTCCACAACGACAAGAATTATGCCGAAAGCCGCGCCGCCGCACAGCGCTATATCGATTTCTATCCGACCGATGAAGATGCGGCCTACGCCCAGTACCTGCTGGCGCTCAGCTATTATGACCAGATCGACGAAGTGGGCCGCGATCAGGGCCTGACCTTCCAGGCGCTGCAGGCGCTGCGCACCGTGATCGAGGTCTATCCCGACAGCGAATATGCCACCTCGGCGATCCTGAAATTCGATCTGGCCTTTGATCATCTGGCCGGCAAGGAGATGGAGATCGGGCGCTACTATCTGCGTCAGGATCACTTTACCGCCGCCATCAACCGTTTCCGCGTCGTGGTCGAAGATTTCCAGACCACCTCGCATACCGCAGAAGCGCTCTATCGTCTGATCGAAGCGTATCTGGCGCTGGGTCTGGTGGATGAGGCACAGTCCGCGGGTGCGATTCTGGGTTACAACTACCAATCCTCGGAATGGTACGAGGCGGGCTATGCGCTGCTGACTTCGCGCGGGCTTGATCTGAAGAGCCGTGGCAACAACTGGCTCAGCACGATCTATCGCCAGACCGTCAAGGGTGAGTGGTTGTAACGGCCATGGCTGAAGGCTTGGGACGCTAAAGACCCGATGCTGCGCGCCCTCGATATCCGCGACATGCTGATCATCGACCGGCTGGACCTGACCTTCCAGCCGGGCCTGAACGCGTTGACCGGCGAAACCGGGGCGGGCAAATCCATCCTGCTGGATTCGCTGGGCTTTGTGCTGGGCTGGCGCGGTCGGGCCGAACTGGTCCGTCAGGGTGCCGCGCAGGGCGAGGTTGTCGCCGAATTCGAACTGCCCGACGGCCACCCCGCCCATGACATATTGGCCGAGGCCGGTCTGCCCGGCGGCGAGGAGTTGATCCTGCGCCGCGTCAACACGGCTGAGGGGCGCAAGACCGCCTGGGTCAACGACCGGCGGTGTTCCGGCGAGGTGCTGCGGGCCTTGTCGGAAACCCTGATCGAGCTGCATGGCCAACATGATGACCGGGGTCTGCTGAACCCGCGCGGACATCGGGCGATGCTGGACGCCTATGCCGGGGCAGGCGATCATCTGGCTGCCGTGCGTGCTGCATGGGGGCAGATGTCCCGTGTCCGCAAGGCGCTGGCCGAAACCGAAGCCACGCTTGAGGCGATGCGCGCGGAAGAGGAGTTCCTGCGCCATGCCGTCGCCGAACTGGATCAGCTTGATCCGCAACCGGGCGAGGATGCCGATCTCGACGCCCGCCGCCGCATGATGCAGGGGGCCGAGCGCATCCGCGATGACGTGGCCCGCGCCTTTGCCCTGCTGGGCGGTGACGGGGCCGAGGGCGCGATGGCCGATGCGGTCCGCTGGCTCGAAGGCGTGTCGGACCATGCGGGCGGCCAATTGGAAGATCCCATCGCCGCGCTTGGCCGTGCTCTGATCGAACTGGGTGAGGCGCAGGACGGCGTGAATACCTGCCTGCAAGCGCTCGATTTCAACCCGACAGAGCTGGAACAGACCGAAGAGCGCCTGTTTGCCATCCGCGCGCTGGCCCGCAAACATGATGTGGCCCCGGACGATCTGGGCACCTTTGCCGACACGCTGCGCGACCGGCTGAATCGGCTGGATGCAGGTGACGCCGACCTCAGCGACAAGCGCGCCGCTGTCGCCGAGGCGCAGGCCGACTATGACGCCGCTGCCGCCACGCTCAGCGATGCGCGCCACAAGGCGGCCAAGGCGCTGGATAGCGCAGTAATGGCTGAACTCGCGCCGCTGAAAATGGAACGCGCCGTGTTCCGAACCGAGATCACCACGTCCGATCCCGGCCCCGAAGGCACCGATGCCGTCGCCTTCACCGTTGCCACCAACCCCGGCGCGCCGTCTGGCCCGCTGAACAAGATCGCCTCGGGCGGCGAGCTCAGCCGCTTTCTGCTGGCCCTCAAGGTCTGCCTGACCGGCGACGACAGCGCCCGCACCATGATCTTTGACGAGATCGACCGTGGCGTCGGCGGTGCCACGGCGGATGCGGTGGGCCGCCGTCTGGCGGCGCTGGCGCAGGGCGGGCAGGTGCTGGTTGTCACCCACTCGCCGCAGGTGGCTGCCCGCGCGGCGCATCACTGGCGGGTGCAGAAACAGGTCACGGGCGATCAGACCCTGTCCACAGTGATCCCGCTGGCCGCCCCCGACCGCGTTGATGAAATCGCCCGAATGGTGGCGGGCGACACCATCACGGACGAGGCCCGCGCCGCTGCCCGTGCCCTGTTGGATGCATAACGCGCATTCTGTCAGCATCTTGTCGTGAACCGACTTTTCTCAGGCGCAAGCGTGGCTTACTAAGGGTCAGCGACCACCTCAACGAGGGCCAATGACCCAGTCCACCCGCACCGTGCTGCGCAATCAGCTCAATCAGGCCCTCTCGGCACTTCGGGACGCCTGGCGGGTGATGCTTCATCGTGGCCCCAGCCAGATCCAGTTCTGGTTCATCGCTCTGATCATCGGTATCGCTGCGGGATTCATGGCGCTGGGGTTCCGCATGGCCATCGCGGCCTTGCAGGCCTATCTCTACAGCACCGATGACATCCTCTATCTTCACAGCCACGCCGAGAAACTGCACTGGCTGTGGATTTTCCTGACGCCCGTGTTTGGCGGGCTGGTCGTCGGGGTTATCCTGACCAGATTCACCGATGATGGTCGCGTGCGTTCGGTCGCGGACGTGATCGAAGGCTCTGCCCTCACCGATGGCCGGGTCGAGAAAAAGGCCGGGGTCGCCTCGTTCCTGGCCTCGCTGATCACGCTTAGTTCCGGCGGCTCGACGGGGCGCGAGGGGCCGGTCGTGCATATGGCCGGGGTCATCGCGACATGGGTCAGCGACCGCATCCATGCCGACGGCATCACCGGGCGCGACCTGCTGGGTTGCGCCGTGGCCGCTGCCGTCTCGGCCAGTTTCAACGCCCCCATCGCCGGGGCCCTGTTCGCGCTCGAGGTGGTGCTGCGCCACTTCGCCGTACACGCCTTTGCGCCCATCGTCATCGCCTCGGTCGCGGGGACCGTGATCAACCGGCTGGCCTATGGCGACGTGACCGAGTTCACGCTGGACACCCCCGGCTCGCTGCAATTCTACGTGGAACTGCCCGCCTTCCTGATCCTCGGTCTGGTCTGCGGGCTGGTGTCGCTGCTGCTGATGCGCTCGATCTTCTTTGCCGAGGATATCGGCACCCATATCCAGAACCGCCTGTCGCTGCCGGGCTGGCTGCGTCCCGGCGTATCCGGCGCCATGCTCGGCCTGCTCGCAGTCTGGTTCCCGCATATCATCGGCGTTGGGTATGAGACCACGATCCGCGCCCTGACCGGAGACCTTGTGCTGACGACAGCGATCCTGTTTGCGGTGATGAAAACCATCGCGCTTGCGATCACCATGGGCGGGCGCATGGGCGGCGGTGTGTTCTCGCCCTCGCTGATGATCGGGGCGCTGACCGGGCTGGCCTTTGGTCTCATTGCCACCGGGTTGCTGCCGGATGTGTCGGGGACCCATACGCTCTATGCCTTTGCCGGGATGGGCGCGGTGGCGGCGGCGGTGCTGGGCGCGCCGATCTCGACCACGCTGATCGTGTTCGAACTGACCGGAGACTGGCAGATCGGCCTCGCCGTGATGGTCTCGGTCTCGATGTCCACCGCACTGGCCTCGCGCCTTGTGGACCGGTCCTTTTTCCTGACCCAACTGGAACGCCGCAACGTGCATCTGGCCGCTGGGCCGCAGGCCTACCTGCTGGCGATGCTGCGCGCCGGGACGGTGATGCGCCCGCTGGGTGACGCGCGTTCGATCACCAAGGACGAGGCGCAGGCGCTGATCGAACAGGGCCTCTGCGTCAAGGCCAGCGCCACGCTTGAGGCCGCGATGCCCTATTTCGACCGCGACGACATCCCCTGTATTCCGGTGGTGATCATCGACAAGGATGGCTGCGAAAATCCGGTTGGCGCCCTCTATCACATTGACGCGCTGAAAGCGTACAACCGAGCGCTGGCCGCCACAGCGGCCGAGGAACATTCCTGATCAGCGCCCGTAAACGCTGGCCGCGTCGCCCAGATAATTATCCCAGGCGAACCAGTACGAGATATGTCCGGCCACCCGAGGCAATTCTGCGCCATCCGGGGCGACCAGCGCCTCTTCGGTGACGCGCCACCTGTTGCCTGCCTCATCCAGCAATCCGCCATCTGTGGTCGCGCGGAACTGGTGCGATCCGCGCTCATAGGCGCGCACGCTGCGCTTGTTCGGGTCGCCCATCAGCATCAGCGCCCGCCCGCCAATGGCATCGTTGATCACCGGCTTGCCCTTGAATGCCTCCAGCGGCCACGCCCGCGCCGCCCCGAACTGGCGCACGGCGAACACGTAATCCTTCTGCCGGTGTTGCCTTTGATCCACCAGCGCCGGGAACATCAGATCGGGTGAGGCGAAATATTCGCGATACACAACGCCCGAGCCATAATTCCGCCGATGCCCGGTGCTGAGCGACAGCACCTGAGTATCCGGATGTGACGCCTTCCAACTGTCCCAACGGGTGATCACCACCGGACGCTGCTTCAACTCGATCCCGCTGTTCACCAGCGGCCCGACCACCGGCTTGCCCGTGTACTGGTTCCACAGCGAATGCGTCTCACGGTCGAACATCAGCTTGTTCGAGCGATACAGGAACCCGGATGACCCAAAGACAAACGGCTTCCGCCGCCCTTCGACCTGTGTTTCGAACAAAATCCCCGACCCGCAGAGCGTGCAATAGGCCAAAGCGACCGGGACCCCTCCGATCACCTCGTTGAACATCTCGTGCCAGCCCATGATCCGCAACGGATAGGCGCGCACATCGCCATTGATCGAGACGCCAAAGACCAGATCGTCGTCTTTCAGATAATCCGCTCGCGCTGCCGGGATCAGCTTGGGATTGTCCAGCGACGGGATGCCATCCTTGAACACACCGCCCCAGGTGATTTCCTCCAACCGGATCTTCATCCTGTCGCGCCGCAGATATTCAGGTCGCAGGAACAGATCGAAATTCTGATCGATCCCCAGCAGCACCTCGCGCTTGAACGGCGCAAGCGAGGGGTGCGGCACGATCTGAGCGTTATTTTCCTGCCACAACATCCACCCGAACCAATCGGTGCCCAGCGTCTCGCCGGTCAGCGCCTCCATCACCTCGGCGATGTCAGGCTCGCGCCGCTGCCCATAGCGCATCGCGGTCAGCAGGGCAGGCACCACATCCGGGTTGCCGCGCTGTTTCAGAAACGCCATTCCGGCCTCGAACTCGGTCCGCCCACCATAGAGCGTGGATCGAAGCGCCTCATACACCGGGTCGTCCTGCGCCCAAAGTACACCGGGCGCGGCAACTCCGGCTCCCAGCAAAGCGGTGAAACTGCGGCGCGTGATCGACATGGCAACCTCCGGGTTGGGTCCATCCCCAATCTGCCCGAAATCGCGCTCACACACACGAAACACCCGCGTGAACGGGGTGAAACATCAAAATGGGGGATTGCCCGGCGTCAGGCCTTGTCTTTGACCTCATCCGCAGCAGGTTCGGCCTCTTCCGCTTCTTTCAGCGTCAATGGCGGGTCCTGTGGCGCTTCCGAGATCGGGGCAGGGGCGGCAGGCGGGGTGGTCAGCACCTCATCGGGGCCGGGCACCGGGCGCGGCGTGGCGGTGCCGTCCTCTTCTGCCACCTCCGGCGCTTCATCTGCAGCAATCGCCCTGCGAAACACCAGCACATTGCGCCAGTTGGTGGTCGATCCGGTCAGCCCCGAACGCTCTTCGCTGGGCAGCAGTTCGGCACGCTGGTATTCCCAGCCATCCTGCCCCATCTGGTTCAGCAATTGCTCAATCGACGTGGCAAACCGGCCCTCGGGCGTCTTCACGCCCTTCGCCTTGGTGCCTTTTTGCGGAGCGGGGACAACTTTGTATTCGTAGCGCTGCATCAACTGGTCCTGTTTGCCTGACTTGGGCAAATTAACATTTTGACCGGCGGGCGAAAGCCAAGATCACACCCGGTTGAAATTTATGGGCGAATTTCGGCTCGCACCGTGGTTTTAACCCCGCACCGCCTTGCCGACCAGTGACAGGCACAGCTCGGTCGCTACGGCCATGTCCTGCACCGAGATCCACTCCAGCGGGCCATGAATACATTGCATGCCAGTAAAAATGTTCGGAGTGGGCGTGCCAAATTCGGTCAGGCGCGAGCCATCGGTGCCGCCCCGGATCGGCACCGAGACCGGCTCGATCCCCTGTTCGCGGCAGGCCTCGCGCGCCAGATCGACCGGGGTCATGTCTTTTTCCAGCCAATAGCGCATGTTGCGATACTGGTGAGAGATATCGCAGGTGATGGTCGCACGCGGTTCGGTCGCCTGCACGGCGGCACAGACCTGCCGCACGATCTCGCGCTGCGCCTCCAGCGCGTCCATCTCGAAATCGCGCAGGATCAGCTTGATCTCCATCTCGGACGAGCCGCCATTCATATCGGTGACATGGATGAACCCCTGACGCCCGTCTGTCACCTCAGGTGTCATCGTCGCCTGCGGCAGGGTCTGCACGATCTTCGCCGCCAGATGTGCCGCATTCACCATCTTGTCCTTGGCCAGACCGGGATGGATCGAAACGCCGGTGATTTTGATCACCGCGCGGTCAGCTGAAAAGCTTTCGTATTCGATTTCCCCCAGCTCCTGCCCGTCCAGCGTATAGGCAAAATCCGCATCCAGATCCTTGGGCAGTTGTTCGGTAACACCGCGCCCGATCTCTTCATCCGGCGTAAAGGCGATGCGAATCGGCCCGTGGGGGACATCCTTGTTCTCCAGCAGGTGGCGGGCCAGCGTCATCAGGATCGACACACCCGCCTTGTCATCCGCGCCTAGAAGGGTGGTGCCCGAGGCGGTGATCAGATCATGCCCGATTTTCTCGGCCAGATAGGGGTGTTCTTCCGGCGACAGCACCAGATCGGGATCATCGGGAAACGTAATCTCGCCGCCATTATACCCTTTGATCACCCGCGGCTTGACCCCGGTCGCGTTGAACTGAGGTGCGGTGTCCACATGTGCCAGAAACCCGATGGTCGGCCCCTCGGCGGTGCCGGGGATCGTCGCCATCACCACACTGTCGCCGGTCATCTTCACATCCTGCGCGCCGATCTCGGTCAGCTCCTGCTGCAGCAGGTTCAGCATGTCGAACTGAATGTCGGTGCTGGGGGTCGAGGGCGAGGTCTCATCGCTCTGACTGTCGATGGCGGCATAGCGCACCAGCCGGGTTTCCAGTTCCTGATCGAAACGATTTTTCATGACTGCGCACCTCTCTGACTTAGCGAGATGAGAATGCGCAATCGGACAGGGAGTCAAGCCGATGGTCAGCCCCTTTTCAGGGGCCTGAAATTAACTTTTCGTTATGTACAAGTCGGACAAACCCCTGTCAGGGGTCTGTACAACTCGAAAGATTTACGAACCCAGCTTCTTGCTGACCAATTCGTTAACGGCCTTCGGATTGGCCTTGCCGCCGGTCGCCTTCATCACCTGACCGACGAACCATCCGGCCAGTTTCGGGTTCACCTTGGCCTTCTCAACCTGTGCCGGATTGGCGGCGATGATCTCATCCAAGGCGGCCTCGATCGCGCTGGTATCGGTCACCTGTTTCATGCCGCGATCTTCGACGATCTGCGCCGGATCACCGCCTTCGGTATAGACGATTTCGAACAGGTCCTTGGCGATCTTGCCCGAGATCGCGTCCGATGAAATCAGGTCGATGATGCCACCCAATTGCGCCGGAGAAACCGGAGACTCGGTGATGTCGTGATCTTCCTTTTTCAGGCGGCCAAACAGCTCGTTGATCACCCAGTTCGCGGCCAGCTTGCCGCTGCGGCCTTTGGCGACCTCTTCGAAATAAGCCGCCGATTCCACCTCGGCAGTCAGCACCGAAGCGTCATAGTCGGTCAGGCCGAACTCACTGATAAAACGTGCCTTTTTGCCGTCCGGCAGTTCCGGCAGCTTAGCCGCGATGTCATCCACCCACGCTTGCTCGATCTCCAAAGGCAGCAGGTCGGGGTCGGGGAAATAGCGATAGTCATGCGCTTCTTCCTTCGACCGCATCGAACGTGTCTCGCCCTTGTCCGGGTCATACAGGCGCGTTTCCTGCTCGACCTCGCCGCCACCTTCGACGATGGCGATCTGACGGCGGGCCTCGACCTCAATCGCCTGCTGGATGAAGCGCATCGAGTTCATGTTCTTGATCTCGCAGCGCGTGCCCAGATGCGAAAAGTCCTGTGTTTCCTGATACTTATCATACGCACCCGGCAAACAGATCGAAACGTTCACGTCTGCCCGCAGGTTACCGTTTTGCATGTTGCCGTCGCAGGTGCCCAGATAACGCATGATCTGGCGCAGCTTGGCGATATAGGCCGCAGCCTCTTCCGGCCCGCGAATATCGGGGCGGCTGACGATCTCCATCAGGCAGACACCGGTCCGGTTCAGGTCGACAAAGGACATATGCGGGTCCATGTCATGGATCGATTTGCCGGCGTCCTGCTCCATGTGGATACGCTCGATCCGAACCATGCGCGCGGTGCCGTCGCCCATCTCGACCAGAACCTCGCCTTCACCCACAATGGGCTGATAAAGCTGGGAAATCTGGTAGCCTTGCGGCAGGTCAGGGTAGAAATAATTCTTGCGGTCAAAGGCCGATTTCAGGTTGATATCCGCCTTCAGGCCCAGCCCGGTGCGCACCGCCTGCTCAACGCAATACTCGTTGATCACCGGCAGCATCCCCGGCATCGCCGCGTCCACAAAGGCCACGTTCGAGTTCGGTTCAGCCCCGAATTGGGTCGACGCACCCGAGAACAGTTTTGCATTGGATGAGACCTGAGCGTGCACCTCCATCCCGATCACCAGTTCCCAATCGTGCTTGGCCCCGGCAATGGTTTTGGGTTTGGGCATTTCGTATGTCAGGTCGAGCATGGCGCGCCTCATTTCCGCAGAAGTCTAAGCCTGCGTATTAGGCCCGGCGCGCCAAAGGAGCAAGGGGTTAGTTCCCCGAGACTTGCAGCCCGGATGGGGTGAACGTCACACGCTGGCCGCTGCGCAACTCGTCCCGCAGCAGATTGGCGATGGCCTTCAGCGCATCGCGGCGGCCACGGGCGGCAAACCGCTCGGCCGAGTTGATGCGCAGGCTGTTGTTGAACCCGTTCGCAGCATGCGCCCAGATTAGCGGGTGCAGCTCGGTCAGATGATCGCGGATCAGCCAGTTCGCAGCGGCGCAAATCTGATTGCGCGCAACATCCGCGCGTGGGTTCTGACCCATTCGGTTCTGCAGCGTGACCGAGCAATAGGCCGCCAACAGGTTAATCGTCTGCTGATCCGGACGACGTGCAACGATATCGCGCAGGCCTTCCAGAAAATACTCGACATCCACCCGCGCGCACGCTTCGTCATCCAATGCAATGGCGTCGAACTGCACCCAGGTATAGCCCCCTGCTCCCCAGATGCTTTGCGTGCGCGCGGCGTTGCGCAGTGCCTGAACTTCAAGCTGCTGATAGCTGCCGAACCAACGTGGCAGCAGGTGACTGCCCATGGCGCGCATATGGCGATGGTTCTGTGGGTCCAGAGTGATGAGCGCCTCGTATTTGTCCGTCACGCGGGTGCGCGGATCGATATGACCCGCCAGCAAGGCGCAATCCGCAGCCGCAATGGCCGGGCTGTCCGGCAGCGCGGTGCGGCATCCCGGCAGCAGAGCAGCGGCGCGGTCGAAATGCGCGGCGCAGCGAGACTGATGCAGTTGCGGCAAGGCCTCGGGATGTGCGTTTCCGCGCCAGGCCCAGGCCAGATCTATATGAGCAAGTGCCACGATCAGCGCGATCATCGGATCGTCAGGGTGGTTCTGAATTTCGCCTTCCAGCTCGGATACCCCACCCAGCAGATCATAGTCCGACAGTGCCTTGCCGTCCGACAGTGCATGTTCCGCCGCCAACACGACGTCTGAACGGGCACCAAAGGCCAACAGTTCGGTGATTGGCTGTCCACAGGGCGTAGTTTTGCGCGCGGCATCCGCAGCGCACATTTCCTGCGACAGCTCGGCCCACATATCCTGCCGCGCAAAATAGCGACCGCGCTCGATCACCTGATGTTCAAGCGCGTCGTTTGCGTCTGGTTCCGCGATGGGAATGTTCAGCTGCCCCGACGCGACAAGCCATGCGGTGGCATCGGCGACCGACGCAGGCAGAGGCGTAGGAGTGGGATTGGAAGAGCCAAAAATACGGGCGGAAACTGCCCTTGCAAACCAAAACATGGCGAAACTCGAACTTGAACAAACGTTTAACTTCCTCAGTTTTGCGAATAATTAAGTGCAAATCAAGGAAACATAACCTTGGGATAGGAATTCAGGGATCAATGTGGCCCAGAACCCCCGGATCGTTTCAAAATACTCTAAAATGATGTCGTTCGACGATATATCCTGCCTGCTGCAGGACCTCTTCGAGCTCTTTGTGCGAGGGCAGTGATTCATCCGGCAGTCGCAGGCGTTTGTCGGATTTCAGCACCGCCGATACGCGCACCGAGAAATCCCAGCGAGTGTCAAAGCGGAATCGGGTGACCTCGGCCAGCTTCAGTTTGCCTTTTCGCTGGCCGGTGTACCAGCGCAGTGTGTCGTCGCTCAGCTCCATGCCAGCGCTGGTGTCTTTGACGACATCCCACAGCGCGGGCAGGGTGGTCAGGGCCAGAAGGGCCATCAGCCACCAGACCGCGTCAAACAGGATCATCAGCGCGATCAGCGCCGCGTAGATGCCGATCAGGATCAGCACCGTGCGCGGGTTGCGGTTTTGCCGGGTGAACGTGAACGCGGTCAT
Source organism: Ruegeria sp. L12 (assembly GCF_056531745.1). Lineage (NCBI taxonomy): Bacteria > Pseudomonadati > Pseudomonadota > Alphaproteobacteria > Rhodobacterales > Roseobacteraceae > Ruegeria > Ruegeria sp. L12. The sequence continues at coordinate 344,664 of NZ_JBQFMH010000003.1, forward strand.
GCGCCGAGGATGCGTGAGACCATTTCGGTCGTGTCCCGCGACAGGCCCGGCGTCTCGGCAATGCGGCTCAGCTGCGCGCGCATCAGGGCCTGACGGTCGGAGTCATAACGCTTCCATGTCTGGAAGGCACTGCACATCCGGGCGGTGGTCTGTGGGTTCACCGGGTCAAGCCGGATCAGCCAGTCGGCCAGCAGCGCATAGCCCGCGCCGTCCGCCTGATGGAAACCCGCATGATTGCCCGCCAAAGACCCCATCAGCGCGCGGAAACGGTTGGGGTTTTTCCAATTGAAATCAGCGTGCTCGGTCAGTCGACGCGCGGTCTCCACTGTCTTTTCGGGACCGGTCATCGAGACCTGCAGCGCGAACCATTTATCCATCACCAACCGGTCATGCTGCCACTGATCATAGAAACCCGCCAACTCCGCTTCGCCCTTGCCCGCGCGCAGCAGGCAGGACAGGGCGGTCAGTTGCAAGGTCATGTTGTCAGCACGCGCATAGTCTTCGGCGGCCTTGACGCCCCCATCCAGACGCGAGGTCAGGGCCAGCGCCGCACCACCCAGAGCCCGTTTGCCGGATTGCTCGGCGTCCGGTTGGTAGGGCGCATCGACCAGCGTTTCACTGTGCAGGCGGGGCAAGAGGTCCTGAACATGCTGCGCCGTGGCTTGACGCAGGGTTTCAACCGCGCTCCAGATCGCCATCGGGTCGGGGGTGATGCCCTTGTCATGCAGCGCGGCGGCCAGTTCCGATTGCGTCGGCAGGCCCAGCATCAGCGCCCGATAGGCCGGGTCCAGCGCATGATCCCGCAGCACCGCCAGCAAACCGTCAAGGTAATCGGCATCCGGTGTCGCTTCGTCGGTGATCATGCGCAGCAGGGTGTCCTCGGCCAGCGACCGCCCGGCCTGCCAACGGTTGAACGGGTCGCTGTCATGAGCCAGCAGGAAGGCCCGTTCGGTATTGCTGATCTCGTGTTCAAGGATCACCGGGGCCGAGAAATCCCGCAGGATCGAAGGCACGGGCTTGGCGGCGAGGCCGGTAAAGGCAAAGCTCTGCTCGGCTTCGGTCAGTTCCAGCACTTCGGTCGCGCGCACTTCATCTCCATTTGGACCAAGCAGCCCGACGGCGACGGGAATGACCTGAGGCTGCTTGTCATCCTGTCCCGGCGTTGGCTCGGTCCGTTGGTTGAGTGTCAGGGTGTAGGTGCCATCAGCCCAATCCTCAGCGACCGAGACGCGCGGGGTGCCCGACTGACTGTACCAGCGTTTGAACTGGCTCAGATCGCGGGCTGTGGTGTCTTCGAACACTTTCAGCCAGTCCTCAATCGTGCAGGCCTGCCCATCATGCCGGTCGAAATAGAGCACCAGCGCCTTGCTGTAAGCCTCATCCCCGACCAGACGTTTCAGCATGCCGATCACCTCGGCCCCTTTCTCGTAGACGGTCGAAGTGTAGAAGTTGTTGATTTCCTGAAAGCTTTCCGGTCGAACTGGGTGCGACAAGGGCCCGTTATCCTCGGGGAATTGCCGCGCGCGCAGGTCGATGGCGTCGTGGATGCGTTTGACCGGGGCCGAGCGCATGTCGGATGTGAACTGCGCATCGCGGAACACGGTCAGACCCTCTTTCAGGCACAGCTGGAACCAGTCGCGGCAGGTGATGCGGTTTCCGGTCCAGTTGTGGAAATACTCATGCGCGATGATCGCCTCGATCCGTTCGAAATTCATATCGGTCGAGGTCTCGGGACTGGCCAGAACGGCGGAGGAGTTGAAGATGTTCAGCCCCTTATTCTCCATCGCGCCCATGTTGAAGTCATCGACGGCGACGATGTTGAACACGTCCAGATCGTATTCGCGGCCATAGACATCCTCGTCCCATTTCATCGACTTCTTCAGCGCCTCCATGCCAAAGGCGCATTTGCCTTCGTCGCCGGGGCGGACCCAAAGGTTCAGTTCGACGTCACGGCCCGACTTGGTGGTGAATTGACCGGGATGCGCGATCAGATCGCCCGCGACCAGCGCGAACAGATAGGCGGGCTTGGGCCAGGGATCGACCCATTCGGCCCAACCGTCGCCCTTGCCCGACGGATTGCCGTTGGACAGCAGCACCGGAAGGTCGCCGTTGATGCGCACGGTGAAGGTGGACATCACATCGGGGCGGTCGGGGTAGTAGGTGATTTTGCGAAAACCCTCTGCCTCACACTGGGTGCAATACATGCCGTTCGACATATAAAGCCCCTCAAGCGCGGTGTTATTGCCGGGATCGATCTCGACCTCAGCCTCCCATATGAACGGCGCGTCGGGGACTGATGCGGTGAGGCCTTCGGGGGTCACATCGGGTGTGATCTCGGCACCGTCAATCGCGGCGCGGATCAGCTTAAGCTCTTCCCCATGCAAGAAGAACGCCCTGTCCGTGGCTTCAGGGTTGGGACGGAACGCGATGCGAGAGGTGACGCGTGTCGTATGCGGGGCCAGATCGAAAGTCAGATGCACACTGTCCGCCAGATAGCCGAACGGGGTGTAGTCCTTCAGGTAGATCGTGGTGGGGGCGGCATCGCGCATTTTGGGCCTCATCGACTGGGATTCAGGCGCGACGTTAGGGTCTTCATCGCCCGGCTGCAACCGGCTGGCAATCTTCATTCCATGCTTTGGGATCGCAGCGCCAGCACCCGATTACCTTCAAGGTCGAAGCTAGAAGTTGCCTATCGGAAACGAACGCCCTAATTGGGGAGTGCATACAACGGCACACATTGGCAGGGGATTCGGAAAATGAGCAGCAGAGAGATCCGCAGCGGACTGCAGATCGACCCGATATTGGTGGACTTCATCGAACAGAAGGCACTGCCGGGCACGCAGGTGTCGGCGGATCACTTCTGGTCGGGTCTGGAGCGTCTGGTGGAAGAGTTGGGGCCGAAAAACCGCGCGCTGCTGGAAAAACGTGCCGATCTTCAAGGCCGGATCGACGGCTGGCACGCGGCGCGGCGGGGTTTGCCCATCGATTCAGGCGAGTATCAGTCCTTCCTGCGTGAGATCGGGTATCTGGTCGAAGAGGGCGATGATTTCGAGATCGAGACCGCCAATGTCGACCCCGAAATCGCGCTGACCCCCGGCCCGCAATTGGTTGTGCCGATCACTAATGCACGCTTTGCGCTGAACGCGGCGAATGCGCGTTGGGGCAGCTTGTATGATGCGCTTTACGGCACCGATGCGATGGGTGATCTGCCTGATGCCGGTGGCTATGACGCGGCGCGCGGTGCGCGGGTGATCGCCTGGGCCAAAGCGTTTCTGGATGATGCTGCCCCGCTGGCGAATAGCTCCTGGGCGGATGTGTCCGAGCTGCATGTTGAGGGCGGTGCGATGGTGCCTGCCCTGGCAGATGCGGGGCAGTTCGCGGGTTTCAGCGGCGCGGCTGAGCGCCCCGATTTCGTGCTGTTGAAGAATAACGGCTTGCATATCCAGATCATGATCGACCCTGCCAGCACCATCGGTGCAACTGACCCGGCGGGCATCGCCGATGTCCGTCTGGAATCGGCGCTGTCCACGATCATGGATTGTGAGGATTCCGTTGCCTGTGTGGATGCCGCTGACAAGGTCGGAGCTTACAGCAACTGGCTGGGTCTGATGCAGGGTAACCTGACAGAAGAGGTCACCAAGGGCGGCAAAACCTTCACCCGCAAGCTTGCGAGGGATATCGAATACACGTCTGCCGAGGGCGATTCCGCCACGCTGAAGGGCCGTTCGCTGATGCTGATCCGCAATGTGGGTCACCTGATGACCAACCCCGCCGTTCTGGATGCCGAAGGGCGTGAGATCGGCGAGGGGCTGATGGATGCGCTCTTCACCACTCTGATCGCCATGCATGATCTGCAGCGCGATGGCGGCAACTCGGTCGAAGGGTCGGTCTATGTGGTCAAGCCCAAGATGCACGGGCCGGAAGAGGTCGCCTTTGCTGTCGAGATTTTTGATATGGTCGAAGATATCCTCGGCTTGCCGCGCAACACCGTGAAACTGGGCATCATGGATGAAGAGCGCCGCACTTCGGCCAACCTGCGCGAATGTATCCGCGCCGCGAAATCGCGGGTGGCCTTCATCAACACCGGGTTTCTGGATCGCACTGGGGATGAAATCCATACCTCGATGGAGGCCGGTCCGATGCTGCCGAAGGGCGATATCAAGGATACTCCGTGGATCGCGTCTTACGAGGATCGAAACGTCAATATCGGTCTGGCCTGCGGGCTGAAGGGCAAGGCGCAGATCGGCAAGGGCATGTGGGCGATGCCCGACCGCATGGGTGACATGCTGGCCGCGAAGATCGGCCATCCGCAATCCGGCGCGACCTGCGCCTGGGTCCCGTCACCCACCGCCGCCACTCTGCACGCCACGCATTATCACAAGGTCGACGTGTTGGCGCGTCAGGATGAACTAGCCGCTGGTGGTGCGCGCGGAATGTTGGACGACCTGCTGACCGTGCCGCTGCTGGGAGGCCGCAACCTGAGCGCCGAGGAAATCACCCGCGAGATCGAAAACAACGCGCAGGGTATTCTGGGTTATGCGGTGCGCTGGATCGATCAGGGCGTTGGCTGTTCAAAAGTGCCGGACATCAACGATATCGGCCTGATGGAGGACCGCGCAACCTGCCGGATCTCGTCTCAGGCGCTGGCCAACTGGCTGCATCATGATCTGATCAGTCAGCAACAGGTGATGGCGGCGCTGCAAAAGATGGCCGCTGTTGTGGATCGTCAGAACGAAGGTGATCCTGCCTATAAGTCGATGGCACCGGGCTTTGATGGGGTTGCGTTTCAGGCTGCCTGCGATCTGGTGTTCCGGGGACGGGTGCAGCCCTCGGGCTATACCGAACCGGTTCTGCATGCGCGGCGTCTGGAACTGAAGGCCAGCCGCGGTTAAGAGGTTGCGCAGTGACGGGGCCGCTCGGCCCTGTCGCAGCTTCTGAACAAAGGACACACTGATGCTGGTTACGCTGCGCAAAGCCCGGACAATCATTCGACGCACTCTGGAAAAGGGACGCGAGATGGAGCTCAAACCCCTCTCGGTTGTGGTTCTGGATGCGGGCGGCCACGTCATCGCGTTCGAGCGTGAGGATGGCGCAGCACCCGGACGTTTCGCCATCGCGCATGGCAAGGCCTATGGTGCGGTGATGCTGGGTATGGCAGGTACTGCGCAGATGGCGCGGGCCGAGGGGCAGGCCTATTTCATGGCGGCTGTAAACGGGGTTTATGGTGGGCAGGTCATCCCGGTGCCCGGCGGAGTGTTGCTGCGCGACCGCAAAGGCGCGGTGATCGGTGCGGTTGGCGTGACGGGCGATACTTCGGACAATGATGCGCAGGCGGCGCTGGCCGGTATCGAAGCGGCGGGATTGACCGGCGAGATTTGATCGGTTGCCGTTTTGTGCATGGTTGAACACGCGCTTGCGCTGACATGCAGGCCCTGTGCGGTTGCGCGGGGCCGAACCTGCCGATAGGTTTTCCCGAAGACCACTGAAACAAAGGAAAACTCATGGCGCGTCCGGTCGTCGGTATTATCGGCAATTCCTATCTGATGAATGATCAGTATCCGACCCATGCGGGTGGGACGATGAATTCGGATGCCGTGTCCAACGTGTCAAATTGCCTTCCGCTGCTGATCCCCGCCGATCCGCGCTATGTCAGGGTCGAGGAACTGCTTGAGGTCTGCGACGGGTTCCTGTTGACCGGGGGCCGCCCCAACGTCCACCCAGAGGAATATGGCGAGCCCGCGACCGATGCGCATGGCGAATTCGACCGCGCGCGAGATGCGATCACGCTGCCTCTGGTCCGGGCCTGTGCCGAACGCGGCCAGCCGTTCTTTGGGATTTGCAGGGGGTTTCAGGAGGTCAACGTGGCCATGGGTGGCACGCTGTATCCCGAAATCCGCGACCTGCCGGGGCGTCTGAACCACCGGATGCCGCCCGACGGCACGCTTGAGGAAAAGTTCGCCCTGCGTCATGTGGTGACGCTGACCGAAGGCGGTGTGTTCCATCGGCTGCTGGGGGCGGCTGAGGTGATGACCAACACGTTGCACGGGCAGGGGATCAAGTCGCTGGGCGAGAATGTGGTGATCGACGGCCACGCCCCCGATGGCACACCCGAGGCGATCTATGTAAAGGATGCGCCCGGATTTACCTTGTCGGTGCAATGGCACCCGGAATGGGACGCGGCCAACGATCCTGTATCGCGGCCCCTGTTCGAAGAGTTCGGTCGCGCCGTTCACGGCTGGGCCGCAGGCAAAGACGCTGCGCGGTTGCAGCGCACTGCCTGACAGACCCGATCTGATGAGGGCTTAGACCAGCAGATCGAACTGCTTGTTCAACGGCAGGCTGCGCGCCCGTTCCCCCGTCAGATCAAACAATGCGTTGCCCAAGGCGGGCATGGAGGGCGGCGTTCCGGGTTCGCCCACCCCGCCCAGATGCTTGTTGGTTTCCAGCACGCGGACCTCGGTCACCGGGGTCGTGTGCATTCGCAGCGCGTCATAGTCGGGGAAATTGTATTGCTCGACCTCGCCGTCCGAGAAAGTGATCTCGCCATGGGCTGCGGCCGAAAGGCCATAGATCATGCCTCCGATCATCTGTGCCTCGACTGTGGCCGGGTCCAGCGCCAGACCGACATCGCAGGCGATCCAGGCCTTGCTGATACGGATGGTGCCGTCTTCGTCGACCACCTCGATCACCTGCGCGACCGGGGTGCCGAAGCTGTAGGTCAGCGCCACGCCACGCCCAACGCCGTCGGGGGTCTTGCCGGTCCAGCCGGACATCGCTTTGACGGCTTCCAGACACCCGGCAGAGGGTGCGTGTTCTGATTGGGCCAGTTCCAGCCGGAACGCCAGCGGGTCGCGGCCAGCAGCATGGGCCATCTCATCCATGAAGGTTTCATGGAAGAAGCCGTTATGGCTGTTGCCGACTGAACGCCAAAAGCCCACCGGGACAGACAGATCGGCGATGTGTCCGCTCATGCGATAGTTCGGCACGGCATAGGATTGGTTGAAGAAACCTTCGACCAGCACCTTGTCGGGTCCACCGCCGGGAAAGCCGGTGTAGCGTTCGACCGCCTGCTGCGTCGGCGATTGCGAGGCGACCTTGCCGTCGATCAGAACGGCCCTGCCGTCCTTCACCGCGCCGCGCATCCGGGCCATCGCGCCGGGGCGATAATAATCGTGGCGCATGTCCTCTTCGCGGCTCCATGTGGTCTGGATTGGCGTGCCGGGCATGGCCATGGCCACCTTCGTTGCGATCTCACCGAAATCCAGCTCACCCCTGCGACCAAAGCCGCCACCAAGATAGGTCGTGTGAATCTCCACCGCTTCGGTCTCCAGACCCGCGGTATTGGCCGCGCGCATCTGGATCAGGGTCGGGGCCTGATTGCCGCACCACAGGTCCAGCTTACTGCCGGTGTAAAGCGCGGTGGCGTTCATCGGCTCCATGGTGGCATGGGCCAGATAGGGCACGGCGTAGTCAGCCGTGATCTCGGTTGCACCATCGGGCAGGGTATCGACATCGCCGTCATCGCGCATGGTCGAGTTCGGTGCTTCATCGAATGCCTTGGCGATCTGGTCGAACAAGGCGTCGGTCTCGGGCGGGTATGGGGCCTCGCCCCAGTCCACATCGATGGCTTCGACCGCTTGCATGGCGAGCCAAGTGTTGTTGGCGATCACCGCGACGCCGGTGCCCAGATCGACGATCCTTTCGACGCCGGGCATGGTTTCAGCCGCGCTGGCGTCAAATCCGTTCATCGCGCCGCCCAGCTTGGGGTTCATGCGAACCGAGGCGAATTTCAGGCCCTCGGGACGCACATCGATGCCGAAGGTTGCCGTGCCGGTGGACTTGCCCGGAACATCGACGCGGGGCATGGACTTGCCGATCAAACGCCACTCGGACGGGTCGCGCAGCGCGACCTCAGGCGGCTCGATCTGACCTGCGGCCTCGGCCAGTTCGGTATAGGGCAGGCGGGTTCCATCGGGGGCAATCACTGCGCCCTTCTCGGTCTTGAGCTGGTCGCGATCTACGCCCAGCTGATCCGCTGCCGCCTGTTTCAACGTCTCGCGCGCGGTGGCGCCGGCCATCCGCATCCGCTCGAACCCGTCTTTCATCGAGGTCGAGCCGCCGGTGACCTGCAGGCTGAGCGTTCGGCCCAGAACGCCCAAAGCCTCACCCAGATTGTGCTGGAAGTCCGAGATGTCATAGCCCTTGTTCGGCAGGCCCTCACCCACCAGCGCATGGTTGTAATAGGCCGCCGCAGCCGGTCCATGCAGAACGCGGATATCGCCTAGTTCGACGTCCAGTTCCTCGGCGATCAACGCGGCCCATGTGGTCATTACGCCCTGACCCATCTCGGCGCGGGGGGCGAACAAGGTGACGCCCTGCTGATCGATCAGAACAAAGGGGCTGAGCGCAGTTTCACCGTCTCGCGGTTTCAGCGGATTGGCGACGGGGCGGGTGACGTAATAGGCACCAAAGGCCACACCGCCCACAATGGCGGCCGAGCCGATCAGGAAGGTGCGGCGCAGGATTTTTCCGATGCTGGCCATGGATCAGGCCTCCTTCAGCTTGGATGCGGCGTCGTGGATGGCGGCGCGGATGCGGGGATAAGTGCCGCAGCGGCAGAGGTTGCCCTGCATCGCCGCGTCAATGTCGGCATCGGTGGGCGTGGGGTTTTCTGCCAGAAGGGCCGCAGCCTGCATGATCTGACCGGACTGGCAATAGCCGCATTGCGCCACCTGATGATCAACCCACGCCTGCTGGATCGTAGCCATGGCGTCGGGCGTGCCCAGGCCTTCGATCGTGGTCACATCACCCCAGACGTCCGACAGCGCGACTTGGCAGGACCGCACCGCCTCGCCATCGATATGCACGGTGCAGGACCCGCAGGCGGCGACCCCGCAGCCGAATTTGGTGCCGGTCAGGCCGATCTCATCACGCAGAACCCAAAGCAGGGGGACATCATCGGGAAGGTCAACCTGATGGGTGTTGCCGTTGATCTTCAGAGTGGTCGCCATGGCGCACCTCATTTGGCTGTGGCTGGTTTCTGACATAATTATCGAAAAGTGTCAGGGTGTCAATTGACAAAATCGGAAGAAAATGTCAGAGCGGATTTATGAAAGACGAACTGAACGATCCCAAGCAGCAAGCAATCCTGGCTTCGGCGCTGGAAGCCTTTGCAACTTACGGGTTTCGCAAGACATCAATGGATGACATCGCCAAGGGCGCGGGCATGTCACGTCCGGCGGTGTATCTGCATTACAAAAACAAAGAGGCGATCGTTCGCAGCCTGACGCAGGCGCATTACGCCGAGAAGATCGAAAACGTGGCGCAAGCCCTGTCCGATGACGGCAGCGTTTCTGAACGGCTGGCGCGCGCGATTGATTGGCAGACCAAGGGGCTGTCCGAGATTCTCACCTCACCCCATGGCAAGGAAATGCTGGATACCAGCAAGTCGACTGCTTCGGATATTCTGGCCGAAGGCGAGGCCGCGCTGACCGCGCTCTATGCTGACTGGTTGCGGGGCGAGGACCGCGCCGGGCGTGTCCGCCTGCCCAACGGGCCGCAGGAGACGGCCGAGACCATCAACGCAACCCTGATGGGCGTCAAACTGACCGCCAGCAGCGCCGATGAATTCGAGCGGCGCATTTCGCAACTGGCCGAATTGCTGGGCGCTGCGCTTGAGGTCAGGTGACGCGCTGACGGATCTTGTATTCCGGTTTGTCCCAGAGATTGTTGGCGATGATATCAGCCAGAATGTCGACCGCCTGTTCCACATCGGTTTCATCGACATAAAGCGGCGTGAAGCCGAACCGCATCACGTCCGGCGCGCGAAAATCTCCGATCACACCACGCGCGATCAGGGCTTGCATGACGGCATAGCCTTCCGCGAACCGGAACGAGACCTGACTGCCGCGCCGCTGCGGATCGCGGGGGCTGGCGAGCGTCAGGCCGGGGCAGGTGGCCTCGACCCGGGCGATGAACAGCTCGGTCAGTTCGATGGACTTGGCGCGGACATCCGCCATGTCGGCCATGTCCCAGATATCCATCGCCGCTGACAGCGCCGACATTTGAAGCACCGGAGGGGTTCCGACCCGCATCCGCTCGATCCCCGCACCGGGACGGTAATCCAGATCAAAGGCAAACGGGGCCTCATGCCCCAGCCACCCCGACAGCGCCGGGCGCACCTTACCTGACAGGCGCGGGGCGACATAGATGAAGGCGGGTGCACCGGGGCCGCCATTGAGATACTTATACGTGCAACCCACCGCGAAATCGGCGTTGCATCCGGCCAGGTCGACAGGGATGGCACCGGCGGAATGAGCAAGATCCCAAACCGTGACCACTCCGTTCGCATGGGCCAGTTCGGTCAGTGCCTTCATGTCGTGCATGCGGCCTGTGCGATAATCGACCTCGGTCAGCATCAGTACCGCGATCTCTTCGGTGATCTGTGCAGCGACATCTTCGGGGTCGACCACGCGCAGTTCATAGTCGGGCCCAAGCGACCGCAGCAGGCCGTCCGCCATGTATAGATCGGAGGGGAAATTGCCGTTGTCAGACAGAACCACCTTGCGGTTCGGGTTCAGTTCCAGCGCCGAAGCGACCGCCTGATAGACCTTGATCGACAGGGTGTCGCCCACCACGACGCTGCCGGGTTCGGCCCCGATCAGGCGTCCGATCCTGTCGCCCAGGCCCGTGGGCAGGCCCATCCACCCGGCCTTGTTCCAGCCGGTGATCAGCATCTGCCCCCATTCGTCCTGCATAATGCCCGCCACGCGGTCGCTGGCCGATTTCGGCAGCGGACCCAGAGAGTTGCCGTCCAGATATAAAACGCCGTCGGGCAGGTGGAACATGGATTTGGTTTTGGAGAAATCAGTCATGGCAGGGCTATGCCTTTCGGAAACGGTCAGGTTGTAACCGGCCTATCTGATCCGGTCTGGCCTGTCTATTGTTGCAGACTGCGATGCGCCTTGTGGCGATGCGACACCCTGCGCTTTTGCCAATGCTGTCAGAAAACGGTAGGACAGCGATCAGAAGCGACATGTGCCACTGTGTGTCGCCGCGTTAGGGGATGGCCATGCGCCTGATCGACATACCGCCCGTCTGGCTTGTGGGCTTCGCCGTGCTCGCCTGGGTGCAGGCACGCGTATTGCCTTTGGGCCTGTCACTGGATGGTGCGGTGACCGATCTGCTCAGCGGTATTCTGATCGGCGGCGGTATCATTCTGGCCATCATGGCGGTGCTTGAGTTTCGCCGCCACAAGACGACGGTTTTTCCACATGAAATGCCGACGTCCATGGTGCAAACCGGGATCTACAAGCGCAGCCGCAACCCGATTTATCTGGGCGACGTTCTGATCCTGGCCGGGCTGATCCTGCGCTTTGATGCGGTGCTGTCGCTGGTGCTGATTCCGATCTTCGTCTGGCTGTTGGAACGACGCTTTATCATCCCGGAAGAAGATCGCCTGCGCCGCACATTTCGCGCCGATTTCGCCCGATACGAACGCAAAACCCGAAGGTGGATCTGAGGGTGTGTGCCTTAGGACACAACGTTATAATTGCTGCGCTTGCGAAACAATCTTGCGCAAGATAAGTGTCTGCTTGTCAAACAATGCCGGACACCCGCCTGGCTTGAACCAAAAATTAGGGGGAACCGACTGGTGAAGATAGGAACGCCAAAGGAAATATTTAGTGGCGAGAACCGGGTCGCGATGACGCCGGACTCGGCGGCTCAGTTGCAGAAGCTGGGATATGAGTGTCTGATCGAGAAGGGCGCGGGTGCTGCTGCGGGCTTTTCGGACGCCGCGTATGAGGCGGCGGGTGTCGAGGTCGTCAAGACCGCGGCGGCGCTGTGGAAGGCGGCTGATGTCATTGCCAAGGTACGCCAGCCGAACGAGACCGAGCTGAAGCGGCTGACCAAGGACAAGACCTTGATTTCGTTCTTCAATCCCGCCGGGAATGAAGAGGGGATGGAGCTGGCCAAGTCCAAGGGCGCGACCGTTATCGCCATGGAAATGGTGCCCCGTATCAGCCGCGCACAGAAGATGGACGCGCTGTCGTCCATGGCCAATATCGCCGGGTATCGCGCGGTGATCGAGGCGGGCAACAACTTTGGCCGCTTCTTCACCGGTCAGGTGACGGCGGCCGGTAAGGTGCCGCCCGCGAAGGTGCTGATCGTTGGTGCCGGTGTGGCCGGTCTGGCGGCCATCGGCACCTCGACCTCGCTGGGCGCGATCACCTATGCGTTCGACGTGCGCCCCGAAGTGGCGGAGCAAGTCGAATCTATGGGAGCCGAGTTCGTTTATCTGGACTTTGAAGAAGAACAGCAGGACGGCGCGGCCGCCGGCGGGTACGCCTCGGTTCAGTCGGAAGAGTTCCGCGAAGCACAGCTGGCCAAGTTCCGCGAATTGGCGCCGGATATGGACATCGTCATCACCACAGCCCTGATCCCCAACCGCCCGGCGCCCAAGCTGTGGCTGGAGGATATGGTCAAGGCGATGAAGCCGGGCTCGGTCATTGTTGACCTTGCGGCGGAACGCGGCGGCAACGTCGAAGGCACCGTGCCGGATGAGAAGGTGGTGACCGACAATGGCGTGACCATCATCGGCTATACCGACTTCCCCAGCCGCATGGCGGCGCAGTCCTCGTCGCTCTATGCCACCAACATCCGCCACATGATGACTGACCTGACGCCCGAAAAGGACGGCAAGGTCAATCACGACATGGAAGATGACGTGATCCGTGGTTCGACAGTGACCCATGAGGGCGAGATCACCTTCCCGCCGCCGCCGCCCAAGGTGCAGGCGATTGCGGCGCAGAAAAAGCCTGAGGTCAAGGAACTGACCCCGGAAGAGAAGAAGGCGCAGGAGATTGCTGCCTTCAAAGCGCAGACCAAACAGCAGTTTACCCTGCTGGGTGTGGGTGGCGCGCTGATGCTGTTGGTGGGGCTGGTTGCTCCGGCCAGCTTCATGCAGCATTTCATCGTCTTTGTGCTGGCGATCTTCGTGGGCTTCCAGGTGATCTGGAACGTCTCGCACAGCCTGCACACACCGCTGATGGCGATCACTAATGCGATCTCGTCGATCATTATCGTCGGGGCCTTGATGCAGATCGGATCGGGATCGTTCCTGGTCATCCTGCTGGCGGCGCTGTCTGTCTTCATGGCCGGGATCAACATCTTCGGCGGTTTCCTTGTCACCCGGCGCATGCTCGCCATGTTCCAGAAATCTTAAGGGAGGCCGGGTAGATGGATTTTGGCTTCACCACTGCCGCCTACGTCGTTGCGGCTGTCCTTTTCATCCTTTCCCTTGGCGGTTTGTCGAACCAGGAAAGCGCCAAGCGCGCGGTCTGGTATGGCATCGTCGGTATGGCGCTGGCGGTTTTTGCCACGCTGGTTGGTCCGGGGTCCGGCCTGTGGCTGCTGTCACTGCTGCTGATCGCGGGCGGCGGTCTGATCGGTCAATATGTGGCACAGCGCGTGCAGATGACCGAGATGCCGCAGCTTGTGGCCGCAATGCACTCGCTGGTCGGTCTGGCGGCTGTGTTCGTGGGCTTCAACGCGCATTTCGAGATCGGCAACGTGGCGCAGGTCATGGCCATCGCCGACAGCGCGAAAGAGGCGGACCTGTCCGATCTGGGCGCGTTCGCCAAGCTGATTGCCAAGAAAACATCCGCGGAACTGGCGATCCTGCATGTGGAACTGTTCCTGGGCATCTTCATCGGTGCGATCACCTTTACCGGTTCGGTCGTGGCCTATGGCAAGCTGGCTGGTAAGGTGACCTCGGCGGCGACCAAACTGCCCGGCGGCCACGCACTGAACGCAGCTGCTGCGGGCCTCTCGCTGATCTGCCTGATCTGGTACACTTCGACCGGTGGTCTGTTCCCGCTGTTCCTGATGACGCTGGCAGCGCTGTTCATCGGCTATCACCTGATCATGGGCATCGGCGGCGCCGATATGCCGGTGGTGGTGTCGATGCTGAACTCGTACTCGGGTTGGGCCGCGGCGGCCATTGGCTTCTCGCTGGGCAACGACCTGCTGATCGTTGTTGGCGCGTTGGTCGGCTCGTCCGGTGCAATCCTGTCCTACATCATGTGTAAGGCAATGAACCGACATTTTGTGAGCGTGATCCTGGGCGGCTTTGGCGGCCCGCAGGGAGAGCAGATGGCGGTTGAGGGCGAACAGATCGCCATCGAAGCAGATGGTGTGGCTGCGGCTCTGAACGACGCCGATAGCGTGATCATTATCCCGGGCTACGGTATGGCGGTGGCGCAGGCGCAGCAATCGGTGTCCGAACTGGTGCGCAAGCTGCGTGCAAAGGGAAAGAACGTCCGCTTTGCCATCCACCCCGTGGCGGGTCGTCTGCCGGGCCATATGAACGTTCTTCTGGCCGAAGCGAAGGTGCCGTATGACATCGTTCTGGAAATGGACGAGATCAACGAGGACTTCCCCGAGACGGACGTGGCGATCGTGATCGGCTCGAACGACATCGTGAACCCTGCGGCGCAGGAAGACCCCAACAGCCCCATCGCCGGCATGCCGGTTCTGGAATGCTGGAAGGCGAAACAGGTGTTCGTGTCGAAACGCGGTCAGGGCACCGGCTATTCGGGCATCGAAAACCCGCTGTTCTTCAAGGAGAACACCCGCATGTTCTATGGCGACGCCAAGGCCTCGCTGGACAAGCTGCTGCCGATGATCGACTGAGCAGGGTTATTTGATCCAATTGCAAAGGGCGCCTGCGGGCGCCCTTTTCTTTTTCCTTATGCAGGGGGCTCTGCCCCCAAATCCCCAGAGTATTTTCGGCCGATGAAGGCCGCAGGATGTGGTAAGTTGGCGCATAACTCAGGAGGGTGGCGATGCAGAAGGTGAACGGCATAGGCGGCGTGTTCTTTCGGGCCCGCAATCCGCGAGCGCTGAGTGCGTGGTACGAGGAGCATCTTGGGGTCAACTACTACGATCCCGTGCCCTGGAAGCAGCGCGTGGGGTATACGGTGTTCGCGCCATTTGCGCAGGATACGGAGTATTTCGGTCGGCCTGAGCAGCAGTGGATGATCAACTTTCGCGTCGATGATCTGGCGGCCATGATCGCCCAGCTTCAGGCGGCTGGAATACCGGTCGAAACCAATCCGGAATGGGATAGCGAGGTTGGAAAGTTCGCCCGGATTCATGACCCAGAGGGCAATCCCATCGAGCTGTGGGAGCCAAATCAATGAGATAGCGGGATTGCATACCGTGGTATCCATGTAAGTATATGAAATAAAAAGAGAATTGATGTATTTTGCAGGTTCCGTATAGTGCACGGGTCGAAACGGAGCCTCAGATGACCCCCATGGACGACCACCCGCTGCGTTATGCGCTGGCCAACGAACTGCACGCGCGGCCGTTTCCAACGGCGAATACACCTTGTACCGTTGTCTTTCTGGCGATCAAGAAACCCGAGGTGGCGGTTGCGCGGGATCGTGGTGAGGACATTGCGCATCTGATCAATCTTTTGGACCGTCACGGGGCACAGCATCCCCGGCCTGACGCCACGCATTATTCGGGTCAGATCGGGCGTCATTTCCTCAAATGGGAACAGCATACGGAATTCGTGACCTATACGTCGATCACTCCTAACGTGAGCGATCGCCCGTTCAATCCGGCTGACTTCGAGGTTTTCCCCGAAGATTGGCTGATGGCCGGGCCAGGCCTGCGGGTGACTTCGACCATGATCCGTGTTGTTGAACGTCAGGATGATGCGTCAGTCCGTGCGGCTTTGACCGATTGGTTCGAACCCGAGAGTCTCGCTGTTGCGCAGGTGTTGGACAATGCCGCTATTTGCGCCAGTGATTTTCGTATCGATCCGGCCGGGCATATGCGGTTTGCGCTGTTTGTGGAGAAGGGAACCGGCGAACGTCGCACCGGGCGGGTGATTCAGCGTCTATGCGAGATTGAAACCTACAAAGCCATGTCGATGCTGGGTTTTGCCCGCGTCAAGCAACTTGCACCGCGTGTCGGGGAACTGGATGGGCAATTGACGCGATTGATGGGTCAGATGCGGGACGATGCGGCGCATCCCGATGCGTTGTTGCCGGATCTGTTGTCGATCTCGACCGAACTTGAGACCCTGTCGGCCCAGTGCTCATTCCGGTTCGGTGCAACCGGGGCATATGAGGCTCTGGTTAATCAAAGGATCGAAGTGTTGCGGGAAGAGCGGTTCGAGGGTGGCCAGACCTTCGGCGATTTCATGATGCGCCGCTACGATCCTGCCATGCGCACGGTGAAATCGACCGAGCGGCGGCTGCAGACGCTGTCAGATCGTGCGATCCGCGCGGGTGAGTTGCTGCGGACGCGTGTGGATGTCGAGCGCAGTGCGCAGAACCAGGCTTTGCTGGAGAGCATGGATCGCCGCGCTGATCTGGCCCTGCGGCTTCAACATACGGTCGAGGGGCTGTCGGTGGTGGCGATCAGCTATTATGCGGTATCTCTGGCCAGCTATCTGCTGTACCCGTTGACCAAGGCAGGGATCAGCAAGGGAATGCTTACAGCGATGCTGACCTTGCCCGTGGTCGCGTTGGTGTGGTGGTCCATCCGCCGTATCCGCCACCGGCTGGAAACCCATGGTTGACCTGATAGAATCCCCTGTTCATCTGGCTCTAAATATCCCGGAGCGCGAGGCAGCGCCTCGCAAATGAAACAGCCGCCCCGAAGGGCGGCCGCATTTTTTTCAACGCAATCAGCGCCCGCGAATGCGCGGATCCAGCGCATCGCGCAGGCCATCACCCAGGTAGTTCACACTGAGAACCGTCAGCGAGATCGCAAGGCCGGGCCAGAACACGCGTTCGGGGTATTGCTGCAGATAGTCGACGCCATCAAACAGCAGGCGGCCCCAGGTCGGGAAATCCGGCGGGAAGCCAAGGCCGAGGAAGGACAGTGCGCTTTCCGTGATGATCGCCGTTGCAATCCCCAACGTGGCCGACACCATGATCGGCGACAGCACGTTTGGCAGGATATGTCGGGTGATGATCTGCGAATTGCTGGTGCCGATGGATCGCGCGGCCAGAACGAATTCGCGCTCCTTGATGGCCAGCACATCGCCGCGCACGATCCGCGCTGTGGGCATCCACGAGGTGATGCCGATGGCGCAGACGATCAGGATGAAAATCCCGCGCTCCAGCCCGAAGGCTGCGGACAAAGGCTCGCGGAACAACAGCATCATGACCAGCAACAGCGGCAGCAGAGGCAGGGCCAGGAACAGGTCGGTCAGGCGCATCAGCGGCCCGTCAAGCCGCCGGAAGAACCCGGCCAAAACCCCGATGAACGACCCAAGGAACAAGGCCAGCAGCATCGCCGTAATGCCGACCGAGACCGAGGTTTGTCCCCCGGACATCATCCGAGCCAGAATATCCCGCCCCAACTGATCGGTGCCGAACGGATGCGCAAGGCTCGGCCCCTGATTACGGGACCGGATGTCGATCTGGGTTGGATCAATGGTCCAGATGAAAGGCCCGAGATAGACGGCCGCCACGATGAAGATGAACAGGACAGCCCCGATCATAGCACCTTTGTGCGTTTTGAACTGATCCCACACATCGCGCCATTGGCTGCGGGGGGGCGTGGCCAGTTCCTCCATCACGTCCGCCGTTGGCAAGGCGGTCGAGGCCGGCGCCAGCCCTTCGTCAGGGATCAGCGTGTCTGATTTGTCGGTATCAGTCATAGCGAATCCTCGGGTCAAGAATGCCATACAGAACGTCTGCAATCAGGTTGAACAGCACGATCAGCACGGCAAAGATGAAGGTCAGGGTCTGCACCATCGGTAGGTCATTGGCCTGTATGGCCCCGATCAGCAACTGGCCGATGCCGTTCACCTTGAACACCTGCTCGGTGATGATGGCACCGCCGAAGATGGCCGGAATACCCAGCGCAATAACGGTGACAACCGGGATCATCGAGTTGCGCAGGACATGGACCATGACCACGGTGTATTCGCTCAGACCCTTGGCACGGGCGGTGCGGACGTAGTCCTGATTGAGGTTGTCCAGCATCGAGGCGCGCATGAAACGGCTCAACTGCGCGGTGATCTGCAGCGCCAGAACCATGACCGGCATGATCATCTGTTTCAGCTGTACGACAAAGCTGTCCCAGCTGTTGACCACGTGAGTCGTGTCATAGATCGACGGGAACCAGCCCAGTTGCACCGAGAAGATCACGATCACCAGTACGCCCGAAAAGAAGGGCGGGACCGAGAAGCCGACCATCGACACGAAGGTGCCCATCTGGTCGAACCAGGAATACTGGCGGTAGGCCGAATAGATGCCGATGGGCAGGGCGATCAGGATGGCGACCACATAAGCGGTGCCGACAACCCACAGGGTCTGCGGGATACGCTGAACGACGATGTCCATAACGGGTGAGCGGGTCTGCCACGAAATCACACGCAGGTCGCCTTCGGAAAAGGTGGTGCCGAACATGTGGTCGATCAGAACCTGCGGCTCGATCCAGAAGAATTGCACGATCCATTTCCAGAACCGGATATGCATCGGCTGGCCGAGGCCAAGCGCCTCGCGCATCCGTTCGCGCACGTCCGCAGGTACGGTCAGCGGCTGGCTGGCCATCGGATCGCCGGGCGCAAGTTCCAGAAGCAGGAAAATAATGAGGCTGATGAACAGCAGCGTGGGTACGGCCAGCACCAGTCGTCGAATGGTGAAGTTGAGCATTCAAAGGTGCCTTTGCAGATGCGTCATTTTGTTGGAGCGCTCGTGTAATGCCGCGCCCCGATGAGGATCGGGGCGCGGTTTCGCACTTGTGAAGTTTAGGAACCGGTTTTGCGATACCAGTCCGCGACGTTCCACATTTCGCTGTCCCAGACATTCAGGACAACGCCGCCCAAGGTATTGGAATGGGCAGAGATACGGCCGCGATGAACCAGCGGAATCATTGCGCCGCCTTCAACCGCCAAATCGTTCATTTTGCGGCCCAGTTCCGCGCGCTTGTCGAAATTGGCGGTCTCGGCAAGCTGGGCGTGCATCGCATCATACTCTTCGCTGCACCAGCGCGAGATATTCTGTCCCTGCCATTGCGAATCCGGGCGCGGCGCATCCGAGCACAGCAAGTTGGCCAGATACACCTGCGGGTCGGTGCCCGAGAAGGTATTGGCGTACATCTCAACATCGGCATAGAACTTCTGGAAGGTATCGGGCGAGCCCGGATCACCGCCAAAGAAGACCGATGCGTTGATGTTGCGCAGCTCGGATTCGATGCCGATCTGGCTCCACCATTCCTTGATCAGCGCCTGGAAATCCTGACGGACGGCGTTGGTCGAGGTCTGATAGACGATTTTCAGCGGAACGCCGTCTTTTTCGCGGATGCCGTCGCCGTTGGTATCAACGATCCCCGCATCATCCAGCAGCTTTTTCGCGCCTTCGATATCCTGCTTGTCACAGGTCATCGAGGTCGAGTTGAACGCAGCTGGGGCCGGAACCCAGTTACAGGTCACCTTGCCCGCCTGACCATAGCCGACCTCGACCAGCAGCGGACGGTCGATGGCCAGCGACATCGCTTTGTAAACCGCCGGATCGGTCAGGAACGGGTGCGGATGCTGGGCCGTTGACCGCTCGCCTTCCGGCAGGTCGGGCGACGGGTTGGTCTGGTTCAGCATGATACGCTCGACCAGCGGGCCAAAGCCCGCGACCGGGGTGCCTTTGCCGCCTTCCTGCATCTGCGCGATCACTTCGGGCGCAAGTTGCAGGTTCCAGGCATAGTCGAACTCGCCTGTTTCCATCACCGCGCGGCCAGCCGCCGTTGCATCGCCGCCACCTTTGAAGGTCACACTGGCAAATGCGGGCTTGGCAGGATCGCGATAGTTTTCATTCGCCGCCAACGTAATCACGTCGTTTGGCCGGAACTCGGTTACCGTGAACGGGCCGGTGCCGATCGGGTTAAAGTTGGCGTCCGTGCATTCCGGAGCCCGCGCGCCCAGGCATTCTGCAAACTGGGCGGCCTGAAGGATCGGGCTTTCACCGCCGACAAACGGGCCATAGGGGTTGGGGGTTGGGCTTTCGAAGTTTACCACAACCGTCAGATCGTCGGGTGTTTCCACACTGGAGACACCTTCAAATTTCACAAGCTGGGCGCAACCGCCTTCGGGATGCGTGCAGTATTCATGTGTGAACTTGACATCGGCGCTGGTGAACGGGCTGCCGTCTGACCAGACAAGGCCGGATGTAATTTTCCATGTGATCGAGGTCAGATCCTCGGACACGCCGCCGTTTTCAACGGTCGGAACTTCGTCGATCAGCCAGGGCACAAGTTCGCCATCTTCGTTATATCGCGCAAGGGGTTCGATAACCAACGCGGAGGCATCGATATCCTTGGTGCCGCTGGACAGATATGGATTCATGATCGACGGGGCCTGCCAGTAAATGATGCTGACATTGCCGTCCGATCCGCGCTCGGCAAAGGCCATCGGGGCCATCGCCGTGCTTGCGATCGCACCAAGCAAAAGGGTTTTGATTTTCATCATACACTCCATGTTGGACACTTGCGTGTCTCGATTATCTCCGCAATGCCTGCGGATTGGGCGTTGCCGCAATGGGGTGTAAGTCGTTGATAAACAACGATGGTGGATGTCACGCTAACGTGTATTCCGTCTTCTCCCCAAAACGGTTACGCGGCGTATCGAAACAGAGTTTTGAAAAATTGCAAGCCTTGGCTTGTGGTTTTTGACCAATTGGTTTGACTTTTCCCATCTCGCCGCCTTAGCGTTTGGCATCCGTTCAGAATTGCCGCGAAGGGGAGAGCGCGCGTGCTGGATCAGCCAATTGCCCAGATAAAAAAACTGCGTGTCGAGTTTCAGACCAAGGATGGCCCCGTCGTGGGGGTCGAGGATGTTTCGTTCGAGGTCAACCCCGGCGAAACCGTTTGTATCGTTGGCGAATCGGGGTCGGGGAAATCGGTTTCGTCGCTGTCGCTGATGCGGCTGGTCGAATTTGGCGGGGGTGAAATCGCGGGCGGTGAGCTGCTGTTTGATCGCCGCGACGGGGCCGAGATGGACCTGTCCGAGGCCGACCAGGATTTGATGAAACAGATTCGCGGCAATGAGATCGGGATGATCTTTCAGGAGCCGATGACCGCACTGAACCCGGTATTCACGGTTGGCCGTCAATTGACCGAAGGTTTGCGCATCCACAAGGACATGTCCAAGACCCAGGCTGAGGAACGTGCGCTGGAACTGCTGCGACAGGTCCGCATCCCTGAACCAGAGCGTCGTTTGAAACAATATCCGCACGAGCTGTCGGGCGGTATGCGCCAGCGGGTTGTGATCGCCATGGCGATGGCATGCGAGCCTCGCCTGTTGATCGCGGATGAGCCCACGACCGCGCTGGATGTAACCATTCAGGCCGAGATTCTGGCGCTGATGGATCGTCTGAAGCGCGAAACCGGCACGGCGGTGATGTTCATCACTCATGACATGGCGGTGGTTGCGCAGATGGCCGACCGCGTGGTGGTTATGTTCCGCGGCAACAAAGTGGAAGAAGGCACCGTCAAGGAAATTTTCGAAAACCCGCAGCACGATTACACCAAGGCGTTGCTGGCGGCGGTGCCGAAGCTGGGTGAAATGCAGGGTAAGGCTGCGCCTGAACCGATGAAGCTGCTGGGTGCCGAAGGCCAGACCATCGCGCCGATTCCGGGCACCGAAGAGGTGCTGCTGACGGTCAAGAATCTGACCACGCGATTCGCGGTCAAAGGTGGCCTGCTGCGCCGGACGATCTCGAACGTTCATGCGGTCGAGGATGTCTCGTTCACGCTGAACCGAGGACAGACCCTCAGCCTTGTGGGCGAATCGGGGTGTGGCAAATCCTCGGCCGGGCGGTCGATCCTGCGGCTGGTCGAACCGATGCGGGGCGAGGTCAATCTGGATGGCGTCGACATCATGAAGCTGGACCAGAACGGGTTGCGCAAGGCGCGGCTGGACATGCAGATGATTTTTCAGGACCCGTTCGCCTCGCTCAACCCGCAGATGCAGCTGGTCGATCAGGTGGCCGAGCCGATGCGCAACTATGGCGTGGCGACGGGGTCCGAACTGCAGGACCGGGTGGCACAGCTGTTCGACAAGGTGCAACTGCCGCGCAGCTTCATGCGCCGTTTCCCGCATGAGATGTCGGGCGGTCAGCGCCAGCGTATCGCAATTGCCCGCGCTCTAGCGTTGAACCCCAAGCTGATCATCGCGGATGAGGCGGTCTCGGCCCTGGATGTGTCGGTGCAGGCGCAGGTGCTGAACCTGATGATGGAACTGCAATCCGAACTCAGCCTCAGCTATCTGTTCATCAGCCATGACATGGCTGTGGTCGAACGGGTCAGCCACCATGTGGGTGTGATGTATCTGGGCCGTATCGTCGAACTGGGTCCGCGTGCCCGCGTGTTCGAGAACCCGCAGCACCCCTATACTCAAGCGCTGATGAAGGCGGTTCCGATTGCGGACCCGAACAAGCGGAAGTCGGAAAAGGATTTGAATTTCAAACCCATACCGTCGCCAATTCATCCGATTGATTACACGCCTGAACCTTCCGAATACAATGAGGTCGAGCCGGGACATTTTATCCTGACCACCGACAGCGGGTACTGATCCGCATGGCACAGCGCTTGACGCCGCTTGAGATCATGACCAGGCTGATCTCATTCCCGACGGTAAGCCGCGACACCAACCTGCCACTGGTGGATTGGGTCGTAGCGTATCTGCGTGAACATGGGATTGAATCGCACCGCTGGCCCGACCCGGAGCAGCCGCATAAAGCGGCGATTTTCGCGCATGTGGGTCCGTGGGAAGAGGGGGCTGTAGTTCTGTCGGGTCACACGGATGTGGTGCCGGTGGATGGCCAGCCGTGGGATACCGACCCGTTCACGGTGACCGAGAAAGACGGGAAATACTTCGGGCGCGGCACCTGCGACATGAAAGGTTTCGACGCGCTGGCGATCTGGGCGCTGGTCGAGGCGCATCAGGCAGGCGTCAAGCGCCCGCTGCAATTGGCGCTCAGCTTTGATGAAGAGGTCGGTTGCACTGGTGCCCCGCCCATGATCGAGGCTATGAGCAAGATCCTCCCGAAAGGTTCGGCTGTGATTGTGGGTGAACCATCGGTCATGCAGGCCGTCACCGGGCATAAGGGTGGGTTTGGCTATGACACGCATGTGGTGGGGTTCGAAGTCCACAGTTCGATCATGCACACAGGCGTCAGCGCGATCATGGAAGCCGCGCCTCTGATCGACTGGGCCAATAAGCGCAATGCCGAGAGTATGGCGTCGCAACCGTCAGACATCGCAGCCGTTTTTGATCCACCCTGGACCACCTGCCATGTGGGAATGATCGAAGGCGGAACGGCGCATAATATCACTGCCAAAGATTGCCGCTTCATGATGGATTTTCGCACCGTGCCGGATGAAAGCAAGGCCAGCTGGCGCGACGCTTATTTCCATAAGGTCCGCGAAGTTGAAGCGCGCATGCAGTCGATTCACCCTGAGGCGCGGATCGAGATATCCGAGAACTTTTCGATCCCGGGATTGGTGCCCGAAACGGATGGAGAGGCCGAGGCCCTCGTGCGTGCCCTGACCGGCGACAACGCCAGCCATGTGGTAAGCTATGGCACCGAAGCGGGTCAGTTTCAGGAGGCGGGTTATTCTGCGGTGATTTGCGGCCCGGGTGACATCGCGCAGGCTCATCAGCCGAATGAGTTCATCTCGGTCGCGCAGTTCGAAGCGGGCCACGCGTTCATGCAGAGGTTGGTCGAAAAGCTGTCGACCTGACCCGCCAACCATGTGAAGGGAGACCAAAGATGCCGGTGAAGAACAGGCTTGCCGAGACCCATGGCGAGATCACCAAATGGCGCCGCCACCTGCATGCGAACCCAGAGCTGATGTATGATGTTCATCAGACGGCGGCCTTTGTGCAGGACCGGCTGAAGGAATTCGGCGTCGATGAGATCACCCCGGGCATCGGAAAAACAGGCGTGGTTGCGGTGATCAAGGGCCGCACCGATACCAAAGGCCGGGTCATCGGGCTGCGCGCCGACATGGACGCCCTGCCGATTGAGGAGGCGACGGGGCTGGACTATGCCTCGACCGTTTCGGGCAAGATGCATGCCTGCGGGCATGACGGCCATACCTCGATGCTGCTGGGCGCGGCGCAATATCTGGCCGAGACGCGGAATTTCGACGGCACCGTGGTGCTGATTTTTCAACCGGCCGAGGAAGGCGGGGCCGGGGGGCTGGCCATGTGTCAGGACGGGATGATGGACCGCTGGGGCATTCAGGAAGTCTATGGCATGCACAATATGCCCGGCCTTCCGGTAGGAGAGTTCGCGATTCGCCCTGGGGCACTGCTGGCCTCGTCCGATGAATTCGAGATCGTGGTTACCGGCAAGGGCGGCCATGCCGCCGCGCCGCATGAGGCGGTGGACACTACGCTGGTTGCCTCGCATATCGTGGTGGCCTTGCAATCGGTTGTGGCGCGCACGGTCGACCCGATCAAACGTGTGGTGCTGACCGTTGGGACGTTCGTGACCGACAGTGTCGCATCGAATGTGATTGCGCATACGGTTCGATTGCAAGGGACTGTTCGGACGTTGGACCCCGAATACCGAGCGATTGCCGAGGAACGGGTGCGGCGGATCGCCGAAGATACGGCCTCGGCCTTTGATGCGACGGCTGAAATGACGTGGACACCGGGCTATCCGGTGACGGTGAATTCCGAGACCGAAACCACCTATGCCGCCGAAGCGGCAGCGGCGGTGGCGGGCAGGGTCAATGACAGCACCGATCCGATCATGCCGTCGGAAGATTTTGCTTACATGCTTGAAGAACGGCCCGGAGCCTACATCTTTATCGGAAACGGGGACACGGCCATGTGCCATCACCCTGAATACAATTTCGACGATGACGCCATTCCCGCCGGGTGCAGCTGGTTTGCTGAACTGGTCGAACGGCGATTACCCGTCGCATAACAAATAGTGGAGGATCATATGCCAATTCGAAACCGGCTTGCGGAGCTGCATCAGGAAATCACCGATTGGCGTCGGGACATCCATGAGAACCCGGAAATCCTCTATGATACCCACCGCACCAGCGCGCTGGTTGCCGAAAAGCTGAAAGAGTTCGGCTGTGATGAGGTGGTGAGTGGCATCGGGCGCACCGGCGTGGTCGGGGTGATCAAGGGCAAGACCGACACCAAGGGCCGCGCCATCGGCTTGCGCGCGGATATGGACGCGCTGCCGATGCAAGAGCAGACCGGTCTGGACTACGCCTCGAAAACCGAGGGCGCGATGCATGCCTGTGGCCATGACGGGCACACCGCGATGGTTCTGGGTGCCGCAAAGTATCTGGCCGAGACCCGGAATTTCGATGGCACTGCCATCGTGATTTTCCAACCCGCCGAAGAAGGCGGAAATGGTGCCGAAGCCATGTGCAAGGATGGCATGATGGACCGGTTCGGCATTCAGGAAGTCTATGCCATGCACAATGTGCCGGGCGTGCCCACTGGTCAGTTCGCCATCCGCTCGGGGCCGTTGCTGGCAGCTGCGGATGAGTTCGATATCCATCTGGAGGGCCGTGGCGGTCACGCAGCCAAACCGCATGCGACCGTGGACACCACGGTGATGCTGTCTCAGCTGATCGTGGCCCTGCAGACGGTTGTTTCGCGCAATGCCGATCCGATCGAGCAGGGCGTTCTGTCTGTGACCTCGGTCGAGACTTCGTCGAAGGCGTTCAACGTCATTCCGCAATCGGCCCGTGTGCGCGGTACGGTGCGCACCCATTCCAACGCGATGCGCGCAATGATCGAGAAACGTTTGACCGAGATTGCCACGGGTATCGCTGCCACAATGGGGGGCACGGCCACGGTGACTTACAGCAAGGGCGTTCCGGTTACGATAAACGCCGAGGAACAGACGGGTTACGCCGAAGAGGCCGCGATTGCCGTGGGCGGCAGCTGCGGCGAGGCGCCGATGGTGATGGGGGGCGAGGATTTCTCGTTCATGCTGGAAGAACGTCCGGGCGCGTTTATCATTCTGGGCAACGGCGACAGCGCCGGGTTGCACCATCCCGAATACAATTTTAACGACGAGATCATTCCAATCGGATGCTCATGGTTTGCCGAAATGGTCGAGCGCCGGATGCCGGCGGCTTGAATTAGGAGAGAAAAGAGATGCCAGTCAAAAACCGCTTTGCCGAATTGCAGGAAGAAATCACCGCATGGCGACGGGATATTCACGAAAACCCGGAAATCCTGTTCGAAACCCATCGCACCAGCGCTCTGGTCGCGGACAAGCTGAAAGAATTTGGCTGTAACGAGGTTGTCACCGGCATAGGCCGCACCGGTGTTGTGGGCGTGATCAAGGGTAAGTCCGACAGCAAGGGTAAGGTCATCGGCCTGCGCGCGGATATGGACGCGCTGCCGATTCACGAGGCGACGGGGCTGGACTATGCCTCGAAAACCGATGGTGCGATGCATGCCTGTGGGCATGACGGGCATACGGCGATGTTGCTGGGGGCGGCGAAATACCTGTCCGAGACACGGAACTTCGATGGCACCGTTGTCGTGATCTTCCAGCCCGCCGAAGAGGGCGGCGGCGGGGGCCGCGAGATGTGCGAAGACGGCATGATGGACCGCTGGAACATTCAGGAGGTTTACGGAATGCACAACTGGCCCGGCAAGCCGGTTGGCAGTTTCTCGATCCGTCCGGGTTCGTTCTTTGCGGCCACGGATCAGTTCGATATCACTTTCGAAGGGCGCGGCGGGCACGCGGCGAAACCGCATGAGACCGTGGATACAACGGTACTGGCGGCGCAGGCAGTGTTGGCGTTGCAGACCATCGCCTCACGCAATGCGGACCCGATTGATCAGGTAGTTGTGTCCGTGACCTCGTTCGAGACCGCGTCCAAGGCGTTCAACGTGATCCCGCAGACGGTCCAGATCAAGGGCACCGTGCGCACCATGAGCAAGGACATGCGCGATCTGGCCGAAAAGCGGATCAATGAGATTTGCAACGGTATTGCCGCAACCTTTGGGGGCAAAGTGGATGTGACCTATATCCGCGGCTATCCGGTGATGGTGAACACCGACGAGCAGACCGCGTTTGCCGCCGATGTGGCGCGCTCTGTCTCAGGGGATTGTGAAGAGGCGCCTCTGGTCATGGGCGGCGAGGATTTCGCCTTCATGCTGGAAGAGCGTCCGGGGGCCTATATTCTGGTGGGCAATGGCGACACGGCCATGGTGCATCACCCGGAGTATAACTTTAACGACGAAGCCATTCCGGCTGGCTGCAGCTGGTGGGCCGAGATTGTTGAGCAGCGGATGCCTGCGGCTTGATTGTGCAAGTGGGGGCTCTGCCCCCCCCGGGATATTCTTAGCCAGATGAAGAAGGATCCCCTGCGGTCAGGTTGAGCTGGCTGCAGAGCGTTTCGATGACCGTGTTCAGGGCATTGGCCTGCGTGTTGACGCAGGAATTCGCAGCGTTTCTTGCGGTTTGCAGGGCGTCCGGGTCCGAGAGCCATTGGGCGACCGTCATTGACAGCTCGGCTGCGGTGTGGACCTGTGTCGCGCCGCCGGTTTCGATCAGCGGGGCGAAAGTTTCCGCAAAGTTGAAATATCCCGGGCCAGTGATGACAGCGGCACCTGCCTGTGCGGGTTCGAAAGGATTATGGCCTCCGATCTCTTTCAGCGAGCCGCCGAGGAAGACGATCGGGCAGAGCGCATACCAGGTGCCCAACTCGCCGAGCGTATCGGCCATGTAGATCTGTGTCTGAGGCGTGATTGGTTGATCGGCGCTGCGCAGGGCAAGGGTGAGGTCGTTGGCCGTGATTAACTGAGCGATCTCGGTGCGCCTCTCGGGGTGGCGCGGGATCAACAACAGCAGCAGGTCGGGCCAACGGTCGAGCAGGGTCTTATGCGCGGCCAGAACGGTTTCTTCTTCGCCCTGATGGGTGGAGCTGGCGATCCAGACCGGGCGGTTGCCGATCTGATCCCTGATCTGCGACAGGGCTGTGGAATCCACTGGCAGAGGGTCTGACATAGCCTTGAGGTTGGTGCCGGGCTGTACCCGTTCGGGTGGGGCGCCCATGGCGATCAGATTGGTGGCGGTCTTGTCGTTCTGGGTCAGGAACAGATCGAAGTGGCCAAGGATGAACCGGGCGGTCTTGGGCCGTTTTCTCCAACCAGAGACGGATTTCTCAGACAGGCGGGCGTTCAGCAGGGCAATCGGCGCGCCGCGTTTAGCCGTTTCGACGATCAGCCGAGGCCAGATTTCGCTTTCGACGAATATGGCTGCGTCGGGTTGCCAGTGGTCCAGAAACCGGCGCACCGGACCTGCGCTGTCAAGCGGGGGGTATTGGTGGCGCGTTCGCGGAGGCATGCGTTTGGCGATCAGTTCGGCGGATGTGGGTGTGCCCGAGGTGATGAGGAATTCAGTGCCGGGCAGACGTTCGGCCAACCGATTGATCAGGCTGAGGACAGACAGGCTTTCGCCGACGCTGGCTGCGTGAAACCAGATCAGGGGTCCATTCGGGCGGATCAGGCTGGCATGGCCTAAACGTTCTTGCTGGCGGGGCTCGGGGACGTTGGCGGCCTGCAATTTGGCACGCACTTTGCGCCAGATCAGCGGCCCGATAAGCGAGGTGAGACCGCAGTACAGTTTGTACAGCAGTGTTGGCTTTCCGAGGCGTCCGGACAAGTTAGCCGCCTGTATGGCTCATGTGGCGGCTCATCTGGCCGTCGACGGCCTGCCGGGAATAGTCGAAATCATGCCCCTTGGGCTTGAGATTGATCGCCGCGCGGATCGCATCTTCCAGCGGTTTTTCGGTATCGGGATGGTCGCGCAAGGGCGCGCGCAGATCTGCCATATCTTCTTGCCCGAGGCACATATAAAGCTCACCGGTGCAGGTCAGGCGCACGCGGTTGCAGCTTTCGCAGAAATTATGGGACAGGGGGGTGATGAAGCCGATTTTCTGGCCTGTTTCTTCCAGCCGCACATAGCGTGCCGGGCCGCCGGTGCGTTCGGCCAGATCGGTGACCGCATAGTGGTTTTCGTATTCCTTGCGCACGTCCTTCAGCGACCAGTATTGATCCAGACGATCCTCGTTGCCGATATCGCCCATGGGCATGACCTCGATCCAGGTCAGGTCCATGTCGCGTTCGGCGCACCATTCGGTGATGTGGGGTAGTTCCGGTTCGTTGAAACCCTTCAGCGCCACGGCGTTGATTTTGATCCGCAGCCCGGCCCTTTGCGCCGCGTCGATGCCGTTCAGCACCTGTTTCAGGCGGCCCCATCGGGTGACTTTCGCGAATTTGTCGTCGTCCAGCGTGTCCAGCGAGACATTCACCCGGCGCACGCCCGCCGCATACAGATCATCGGCAAAACGGTGCAGCTGCGATCCATTGGTGGTCAGTGTCAGCTCTTTCAGCGCGCCGCTGTCCAGATGACGCGTCATGCTGTTGAAGAATGACATGATGTTTCGGCGCACCAGAGGCTCCCCCCCGGTGATACGCAGCTTTTCGACGCCCATGTTCACGAAGGTTGTGCACATGCGGTCCAGCTCTTCCAGGGTCAGAAGGTCCTTTTTGGGAAGGAACTTCATATCCTCGGACATGCAATAGACGCAGCGGAAATCGCAGCGGTCCGTGACGGATACACGCAGATAAGTGATGGCGCGGGCAAATGGGTCGATAAGCGGAGCTGTCATGCAGGTATAGGTAAAGCGCAGGCCGCCCACCGGCAAGGGCGAACTGTGTTTTTGGCTGGCGCAGATGGGCGCAGCGCTCTAGGTATTTCAGTATGAGATATGTATTGTTTCTGGTTTGCTCTCTGGTCGCTGGTTGCGATGCGGTCCGGTCTACGACGGATCGTGTTTTCGGGGCCGCGCAAGCAGAGCCTGAGGTCGCACCTGCCGTTGCCGAACCCGTTGAAGAGGTCGCAACACCGGTGGTTGGCGCTGTTGGTTGGATCGGGGCCAAAAGAACGATTGCGGGTTTGGGTGATCCCAACACGCCGGGGCGTTGGCTGCAAACACCGCTGGTCGAGACCGAGATCAACGGGCGCATCGTGGTGCCTCGGACCGGGGCGCAGGCCTATGTGGCGCTTGTCCCTGCACCCGGACCAGAGGGTGGCGGCAGCCGTTTGTCGCTTGAGGCGATGCGGGCCCTGCTGATCCCGTTCGATGAGTTGGTCGAACTGGACGTTTATTCAGACTGAAGGTATTTTCCGGCCTCTTTGCGGGCGAAGGGTTTCATCGCCGCACCGTGTTGGGCAAGGAAATCAACCACGCGATCGGGATCGTGTTTGGAAAGCTCGCGCAGCCACCAAGCGACGGCCTTCTGGATGAACCAGTCCCTGTCAGGGACATATCCCGCGGCCCAGCCGAGCACGCGGTCCCGGCACGCCAGTTCTTCGGGCTTCGGATGGTTCTGTTTGGTCCAGGGCAGGGTGGAAACCAGCGCAGCGCGCCGAGACCACATGTGATCGGACCGGGTCCAGAGCTCAACCTGATCCAGTCGTGAGGGATCAGCCATCAGCCGTTTCTGTATCGCCATGCAGGCGTGATCCGCGATGGCCCAGGCATCGAAATCGGGCAGCCAGCTTTGCAGCAGGTCCCAGACGGCATCGTCAGGGCGTATCCGCGCCTGCGTCAGCAGTTTTGCGGCGGCCACGCGGGCTTCGTGTATGTTGGTCTGCCAGAGGGCCGAGGCCAGATCGACCCGTGCAGGCACATCCAGTTCTCGCCGCCAATCTTTGGTCAGATCATTCAGGATCGGGTTTGCGACACCCAGATAAAGGCGATCGACCTTATGATAGGCCGCCACCTGTTCGGCCCGTGCCGGATCGGCGTGGGCCTTGATCTGATCCAGATGGGTATTCAGCAGAGCATCGCTCATTCGACGGTTACGGATTTTGCCAGATTGCGCGGCTGGTCCACATCCGTCCCCTTGGCGACGGCCGTGTGATAGGCCAGCAGTTGCGCAGGGACCGAATAGAGGATCGGCGTGAGGCTGGGGTGAACATGCGGCATACGGATCGTGCTCCAGGCTTCGTCCCCGGCCTCGGCAATGCCGTCATCGTCAGAGACAAGGATGACCTTGCCTTTGCGCGCCATCACTTCTTGCATGTTCGATACGGTCTTATCGAACACCGTGTCGCGCGGGGCCATAACCACCACCGGCATGTGCTTGTCGATCAGGGCGATGGGGCCGTGCTTCAGCTCACCCGAAGCATAACCTTCGGCGTGGATATAGCTGATTTCCTTCAGTTTCAGCGCGCCTTCCATGGCCAGCGGATACATCAGGCCGCGACCCAGAAACAGAACGTCGCGCGCCTCGGATAGGCGCTGGGCCGACTTGCGGATGGCGCGGCCTTGGTCCAGTGCGGTGTTCAGGACCGACGGTAACCCGCGCAGCGCGGCGGCGTGATCCGCCAGTTCTTCGACGCTCAGCGTGCCCCGGTCCGCCGCAGCCTTGAGCGCCAGCATCAGCAGCACGCTGAGCTGACAGGTGAAGGCTTTGGTCGATGCCACTCCGATCTCGACCCCGGCATGGATCGGCAGGGCGATATCGCTTTCCCGCGCGATCGAGCTTTCGGGAACGTTAACGACCGAAGCAATCTTGTCCGCCTTGCCCTCGCAATAGCGCAGTGCCGCGAGCGTATCAGCGGTTTCGCCCGATTGGCTGACAAACAGCGCCAGCGTCCTGTCGGTGATCGGAGGTTCGCGATAGCGGAACTCGCTGGCAATATCGACCTCGACAGGCATTTTGGCCAGTTGCTCGAACCAGTATTTGGCGGTCAGGCAGGCGTAGAAGGCGGTGCCACAGGCGACCATGGTCAGCCGGTCAAGCTTGGTGAAGTCCAGATCTTCGGGCAGAACGATCTGATCGCTGCCGGTGGGCAGGTACGAGCGAATGGCTTCAGCCACCACCACAGGCTGCTCGGCGATTTCCTTGGCCATGTAATGCTTGTGCCCGGCCTTGTCCGTACGGGACTGATCCAGCTTGATCCGGCGCATCTCGCGATTGGCTATCTCACCAGCCTCATTGCGGATCTCAAGCGAGGTGCGGGTCAGAACCGCCCGGTCGCCTTCTTCCAGATAGGTGATCCGATCGGTCAGTGGCGCCAGCGCGATGGCGTCCGAGCCCACATACATCTCACCATCGCCATGACCGATGGCCAGGGGCGACCCCTTTCGTGCGGCGATGATCAGGTCGTCCTGCCCATGGAACAGGAAGGCGAGCGCAAAGGCGCCCTCAAGCCGATCAATGGTCTTATAGGCTGCGTCGACCGGTGCCAGACCTTGCGACATATAAAGCTCGGTCATCAGGGCAACGGTTTCCGTATCGGTTTCGGTCTCGAATCCGATGCCGTGATCGGCCAGTTCAGCGCGCAGTTCGCGATAGTTCTCGACGATGCCATTGTGCACCACGGCGACCGGCCCGGCCTTGTGGGGGTGGGCGTTGCTGACCGACGGCGCGCCATGGGTGGCCCAGCGGGTGTGGCCGATGCCGGACTTGCCGGGCAGCGGATCGTGCACCAACAGGTCGCTGAGGTTGACCAGCTTGCCGACCGCCCTGCGGCGGCCAAGAACACCGGCATTGACCGTCGCGATCCCGGCGCTGTCATAGCCGCGATATTCCAGCCGTTTCAGCGCCTCGACCAGAATGGGCGCGGCCTCGTGGCTGCCCAGAACACCAATAATTCCACACATAACTCAGGCTCCCTTGTCGCGGCGCGCCTTTTTCGCCTTCAACATTTCAAACAATTTTCGCGCATAGCCGGGCTTGTTGTCCTGCTTGGCGCGCGCCACGGCCAGAGCATCCGGTTCAACATCCTTGGTCACCACGGTCCCGGTTGCGGTCATCGCGCCATCGCCCACAGATACCGGAGCGACCAGCATCGTGTTGGACCCGATGAACACGTTCTCGCCAATCGTGGTCTTGTGTTTCATCACGCCGTCATAGTTGCAGGTGATGGTACCGGCGCCGATATTCGTGGCGGCCCCGACAGAGGCATCACCGATATAGCTGAGGTGGTTGACCTTCGCGCCCTCGGCAATCTCGGCATTCTTGATTTCGACGAAATTGCCGATGCGGGTGTTTTCTGCCAGCTCGGTTCCCGGGCGCAGACGCGCATAGGGGCCAACGGTGGCGCCCCGGCTGACATGGCAGCCTTCCAGATGCGAAAAGGCACGGATTGTGGCGCCGCTTTCGACGGTCACACCCGGTCCGAATACCACGTTCGGCTCGATGACCGTATCGCGCCCGATGATGGTATCTGCGGCCAGATAGACCGTCTCGGGCGCCATCAGGGTGACCCCAAGTTCCAGCAGTTCGTTCCGCACCCGTGCCTGAAAAATCGCATCCGCCGCCGCAAGATCGGCCCGCGAGTTCACGCCCAGCGTCTGCGCCTCATCACAAGCGACGGCAGTGACGCGCAGGCCGCGGGTGCGGGCGATCTCGACCACATCGGTCAGATAGTATTCGCCCGAGGCGTTGTCGTTGCCGACCGCATCGATAAGCGAGAACAACGTTTGCGCATTGCACGCCATAAGACCGGAGTTACAGAAGGTTATGGCGCGTTCCTGATCCGACGCATCCTTGAATTCGACGATCCGCTCCAGTGCTTCTCCGTTCATCACCAGACGGCCATAGCGTGCGGGATCGGTAGCCTTGAAGCCGAGGATGACCAGATCGTTCTCAGCCCGTGCTGCGATCATACGTTCCAGCGTGTCGGGCTGCAGGAACGGTGTGTCGCCGAACAGCACGACTGCATCACCCTCGAACCCGGTCAGCGCATCGCGGGCCTGGGCGACGGCGTGTGCAGTTCCGAGCTGCTCTTCCTGTACAACGATCCGGGTTGCTTCGTCTTCGGCCTGCGCAACTTTCGAGACGGCCTCGGCCCCGTGGCCCGCGACGATCACGGTGTGGGCAGGGGACAGGGCAGATCCGGCGCGCATGGCGTGAACCAGCATCGGCACCTGCGCGATAGGGTGCAGCACTTTGGGCAGGTCAGAGTTCATTCTTGTGCCTTTCCCGGCAGCAAGAATGACAAGGGCGGTGGTCATGAAATCGTTTTCTCTTTGTGTTTTGTTGCGCCCCGTTTTATCCGCTGAGGTCAAAGGCGCAAGCGGTTGAGCCATCAAACAAGATTGCCGTTTGCAACATGGGACGGCGGAAAACCGCTGAGGCAGGAGGCGACATGCGTACAGTGATCTTCGATCTGGACGGGACTTTGGCGGATACGTCCGGCGATCTGCTGGCGGCGGCCAACCATTGTTTCCGGCAGATGGGGCATGGAGATGTGTTGGTTCACGATCAGGATGCCGGGGTCGCCTTGCGCGGTGGGCGGATGATGCTGACCCACGGTCTGAAACGCGTGGGCGCCTATGCCGAGGACACGGTTCTGGCCTATTATCCGGTTCTGCTGGAGGCTTACGCCGAAGCGATTGATACGCATACCCGGTTCTATCCCGGTGCGCTGGATGCGGTGGAGCGCCTTGCGCAAGATGGCTATGGGGTAGGCATCTGCACCAATAAGCCCGAGGGGTTGGCAAATTTGTTGCTGACCCGATTGGGCGTGCGTGACAAATTCGCTTCGTTGGTAGGCGCGGACACATTGCCCGTGCGCAAACCTGACCCGGAACCGCTGCGTGAGGCGGCGCGGCGTGCAGGGGGGCATCCGGATCATTGCGTTCTGATCGGTGATTCCGATACCGACCGGAATACCGCGCGGGCTGCCGGTGTACCTTCGGTTCTGGTCACATTCGGGCCCTCGGGTGACGATATGGCCGCGCTGGAGCCCGAGGCGTTGCTGCATCACTTTGACGATTTGCCGAAAATGGTCTCGGATTTGATCGGAGCGGCGGCCTGATCTCTTGACCCTTGCCCGTTCCGGCCCCAGAACGAATCCATGACCGAGACATTCACTGGCAGTTTCACCCAACAGGAACCCATTCCCGAAGAGGCGATCGAGGCCGCATTGGCCGTGATGCGCCACGGGCGCCTGCATCGCTATAACGTCGCACCCGACGAGCTTGGCGAGACCGCTTTGCTGGAGCAGGAATTTGCCGCTCAGATGGGGGCGAAATTCTGCCTGGCGGTGTCGTCGGGGGGGTATGCGCTGGCGACTGCGCTGCGGGCGGTCGGGGTCGGGCCGGGCGATCCGGTTCTGACCAACGCGTTCACGCTGGCTCCGGTCCCCGGGGCGATTGCTTCGGTCGGGGCGAAGCCGGTCTTTGTTGGCGTGACCGAGGCGCTGACCATCGATCTGAATGATCTTCAAGCCAAACTGGGGCAGGCAAAGGTCCTGATGCTCAGCCATATGCGCGGGCATCTGTGTGACATGGATCGACTGATGCAGATGTGCGACGCGGCGGGTGTGATCGTGATCGAGGATTGCGCGCATACGATGGGCGCGGCCTGGCGGGGGCAGCTTTCGGGGCGTCAGGGGGCTGTGGGGTGTTACTCATGTCAGACCTATAAGCATGTGAATTCCGGTGAGGGTGGGCTGCTGGTCACGGATGACCCGGAACTGGCGGCGAAGGCGACTATGCTATCCGGGTCGTATATGCTGTATGAACGCCATCTTGCAGCGCCGGAACCGCAGGTGTTCGAGCAGATCAAATACACTACGCCCAATGTTTCGGGTCGTATGGACAACCTGCGCGCGGCAATCCTGAGACCACAATTGCGGGATCTGGACCGGCAGGTCGCGCGCTGGAACGAACGCTATGACGAGATCGAGCGCGGATTGCGAGAAACGCCGGGTCTGACGGTGGTAGAGCGTCCGGCTGAGGAAACCTATGTCGGGTCTTCGATCCAGTTTCTGTTGTTGGATTGGACGCCGGAGCGTATTGCCGAGGTGATCCGCCGCTGCGCCGCGCGCGGGGTCGAGTTGAAGTGGTTTGGTGGGGCAGAGCCTTCGGGTTTCACCTCGCGCTATGACAGCTGGCGCTATGCGGACAGTGTGCCGATGCCAGAAAGTGACCGGATTCTGGCCGGGATCATGGATATGCGCGTTCCGCTGACGTTTTCGCTGGAGGATTGCCGCCTGATCGCGCGGATCATCCGAGCCGAGGTGAGCGCGGTCCATCAGTCGTAACCCAGCGGAGTGCGCTTTCAGCGTACGCTCGATTCTTTGGAAAACGCCGCCCCATGCAGGGCGGCGTTTTGCGTTGCCCACACGCATCGTTGACCGGAGGCGGAATCGCTGCTATCTGCTTATTGAACACTTGTTCATTAACGCGGTTGGAGGAGCCCTGCATGTTTATGGCCACAATGCAATTTGATCTGGGCGAGGACGTGAACGCCCTGCGTGAAATGGTGCATCGCTGGGCACAGGAGCGCGTGAAGCCGATGGCGGCGGAGGTCGACAAGTCCAACGCCTTCCCAAACGAGCTGTGGAAAGAGATGGGAGAGCTTGGCCTGCTGGGTGTCACCGTGCCTGAAGAGTATGGCGGTGCGGGGATGTCCTATCTGGCGCACACCATCGCCGTGGAAGAGGTGGCGCGGGCCTCGGCCTCGGTATCGCTGTCTTATGGGGCGCATTCGAATCTGTGTGTGAACCAGATCAAGCTGAACGGCACGGATGAGCAGAAGCAGAAGTATTTGCCGCGGCTGATCTCGGGCGATCATGTGGGGGCGCTGGCCATGTCCGAGCCCTCGGCCGGTTCGGATGTGGTGTCGATGAAGCTGCGCGCTGAAAAGCGCAATGATCATTACCGGCTGAACGGGAACAAATACTGGATCACCAACGGGCCAGACGCGGATACTCTGGTCGTTTACGCCAAGACCGACCCGGAGGCGGGGTCGAAGGGCATCACCGCCTTTCTGATCGAGAAAGAGATGAAGGGTTTTTCCACATCGCCCCATTTCGACAAGCTTGGGATGCGGGGATCGAACACGGCCGAACTGATCTTTGAAGATGTCGAAGTGCCGTTTGAAAACGTGCTGGGCGAAGAGGGGCGGGGTGTCGCCGTTCTGATGTCAGGGCTGGATTATGAGCGGGTGGTTCTGGCCGGGATCGGCACCGGCATCATGGCCGCCTGTCTGGACGAGGTCATGCCCTATCTGGCCGAGCGCAAGCAGTTCGGCAAACCCATCGGGTCGTTCCAACTGATGCAGGGCAAGATCGCGGACATGTACACCGCGATGAACTCGGCCCGGGCTTATGTCTATGAGGTTGCCAAGGCGTGTGACCGGGGGGATGTGACGCGGCAGGATGCGGCGGCGTGTTGTCTTTATGCGTCCGAGCAGGCGATGGTGCAGGCGCATCAGGCTGTGCAGGCGCTGGGCGGGGCCGGGTTCCTGTCGGATTCTCCGGTCAGCCGCATCTTCCGCGATGCCAAGTTGATGGAGATCGGTGCGGGCACCAGTGAAATTCGCCGGATGCTGATCGGTCGGGAAATGATGAACGAAATGCTGTGAAGGAAAACGCCCCGCGATTCAACGAACTGCGGGGCATCTTTCAAAGGATCAGAACTGATGCACGTAGGACAGGCCAACCAGGAACGGATCGACTTCGGCGGTGCCGATTTTGGTGCCGTTCACCGAGACATCCGCGTCGATATCGAACCAGCGCACGTTCAGACGCACGGCCCCTTTTTCGGTAATCTGATAGTCAAGCCCCGCTTGCAGCGAAACACCGAAGGAATCGTCGACTTTCAGGCCGTCGATCGGAGAATCTTCGTCGAAGAAGATGGTATAGTTCAGACCCGCGCCAACATAGGGTTTCCAGGCGCTGTTGGTGGGGAAGTGATAGTTCAGCGACAAGGTCGGCGGCAGTTGCTTGACGCTGCCCGCGTCAAAGCTGCCAGCGAGGGTAATATCGTGCTTGAACGGTGTCGAGGCCAGCAATTCGATACCCAGATTGTCGCGCACGAAATACTCGGCGGTGAAGATCGGGCGGGTGCTCGAGCCGATACTGGCGCTCGCGCCATCCAGCGTGCCGTTGTCGGATTTAGGATCGACATAGCCAACACCGATGCCAAGCGTCCAATCGCCCTGCGTTTGAGCAACGGCCGGCGCTGCAAGTGCAACAAGGGCGGTAGACAGGGTCAAAGCGGCGAGTTTTCTGGTCATATTCATGCCTTTGGTTCTGTTAATGCCACAGTTTTGAACCGGGAAGAATTCAAGGACTCTGATCTGTATCAAATCTCGGGCCTGTCAATTGGTTCAGGTGGTGATGCAAAGCCCCGTAAAACAAGGGAAAACCAGCGTGCTTTCCACTGAGTGCATACCGGGTTTGCGCCCAGATGGCGGCTGGGACATCCCTGACAGGCTGAACATGGCGCGGCAGTGTCTGGCGCAGCTCAGCGACCGCGTGGCGCTCATCGATCTGACTGGCCAGCGCGCTGAACCTGTCACCTTTGGTGCGCTTGCGGGGCAGGTGGACAGTATTGCGCGGGCGCTGCTGGGACAGATCCGACCAGGGGATCGGGTAGGGGTATTGCTCAGCCAGTCGCCGTGGTGTGCGGCAGCCCATCTGGCGATCTGGAAGATCGGTGCGATTTCGGTGCCGTTGTTCAAACTGTTCAAACGGGATGCTTTGGCCTCTCGCATCGGCGATGCGGGCGCGCGAATTGTTCTGACGGATGCCGAGGGCGCAGCGTTGGTCGGCGAGCTTGCCCGACCTTTGCTGGCAGATCAGATCGGACAGGAGGGCGACCCGGTGCCCTTCGCGGATACTGGTCCCGAGGATCCTGCGGTACTGATCTATACCTCGGGCACCACCGGCAGCCCCAAGGGCGCGTTGCACGGGCATCGGGTGTTGACTGGCCATCTGCCCGGCGTGTCGATCAGCCACAATCATCTGCGCGACGGTGACTGCCTGTGGACGCCTGCGGATTGGGCCTGGATCGGCGGGCTGTTCGATGTGCTGATGCCGGGGCTGGCGCTGGGCATACCCGTTGTCGCGGCGCGGCTGGACAAGTTTTCGCCCGAGGCCTGCGCTGATGTGATCACGCGCGGCGGTGTGCGCAACGTATTCTTCCCGCCGACGGCATTGCGGATGCTCAAGGCGGCGGATCAGGCGATCCCCGGCCTGCGCTCGGTTGCATCGGGTGGTGAGCCGCTGGGGGCCGAGATGCTGGCTTGGGGGCGGCAGGCGTTTGGCCTGACAATCAACGAGTTCTACGGCCAGACAGAATGCAACATGGTTGTGTCCTCCTGCGCTCAGGACTTTCCCGTGCAACCCGGCTGTATCGGCAAACCGGTGCCGGGGCATGAGATGGCAGTGATCGATGAGGATGGTCAGTTGTCTGACGACGAGGGCGATGTGGCCATCCGGCGCGGCTCGGCCTCGATGCTGCTGGAATACTGGAACAATCCGCAAGCGACCGCTGAGAAGTTCCGGGGCGATTGGCTGATCACCGGAGACCGCGGCGTGTGGGAGGGCAACTATCTGCGCTTCGTTGGCCGCGATGATGATGTGATCACATCGGCTGGCTATCGCATTGGACCCGCCGAGATCGAGGATTGCCTGCTGACCCACCCGGCGGTGGCGACAGTGGGCGTGGTCGGCAAACCTGACCCGCTTAGGACAGAGATCGTGAAGGCCTATGTGGTTTTGAAACCGGAAGTCGAAGCGTCGGAGCAGGAATTGCAGGATTGGGTCAAGGACCGTCTGGCGCAGTACTCCTATCCGCGTGAGGTGGCGTTTTTGGAGGAACTGCCGATGACGGTGACGGGGAAGGTGATCCGGAAGGAATTGAAGGCGCGGGCGGCGGGGGAGTTGAACAAGTGATATTCGAATTGAGAAGCTTCTTAATTTTGGCGACTACGCTGGGTGCAGTTAGCTTGGCAACACAAGCCGAGACAGCTGCCCCCGAAAGGTTTGATACAGTCGCATTTTTGCGAGCCTGCACTGATCTTGTTCCAAATGTCGACTATGCGCTTCCTATGGATGTGGAATGTGTCGGCCAAAGCCACAGGATGTGCACGTTGGCGGACCCAAGTGCTGAGGTCGAAAGATGCGTTTTGGTGGTGTCAAAGTGGATGCGCGACAAAACGATTTCGGAGTGGTCTCAAATCCCAGAAACAAACCGTCTTGGTTACGAAGATCCTCCTGCGGCGCAGGACGTAATAAGAGATGCAAAGATAATATTCGACAATGAAATATTAGCACAATTTGCACCAGCGATAGCTGATTGTGACGATATTCAGATCGAAGGTGTCTCCGAGCAGGATGCTTGTGGCTATGCGGACGCATTGGCTGGCTGGCTCACGCTGAGAATTCTCCAACGCGCGACTGAACGCGAAGAAGAAAAACAGGTGCTTTAGACATGAAACTCACATCCAAAGCCATGCCCACCTCTGAGGGCTTCAAGGCAAACCGCGCGGCTCATCTCGACGCGCTGTCCCAAATCTCTGCCGCCGCTGAAGCCGCCCGCATGGGCGGAGGTGAGAAATCCCGCGCGCGGCATGAATCGCGGGGCAAGATGCTGCCGCGTCGTCGGGTGGCGAACCTGCTCGACCCGGGGTCTCCGTTCCTTGAAATCGGCGCGACGGCGGCGCATGGGATGTATGGCGATGCAGCACCCTGTGCCGGGGTGATCGCGGGCATTGGCCGGGTTCAGGGGCGCGAGGTTATGGTGGTGTGCAACGATGCCACCGTGAAGGGTGGTACTTACTATCCGATGACGGTCAAGAAACACCTGCGCGCGCAGGAAATTGCCGAGGAAAACCATCTGCCCTGCATCTATCTGGTCGACAGCGGCGGCGCCA
Source organism: Ruegeria sp. L12 (assembly GCF_056531745.1). Lineage (NCBI taxonomy): Bacteria > Pseudomonadati > Pseudomonadota > Alphaproteobacteria > Rhodobacterales > Roseobacteraceae > Ruegeria > Ruegeria sp. L12. The sequence goes on from NZ_JBQFMH010000003.1 coordinate 385,378, forward strand.
ACCTGCCCAATCAGGATGAGGTCTTCCCTGACCGCGACCACTTTGGCCGCATCTTCTATAACCAAGCGCGGATGAGCGCGAAGGGGATCGCTCAGATTGCCGTGGTGATGGGGTCCTGTACGGCGGGTGGGGCCTATGTGCCCGCGATGTCGGATGTGACCATTATCGTGCGCGATCAGGGGACAATCTTTCTGGCCGGGCCGCCTCTGGTCAAGGCCGCGACCGGAGAGGTGGTGAGTGCCGAGGATCTGGGCGGCGGTGACGTGCACACGCGCCTGTCCGGTGTGGCGGATTATCTGGCCGAGGATGATGCCCACGCGCTGGCGCTGGCGCGACGGGCTGTGGGGTCGTTAGGCGGTGCCTGGCTGAAGCCCGGCCTACGGTTCGAGGCATCGGAAGAACCCGCTTATGATCCCGAGGAAATTCTGGGCGTTGTCCCGGCCGACCTGCGCACGCCGTATGACATCCGTGAGGTGATTGCGCGGCTGGTCGATGGCTCGCGCTTCGATGAATTTAAACCCCGGTTCGGCGAGACGCTGGTGACCGGTTTTGCCCATGTCAAAGGGTGTCCGGTGGGCATCATCGCCAATAATGGGGTGCTGTTTTCCGAGGCGGCGCAGAAGGGCGCGCATTACGTGGAACTGTGTTCGCAGCGCAAAACGCCGCTGGTGTTCCTGCAGAACATCACCGGGTTCATGGTTGGCCGCAAATACGAAAACGAAGGTATCGCGCGGCACGGGGCCAAGATGGTGACGGCGGTCGCGACGACTTCGGTGCCCAAGATTACCATGTTGGTGGGCGGGTCCTTCGGGGCCGGGAACTATGGCATGGCGGGGCGCGCCTATCAGCCTCGGTTCCTGTGGACATGGCCGAATTCGCGCATTTCGGTGATGGGGGGCGAGCAGGCTGCGGGCGTGCTGGCCACCGTCAAGCGCGACGGGATTGAACGGCAGGGCGGTACATGGTCGGCCGAGGAAGAGGCCGAATTCAAACGTCCAACGCTGGAGATGTTCGAGGAGCAGTCGCACCCGCTCTATGCCTCGGCACGGTTGTGGGATGACGGCATCATCGATCCGCGCAAAAGCCGCGATGTGTTGGCCCTGTCGCTGAGTGCTGCGCTGAATGCCCCGATTGAGGAGACACGCTTCGGCGTGTTCAGGATGTAAGATGAGCGGACTGGAACAACTGAAAACCCGCTATCCGGGCGCGCAAACTTTCAAGTTCGGCGACAATGCTGTGCTGAGCGCCGAGCTGTTGGATTTGGTACGCGCAGGGAAGAAAACTGCAACTTGCGGAGCATTGCGCGACTATCCGGAAGGTAGCGCTGATACGCCGGTCGTTGGGCGGCGGGATATTGCACTGGATTGGGATGATCGCCCGGCCTTGGTGATTGAAACTGTCGAGGTCTCTACCCGCCGCTATTGCGATGTGACCGAGGATTTTGCGTTGGCCGAAGGCGAGAATGAGACACTCGAAGGATGGCGCGAGGATCACCGCCGGTATTTCGAGCGAAATGGCGGATTCGATCCCGAGATGGAGTTGCTCTGCGAACGGTTTCACCTTGTCGAAGATCTGGCGGTTGAGGGGTAAGCTATGTTCAACAAAATCCTGATTGCCAACCGGGGCGAGATTGCCTGTCGGGTCATGGAAACCGCTCAGAAAATGGGTGTCTCTTGCGTCGCGGTTTATTCCGATGCGGATAAGTCGGCAAAGCATGTGCAGATGGCGGATGAAGCTGTTCATATCGGTGGTGCGGCCCCGGCTGAGAGCTATCTCAAGGGCGATGTGATCATTCAGGCCGCGCTGAGTATGGGCGCGCAGGCGATCCATCCCGGCTATGGCTTTCTGTCCGAGAATCCGGATTTTGTGGATGCGGTTGAGGCTGCGGGGCTGACCTTTATTGGCCCTTCGGCGGATGCGATCCGCAAGATGGGCCTGAAGGACGCCGCCAAGGTGTTGATGGAGCAGGCGGGGGTTCCCGTAGTGCCCGGCTATCATGGGGACAATCAGGACCCGGAACATCTGTCGGGCGCGGCCGATACCATCGGCTACCCTGTTCTGATCAAGGCCGTTGCGGGCGGTGGCGGTAAGGGGATGCGGCTGGTCGAGAAACCCGAAGACTTCTCGGCCGCATTGGACAGTGCGCGCGGTGAGGCGAAGACTGCCTTTGGCAACGACGCGGTGCTGGTTGAGAAGTTTGTCGCCAAGCCCCGCCATATCGAGGTGCAGGTGTTCGGCGATGGCACCCATGCGGTGCATCTGTTCGAACGCGATTGCTCGCTCCAGCGGCGGCATCAGAAAGTGATCGAAGAGGCTCCGGCCCCCGGCATGACCGCTGAAATGCGCGAAGCGATGGGGCAGGCGGGCGTGCGCGCGGCTGAGGCCATCGGGTATAAAGGCGCGGGGACGGTTGAGTTCATCGTCGATGCCTCGGACGGGCTGCGACCGGATCGGTTCTGGTTCATGGAGATGAACACGCGCCTGCAGGTCGAACACCCGGTGACTGAGGCAATCACCGGTGTCGATCTGGTGGAATGGCAGCTGCGGGTGGCGGCGGGCGAAAGCCTGCCGAAACAGCAGGATGATTTGTCGATCAACGGGCATTCCTTCGAAGCGCGGCTTTATGCCGAGGACGTACCCAAGGGCTTTTTGCCCGCGACGGGTACTCTGACCCATCTGCATTTCCCGCAGGAATGTCGCGCCGATAGTGGTGTGCGGGCCGGGGATACCATCAGCCCGTGGTATGATCCGATGATTGCCAAGGTCGTGGTGCATGGCCCGACACGCGCGGTCGCTTTGGAAAGCCTGCACCGCGTCTTGCGCCGCACCGAGGTTGCCGGGACGGTGACCAACCTTGCATTCCTTGGCGCCTTGACGCGTCACAGCGGGTTTGCGTCGGGCGATGTGGATACCGGGCTGATCGGGCGCGACCTTGAGGATTTGGTACAGTCGGCTGACACTGGTCATGCGTCAGCGGTGGCTGCGGCGATGACCGCGCTGGGTCTGGCAGACGCAAATTCTGAAACAGGCTTTACCCTCTGGGCTCCGTTACATCGCGCGGTGCAGTTGCTGCGGAACGGAGAGACTGTTGATCTGGATGTACAGGTCGAAGGCCCGGATCGGCAGGTTTGGGAGGTTGACGGTACGCAACTCGTCGCACAGCACCTCGGTAGTTGGACCATCGATGAAAAGCCCATGCCCAACGTTGTCATCGCAGGACCTCAGGTCACCGTGTTCGACGATTACGGGCAGGTGTTCGAGGTCGTGGACCCTCTGGACCGCGATGCCAGTGCGGCGGGCGACACCAACGTGATCGAGGCGCCGATGCCCGGTTTGGTCAAGGCCGTCTTTGCCTCGGCTGGGCAGGAGGTGGAGGAAGGCGACCGTCTGGCCATTCTGGAAGCTATGAAGATGGAACACTCGCTGCTGGCCGCGCGCGATGGCGTGGTGGCCGAGGTGTTGGCCGAAGCAGGCGCTCAGGTCGAGGCCGGGGCGGCGCTGGTTCGGCTGGCCGAGGATTGATCTGTTCGGACAGTGAATTGCGTGGCACAGTCATCCGTATTTGAAACAAGAAGAAACCGGGAAGGGATGCGCTGATGAAAGAACGGGTCGAGATATTCGAGGTCGGGCCGCGCGATGGGTTGCAGAACGAACAACGCGAGATTCCGGTGGCCGAGAAAGTGGCGCTGGTCGATTGCCTCAGCCGGGCCGGGTTCAATCGGATCGAGGTTGCCAGCTTTGTCTCTCCCAAATGGGTGCCGCAAATGGCGGGCAGCGGTGATGTTCTGGCCGGGATCACGCGGGCCGACGGCGTGCGTTACGCAGCGCTGACGCCGAATATGCGCGGGTATGAGGACGCCTTGGCGGCAAAGGCGGATGAGATTGCGGTGTTTGCGTCGGCATCCGAGGGGTTCTCGAAGGCGAATATCAATGCGACGATTGCTGAATCCATCGAACGGTTTGTGCCCATTCTCGAAGCGGCGCGGCATATCGATCTGCCGGTCCGGGGCTATGTCTCCTGCGTGACGGATTGCCCTTATGACGGCCCAACCCCGCCCGAAAAAGTGGCCGAGGTGGCGGATGCCCTGTTTGCCCACGGCTGCTATGAGATTTCGCTGGGGGATACGATTGGGCAGGGGACCCCGGACAAGATCGCCCATATGCTGTTGGCGGTGCGTGAACGGGTGCCGGTTACCCGGCTTGCGGGGCATTTCCACGATACCAACGGGCGGGCGATTGACAATATCGATGCCTCGCTGGCGCTGGGTGTGCGGGTATTCGATGCCGCCGTGGGGGGGCTGGGCGGTTGCCCTTATGCGCAGGGCGCTGCGGGTAATGTCGCGACCGAAGCCGTAGCCGCACATCTGGAGCGGTTGGGATATGAGACCGGTCTGGATGCGTCTGTTTTGGAACAGGCGGCAGACATGGCGCGGGCAATGCGGGCGGAATAGGAAATGTTCGAGACCATTACACTGAATACAGACGCGCGTGGCGTCGCAACACTCACGCTGGATCGTCCTGAAAAGCACAACGCGCTGTCGGCGCAGATGATTGCCGAACTGACGCAGGCCGCCGGGCAACTGGCCAATGATGAGGCGGTGCGGGTGGTGGTTCTGGCCGCTTCGGGCAAAAGTTTCTGCGCCGGTGGCGATCTGAGCTGGATGCAGGCGCAGATGGCGGCCGACCCCGAGACGCGCTTTGTCGAAGCGCGCAAGCTGGCCGAGATGCTGAATGCACTGAACACCCTGCCCAAGCCCTTGATCGGAGCATTACAGGGCAATGCGTTTGGCGGCGGTGTCGGTATGGCATCGGTCTGCGATGTGGCGATCGGGGTAGAGAGCCTGAAGATGGGCCTGACCGAAACCCGTCTGGGTCTGATCCCGGCCACCATCGGCCCCTATGTCATCGCCCGCATGGGTGAGGCGCGGGCACGACGGGTCTTTATGTCGGCTCGCCTGTTTGATGCGGCGGAAGCGGTCGAGCTGGGTCTGCTGGCCCGGACAGTGCCCGCCGACGCTCTGGCGGATGCGGTTGAGGCCGAGGTGCTGCCCTATCTCTCCTGCGCGCCCGGAGCTGTCGCCTCGGCCAAGGAACTGATCCGGTCGCTGGGGCCATCTATTGACGATGCCGTGATCGACCAGACCATTCGCGGGCTGGTCGCGCGTTGGGAAACCGATGAGGCGCGCGAGGGAATCGCCGCGTTCTTCGACAAGCGAAAACCTATATGGAATAAACAGGTTTAGCCCGATTGCCGCGACTCTCGGCTGGGATGCAACGTCAGCGCCGCTTGTTGGGAAAGCAAGCGCAATAATAGCTCTCTGCGCGTCTGTGTTCGGTTGACCCTCTGACCCCGCACGGATAGAGAATGTCCAGTCAACACGCCAATTGACCGTGCGTCCCTTTGGGGTTTGCGCAGGAAAGGAGCTATACGTGGAAGACCTGCTGCGGGAGTACCTCCCGATTCTGGTGTTTCTGGCCGTTGCCGTAGGCCTTGGAATCGTCTTGATTCTTGCCGCTGTTGTATTGGCCGTCCGCAATCCCGACCCGGAAAAAGTCAGCGCATATGAATGTGGCTTCAACGCCTTCGATGACGCGCGGATGAAATTCGATGTCCGATTCTATCTGGTCTCGATTCTCTTCATCATCTTCGATCTGGAAATCGCCTTCCTGTTTCCCTGGGCCGTGGGCTTCAAAGACATCAGCGATGTCGGGTTCTGGTCCATGATGGTGTTCCTGGCGGTGCTGACCATCGGCTTTGCCTATGAATGGAAGAAGGGGGCCCTGGAATGGGAGTGATGACGGGTGCAAACACCGCCGGCGTCGACAAGGAAGTCGCCACCCAGGCCCTGAATGCCGAGCTGCAGGACAAGGGATTCTTGCTGACATCGACCGAAGACATCATCAACTGGGCCCGCACCGGTTCACTACACTGGATGACATTCGGTCTCGCCTGCTGCGCGGTTGAGATGATGCACACCTCGATGCCGCGCTATGATGCGGAAAGGTTCGGTATCGCGCCGCGTGCCTCCCCGCGTCAGTCGGATGTGATGATCGTGGCCGGTACGTTGACCAACAAAATGGCCCCCGCACTGCGCAAGGTCTACGACCAGATGCCCGAGCCGCGTTACGTGATCTCGATGGGCTCCTGCGCGAATGGCGGCGGCTACTATCACTATTCCTATTCCGTCGTACGCGGCTGTGACCGCGTTGTGCCGGTGGATATTTACGTGCCCGGCTGCCCTCCGACCGCCGAGGCATTGCTGTACGGTCTGATGCAACTGCAACGCAAAATCCGCCGTACCGGCACGATTGTACGCTGAGGAGAGTGGGGATGAGCGAAGCACTCAAGGAACTCGGCGCGCAGCTGGAACTAAAACGGGCCGATTGCGTTCTGTCTTGGGACGTGACCCATGGCGAGCTGAATGTCGATGTGGCGCCTTCGAATCTGGTAGAATTCGTCGAGTTTCTGCGGAACGATCAGAACTGCAAGTTTTCGACCCTCGTGGACATCACCGGCGTCGACTACCCCGAACGGGCCAAGCGGTTCGACGTGGTCTATCACTTCCTGTCGATGTACCAGAACCAGCGTATCCGCCTGCGGGTTTCGATCCGCGAGGAGGACATGGTGCCCTCGATCGTGGACGTCCACCCCTCGGCCAACTGGTTCGAGCGTGAGGTGTTCGACATGTTCGGCATCCTGTTCTCGGGCCATCCGGACCTGCGGCGCATCCTGACCGACTATGGGTTCCGGGGTTATCCGCTGCGCAAGGATTTCCCGACCACCGGTTACACAGAGGTCCGCTATGACGAGGCGCAAAAGCGCGTGGTCTACGAACCGGTCAGTCTGGTGCAGGAATACCGTCAGTTCGATTTCATGTCCCCGTGGGAAGGTGCCAACTACATTCTTCCGGGGGATGAGAAACAGGAGTCGTAAGTCATGGAGTTCCTGATCTGGATTGCCGTCACGGTCGCCACGATCATTCCGATGCTGAAACTGCTACCGCATTTCGGGATCGAGAAATATTGGGTTGTCGCCTGCGTCATCCCCATTGGAACGCTGGTCCTGATCTGGATCATGGCCATGAAACTGCAAGAGATGGAGCGCCGCTGATGGGGCTGGGGGAACTGATCGCGCTGGGTGCGCTGGGTGTTCTGCTGGCCGGGGCCGCTGCCAAGGCGGCTGAGGCGGAAAAGGTCCGGGTTCGGGCCGAAGCGAAGAAGAAACGAGGGCGTTGATGGACGGCTCAAGATATGATGACGGCAGCACGGACGCGCTGAGCGGAGAACAGAAGATCCGCAACTTCAACATCAACTTCGGCCCGCAACACCCTGCGGCGCACGGGGTACTGCGTCTGGTGCTCGAACTGGACGGCGAGATCGTCGAGCGTTGCGACCCGCATATCGGCCTGCTGCACCGTGGCACCGAAAAGCTGATGGAAAGCCGGACGTATCTGCAGAATCTGCCGTATTTCGACCGTCTTGACTACGTGGCGCCGATGAACCAGGAACATGCCTGGTGTCTGGCCATCGAAAAACTGACCGGTGTTGAAGTACCGCGTCGTGGCTCTTTGATCCGGGTTCTCTATTCTGAGATTGGGCGCATTCTGAACCACCTGCTGAACGTGACCACTCAAGCCATGGATGTGGGTGCTCTGACTCCGCCGCTGTGGGGGTTTGAAGAGCGTGAAAAGCTTATGGTGTTCTATGAGCGTGCCTGTGGTGCCCGCCTGCACGCCGCCTATTTCCGCCCCGGTGGCGTGCATCAGGACCTGCCGCCGGAACTGCTGGACGATATCGAGGCTTGGAGCCACGAGTTTCCCGCCGTTCTCGATGACATTGACGGTCTGCTGACCGAAAACCGCATCTTCAAACAGCGCAACGCCGATATTGGCGTCGTGACCGAGGATGACATTCAAAAATACGGCTTCTCGGGCGTGATGGTGCGCGGCTCGGGTCTGGCCTGGGACCTGCGTCGTGCGCAGCCCTATGAATGCTATGACGAGTTCGAGTTTCAGATCCCCGTCGGCAAGAACGGCGACTGCTATGACCGCTATCTGGTGCGCATGGAAGAGATGCGCCAGTCGCTGCTGATCATCCGTCAGGCCATCGCCAAAATCCGCGAGTGCCCCGGTGACGTTCTGGCCCGTGGCAAGATCACCCCGCCGAAACGCTCGGACATGAAGACCTCGATGGAAAGCCTGATCCATCACTTCAAACTCTATACCGAAGGCTTCCACGTCCCCGCAGGTGAGGTCTATGCCGCCGTCGAGGCCCCCAAGGGCGAGTTCGGCGTCTATCTGGTCGCCGACGGCACCAACAAACCCTATCGCGCCAAACTGCGCGCGCCCGGGTTCCTGCACCTGCAAGCCATGGACCACGTCGCCGGAGGGCATCAACTGGCCGACGTCGCCGCCATCATCGGCACCATGGACGTCGTATTTGGAGAGATTGACCGCTAATGCTCCGCCGTCTGCATCCCGAACAACCCGAAAGCTTTGCCTTCACCGCTGCCAACCAGCAATGGGCCGAAGCGCAAATCACCAAATATCCCGAAGGTCGTCAGGCCAGTGCGGTGATCCCTCTGCTCTGGCGCGCGCAGGAGCAGGAGGGCTGGTTGAGCCGTCCGGCGATCGAGTCTGTCGCCGACATGCTGGGCATGGCCTATATTCGCGTGCTCGAAGTGGCCTCGTTCTACTTCATGTTCCAACTGCAACCGGTTGGGTCTGTAGCACATATTCAGGTGTGCGGCACGACCTCCTGCATGATCTGCGGGGCCGAGGATCTGATTGCGGTCTGCAAGGACAAGATCGCTGCGAAACCGCATGAACTCTCTGCCGATGGCAAGCTGAGCTGGGAAGAGGTCGAATGTCTCGGGTCCTGCACCAATGCTCCGATGGCGCAGATCGGCAAGGATTATTACGAAGACCTGACGGCTGAGAGCTTTGGCCGGATCATCGATGATCTGACGGCGGGCAATGTGCCGGTGCCGGGCCCGCAAAACGGGCGCTATGGGGCGGAACCGCTGAAAGGGCTGACCAGCCTGACCGAACATGACAGCGGTCGGACGCAGTACAATGCCAGCGTGCAACTGGCGACCGATCTGGGCGACACCGTCAAGCGCATTGACGGATCAGAGGTGCCGATCCTGACGCCGTGGCTGGACAAGGATGGCAAACAGGCGGGCGCTGCGGCGGCTGCGAAACCTCCGAAAGCGCCCGAAGCGCCGAAACCGGCGGCGAAACAAGCTGCTGAGGCGAAGGCCAAGGCCAAGGAAACCAAACCGGAAACTGCCGAGGTCAAGGAAGACCAACCTGAGACGCTGACCGGCGCGAGGGATGGCAAGGCAGATGACCTCAAGCTGCTGAAAGGCGTCGGGCCCAAGCTCGAAGAAACACTGAACGAACTGGGCTTCTACCACTACGACCAGATCGCGGCCTGGACGCCCGAACAGGTGGCCTGGGTTGACGCCCGGCTGAAGTTCAAGGGCCGGATCGAACGCGACGGCTGGATCGAACAGGCGGCCAAGCTGGCGGCGGGTGAGGACACCGAGTTTGCTAAACGTGCCAAGGAAGACGGCACTTACGAAGACTAGGACAGATGCCCATCCGGGGCATCGGGATGAGATGGACAAGGACAAGGAACAGGCCATAGCCCGAAAGGGCCGACATATCGGCATCGTCATCGCCGTGACGATGGTGGTTTGGCTTGGCATGACCTTATTTGTCGGCCCCGCGCTGGGGATGCCGGGGCGCTATGCGCTGTTGTTTGATTTTGCCGCTCTGGCAGGATTCATCTATGCGGGCGTGAACATATTTCAACTCTGGCGTATGCGTCAGGACAGCTGAAGGTAACGAATGATGCTGAAGGATCAGGACCGGATCTTTACCAACATCTACGGGATGCACGAGCGTACGTTGCGCGGCGCGCAGGCCCGGGGGCATTGGGACGGCACTGCTGGCCTGATCGAAAAGGGGCGCGACTGGATTATCCAGACGATGAAGGATTCAGGGCTGCGCGGACGTGGCGGTGCGGGTTTCCCGACCGGTCTGAAATGGTCGTTCATGCCCAAGGAAAGCGATGGGCGCCCGTCCTATCTGGTTGTAAACGCAGATGAATCCGAGCCCGGAACTTGCAAAGACCGCGAGATCATGCGTCACGATCCGCATACGCTGATCGAGGGTTGTCTGATCGCCTCTTTCGCGATGAACGCGCATACCTGCTATATCTACCTGCGCGGCGAATATATCCGCGAGCGTGAGGCGTTGCAGGCGGCAATTGACGAAGCCTATGACGCGGGCCTTCTGGGCAAGAACGCCGCCGGATCGGGCTGGGATTTTGATCTGTTCCTGCATCACGGCGCCGGGGCCTATATCTGCGGCGAGGAAACCGCCCTGATTGAAAGCCTTGAGGGCAAAAAGGGTATGCCGCGGATGAAACCTCCGTTCCCGGCAGGGGCGGGGCTGTATGGTTGCCCGACCACGGTGAACAACGTGGAATCCATCGCTGTTGTGCCGACTATCCTGCGCCGGGGTGCAGATTGGTTCGCGGGCTTTGGCCGTCAGAACAACGCCGGCACCAAGCTGTTTGCGATCTCGGGCCATGTGAACAACCCCTGCGTCGTCGAAGAGGCAATGTCGATTTCCTTCGAGGACCTGATCGAAACCCATTGCGGCGGCATTCGCGGCGGTTGGGACAATCTGCTGGCGGTGATCCCCGGTGGCTCGTCCGTGCCATGTGTGCGTGGCGAGAACATGCGCGATGCGATTATGGATTTCGACTATCTGCGCGGCGAATTGGGCTCGGGCCTTGGCACGGCGGCGGTGATCGTGATGGACAAGTCCACCGACATCATCAAGGCGATCTGGCGTCTGTCGAAATTCTACAAGCACGAAAGCTGCGGCCAGTGTACGCCCTGCCGTGAAGGCACCGGCTGGATGATGCGCGTCATGGACCGTCTGGTGCGTGGCGAGGCGGAACTGGAAGAGATCGACATGCTGTTCGACGTGACCAAACAGGTCGAAGGTCACACGATCTGCGCCCTTGGCGATGCGGCCGCCTGGCCGATCCAGGGTCTGATCCGCAACTTCCGTGAAGAGATCGAAGATCGCATCAAGGCCCAGAAAACGGGCCGCATGGGTGCGATGGCGGCGGAGTAAGTCTTATGGAAGCATATGCTGAATATTCTCACGCGATTGCCGCGTTGGTGATCTTTACCCTGATCGTTTTGTTCATGTCGCCGTTCTCGGCCTTGGCCAAGGCGGGCAAGGGGCTGGCACCGGGTGCGACTCCGGATCAGGACTATTCAGACAAGGCTTATCGACTGAACCGTGCTTATCTGAACGGCACCGAAACCCTGCCTGCATTTCTGACCGTGACGGTTGCTGCGATCCTGTTGGGCGCAAGCCCGTTTTGGATCAATCTGCTTGCATCTCTGGCGCTGCTGGCCCGCATTTTGATGTTGGTGATCCACCTGCGCGGACTTGGCAAACCGCATAGCGGACTGCGCTCGGTCGCCTATGTGGCCGGTTGGGTCTGCATGGTTCTGATGGGCCTTTTCGCATTGGTGGCGGCGTTCTGATGATACGCATGACACGATCCCTGACCGGTGCGCTGGCTGCGATGACGCTGCTTGTGGCGTGTGGAGAAGCACCGTCAAGCGCCACGCGCGTTGCCTTTGACGGCCAGTATTTCCGCACCAAGGCCAAAGCCGTCGACAAGAAGCGAATGCCGACTCAATTCACGGTCACCGTGAATGGGGTTTCCGCCTCGTTCGATGGCGCGCGCGAGGCTGGGCGCTTTGAGGGCACCAAATATTGCGTGCAGAATTTCGGATCCTCGCGGATCAAGTGGTCCGTTGGCCCGGACACCGAGCCGCAGAACCTGCGAATCGAGAATGACAAACTGGTCTTTGCAGGAACGTGTCAGCGTCCATGAGCAAGGTTATCGGATATCACGCGCCGGAAGGTCGGGCGATATTGCCTAGCAGGGCGGATGGGGGGCGTCTTGGGGAACCCAAGACGAAAGGAAACCTCATGTCTGTTTTGAAAAAGCTTGCTCTGGCCACTGTGCTGATACTTCCCGTCGCTGCCGAGGCGAAACCGCCCTTGCGCGAAGTCAAAGAGATTGACAACGAACTCTACTACATCGCCATCGCAAATGAGATCTCGGAATACTGCCCCTCGATCAGTGGGCGTCGGTTGAAAGCGATTAGTGTGATGTGGGGACTGCGGTCCAAAGCGAATGAACTGGGATATTCGGACACCGAAATCCGCGCCTATGTGGATTCGGATGCCGAAAAGGACCGGATGCGTGCCAAGGGCGAGGCATACCTGTCCAAAAACGGCGTGTCCTACGAAAATCCCAAATCCTTCTGCACGCTGGGCAAGAAGGAAATCAAAAGAAACAGCGCCATTGGCGTGTATTTGAGGGCGAACTAGACCATGTCTGACCTCCGCAAAGTCAATATCGACGGGCAGGAAATCGAAGTCGATGGTGCGATGACCCTGATCCAGGCCTGTGAAGAGGCCGGGGTCGAGGTGCCGCGCTTCTGCTATCACGAGCGTCTGTCGATTGCCGGGAACTGCCGGATGTGTCTGGTCGAGGTTGTGGGCGGGCCGCCGAAACCCGCCGCCTCGTGCGCGATGCAGGTGCGCGACCTGCGCCCAGGGCCGGAAGGACAGCCGCCCGTGGTCAAGACGAACTCGCCCATGGTCAAGAAGGCCCGCGAAGGGGTGATGGAATTCCTGCTGATCAACCACCCGCTGGATTGCCCGATCTGCGATCAGGGCGGCGAGTGTGACCTTCAGGATCAGGCGATGGCCTATGGTCTGTCCGGCACGCGCTTCAAGGAAGCCAAGCGCGCGGTGGATGATCTGGATCTGGGGCCGTTGGTTGGCACTGCGATGACCCGTTGTATTAGCTGTACGCGCTGTGTGCGGTTTACCACCGAGGTCGCGGGGATCACCCAGATGGGTCAGACCGGGCGGGGGGAAGATGCCGAGATCACCTCGTATTTGAACCAGACACTGGATTCGAACCTGCAAGGCAACATCATCGACCTGTGCCCGGTGGGCGCGCTGACATCGAAGCCTTACGCTTTTACCGCCCGTCCGTGGGAACTGACCAAGACCGAAAGCATCGATGTGATGGATGCTCTGGGCTCAAACATCCGCGTCGATACCAAGGGCCGCGAAGTCATGCGTTTCCTGCCGCGTAACCATGACGGCGTGAACGAGGAATGGATCAGCGACAAGACCCGTTTCGTCTGGGACGGGTTGCGCCGTCAGCGTCTGGACAAGCCCTATGTGCGTGAGAACGGCAAGCTGCGCCCCGCAACGTGGCCCGAGGCGCTGACCAAAGCAGCCGAGGCTCTGAAAGGGGCCGAGAAACCGGCGGGCATCGTCGGCGATCTGGCCCCTGTCGAGGCGGTATTCGCCTTGAAACAGATGATCGAAGGGCAGGGCGGTGTTGTCGAATGCCGCACCGATGGCGCGCGTTTGCCTGCAGGCAACCGCAGTGCCTATGCCGGAACTGCCGCCATCGAGGACATCGACAGTGCCGAGCGTATCTTGCTGATTGGCACCAATCCGCGTGACGAAGCTCCGGTCCTGAACGCCCGCATCCGCAAGGCCTGGGCACATGGGGCCGAAGTGGCTCTGGTCGGGCCTGCGGTGGATCTGACTTATGACTATCACCACATGGGCGGCGACCGCGCGGCGCTGCAACAAGTTGTAGATATGGGCGGCGATGATGAGATCAAGGGCAAACGCTCCTTCGTCATTGTCGGGCAGGGCGCGCTGCAAGATGCCGACGGTGCCGCCGTTCTGGCTGCCGCGCAGGCCATCGCGGCCAATACCGAAAGCGGGCTGCTGATCCTGCACACCGCGGCGTCACGTGTCGGTGCGATGGATGTGGATGCCACCAACGCAGGCGGTATGGAGGCGGTCAGCGCGGCTGACGTGATCTACAACCTCGGCGCGGATGAGGTCGAGATCGGTGAAGGCGCGTTCGTGATTTATCAGGGCAGCCATGGCGACCGGGGCGCACACCGCGCCGACGTGATCCTGCCGGGTGCGGCCTATACCGAGGAGAACGGGTTGTTCGTGAACACCGAAGGCCGCCCACAACTGGCGATGCGCGCCGGGTTCGCGCCGGGTGAGGCCAAGGAAAACTGGGCAATCCTGCGGGCCTTGTCTGCCGAGCTGGGTGCAACGCTGCCCTTCGACTCGCTGGCGCAGCTTCGCACCGCGCTGATCGAGGCGGTTCCGCATCTGGCCCGCATCGACGAGGTGATCCAGAACGAAGTTCAGGCGCTTGATGCAGGCCCGCTGGGCAAAGCAACCTTCCGCAATGCGGTTAAGGATTTCTACCTGACCAACCCGATTGCCCGTGCCTCGCAATTGATGGCCGAGCTGTCGGCGCAGGCGCAGGCCCGCAAATCCGAGAAGATTGCGGCGGAATGAACCGGGCACGTTTCATATCGCAAGCAGGTGCGGGTGCCGGTTGGCACACAGCCGCACCTCAAATGCGTGTGGACCCCACGATTAAGGGTGGCGCTGAAGCGGCAGATGCTGTTTACACCAACGCGCCGACCCAGCCGCAGATTGCGCAGGCATCTGGCCTTTGCATCGCGCGCGGAAAACGGAATACCCACGGTGTGAGGACCAATGGCTGAATTCTTTAACACCCCCGGCGGAATAGCCATCATCATTCTGGCGCAAGTGCTTGCGGTTGTTGCCTTTGTGATGATCTCGCTGTTGTTCCTTGTGTATGGCGACCGCAAAATCTGGGCCGCCGTCCAAATGCGCCGCGGACCCAACGTGGTTGGCGTTTATGGTCTGCTGCAATCGGTGGCGGATGCGCTGAAATATGTGGTGAAAGAAGTGGTGATCCCGGCAGGGGCGGACCGAACCGTTTTCATCCTTGCGCCGCTGACATCCTTCGTGTTGGCGATGATCGCCTGGGCGGTGATCCCGTTCAACGATGGCTGGGTTCTGTCCGATATCAACGTCGCTATCCTTTATGTCTTCGCTGTGTCCTCGCTCGAGGTTTATGGCGTGATTATGGGCGGTTGGGCGTCGAACTCAAAGTACCCGTTCCTTGGCTCGCTGCGCTCGGCGGCGCAGATGATTTCCTATGAGGTCTCGATCGGCCTGATCATCATTGGCGTGATCATCTCGACCGGTTCGATGAACTTTGGCGACATCGTCCGCGCGCAGGATGGTGGGCTGGGCCTGTTCAGCTGGTACTGGCTGCCGCATTTCCCGATGGTCTTCCTGTTCTTCATCTCGGCACTGGCCGAAACCAATCGCCCGCCGTTTGACCTGCCCGAGGCGGAATCGGAACTGGTTGCCGGTTATCAGGTCGAATACTCGGCCACCCCGTTCCTGCTGTTCATGGCAGGTGAGTACATCGCGATCTTCCTGATGTGCGCCCTGACCACGCTGCTGTTCTTCGGCGGCTGGCTGTCACCCATCCCCGGCCTGCCCGATGGCGTGCTGTGGATGGTTGGCAAGATGGCGTTCTTCTTCTTCCTCTTCGCGATGGTCAAGGCGATTACGCCTCGCTACCGCTATGACCAATTGATGCGGCTGGGTTGGAAAGTATTCCTGCCATTCTCGTTGGTCTGGGTGGTCTTTGTGGCCTTCGCGGCGAAATTCGACTGGTTCTGGGGCGCGTTCGCGCGTTGGAGCGTAGGAGGCTGATATGACCCAAATCGACTACACCCGCGCTGCCAAGTATTTCCTGCTGCAGGACTTCTGGGTCGGTATGAAGCTGGGGCTGAAGTATTTCTTCGCCCCCAAGGCTACCGTGAACTATCCGCACGAAAAGGGCCCTCTGTCCCCGCGTTTCCGCGGCGAACACGCCCTGCGTCGTTATCCCAACGGCGAGGAACGCTGCATCGCTTGCAAACTGTGTGAGGCGATCTGTCCTGCGCAAGCCATCACAATCGACGCAGAACCGCGCGAAGACGGCAGCCGCCGCACCACGCGCTATGACATCGACATGACCAAATGCATCTATTGCGGTTTCTGCCAAGAGGCCTGCCCGGTCGATGCCATCGTCGAAGGCCCGAACTTCGAGTTCGCCACCGAAACTCGTGAAGAGCTGTTCTACGACAAGGAAAAACTGCTGGATAACGGCGAACGCTGGGAAGCCGAGATCGCCCGCAATCTGGAAATGGACGCGCCGTACCGATGACCGACAGCCCGACAAACCCGTTCGAGCTGATGATGAAGCAGGCTCAGGACATGGCCAAGGCGATGAACCCGGCGATGGAGAATTTCTCGCCCAAAGGGTTCGAGGCGCTGTGGCCGACCATGCCGAAAGAGGTCATGGAGATGATGTTCGGCAACACCGTCAACAAGGACGGGCTGGATGCCAAGACCCGCCTGCTGCTGACGCTGGCCGGGCTGACCTGTCAGGGCGCTCAGGCGGACTCGGCGGTGCGTCAGACCGTGCGCCACGCGCTTGAGGCGGGTGCCAAGAAACAAGAGATCGTGGAAACGATCGGCCAGATGTCGGTTTTTGCCGG
Organism: Ruegeria sp. L12; assembly: GCF_056531745.1. Taxonomy (NCBI): domain Bacteria; kingdom Pseudomonadati; phylum Pseudomonadota; class Alphaproteobacteria; order Rhodobacterales; family Roseobacteraceae; genus Ruegeria; species Ruegeria sp. L12. Next base: position 401,912 of record NZ_JBQFMH010000003.1, read on the forward strand.
CATCCCGGCCATGACCCGCGCGCTGGATCTGGCGCAAGAGGTCATGGGCGACAACGAGGATGAGGATCAATGACCGTCTTTGCCTTCTACCTGTTTGCCATCAGCGCCATCACCGGTGGGCTGTTCACGGTGATCAGCCGCCAGCCGGTGCACTCGGTGCTGTGGCTGATCCTGTCTTTCCTATCGGCGGCGGGGCTGTTCGTGCTGCTGGGGGCCGAGTTCGTGGCGATGCTGCTGATCATCGTCTACGTAGGCGCGGTCGCGGTGCTGTTCCTGTTCGTGGTGATGATGCTGGACGTGGATTTTGCCGAGCTCAAGGCCGAGATGGCGCGCTATATGCCGCTGGCCCTGTTGATCGGTCTGGTCATCCTGATGCAATTCGTCATGGCCTTTGGGGCTTGGGACAGTGCGCAGGGTGCGGCGGCCAATCTGGCGCAGCCGGTCCCGACAGACCGCCACAACACCGAGGCGCTGGGTGTTATCCTTTATGATCAATACTTCCTTCTGTTCCAACTGGCGGGCCTGATCCTGCTGGTGGCCATGACCGGTGCCATCGTGCTGACGCTGCGCCACCGTCAGGACATCAAGCGTCAGGACATCATCGGCCAGATGATGCGCGACCCGGCCAAAGCGATGGAGCTGAAGGATGTGAAACCGGGGCAGGGGTTGTGACAGACCCGATTTTTTTAAAAAAAATCGGCTCGAAGTCTTTTCAAGACTTCGGTGCCGCGAGAAGGACAGGAACGGCCATATGATCGGACTCGAACATTACCTGACTGTAGCGGCGACGCTGTTCGTCATCGGCATCTTCGGTCTCTTTCTGAACCGCAAGAACGTCATCATCCTGCTGATGAGCATCGAGCTGATGCTGCTGGCGGTGAATATCAACCTCGTGGCGTTTTCCAGCTTTCTCGGCGATCTGGTCGGGCAGGTCTTCACGCTGTTCGTGCTGACCGTTGCGGCGGCTGAGGCGGCGATCGGGCTGGCCATTCTGGTCTGTTTCTTCCGCAACCGTGGCACCATCGCGGTTGAAGACGTCAATATGATGAAGGGGTAAGAGAACATGGAAACCACCATCCTCTTTGCCCCGCTGGTGGGCGCAATCCTCTGCGGCTTCGGCTGGAAGTTCATTGGTGAGAAAGCCGCCATGTGGACCGCCACTGGTCTGCTGTTTCTGGCCTGTCTGCTGTCCTGGATCGTGTTCCTGACATTTGACGGCCACACCCAGCAAATCGAGATCATGCGCTGGATCGAAAGCGGTTCGCTGTCGACAAGCTGGGCCATTCGTCTGGACCGGCTGACCGCGATCATGCTGATCGTGGTGACGACCGTATCGGCGCTGGTTCACCTGTACTCGTTTGGCTACATGGATCACGATCCGCAATGGCGCGAAGGCGAGAGCTATAAGCCGCGTTTCTTTGCCTATCTGTCCTTCTTCACCTTTGCCATGCTGATGCTGGTGACGGCGGACAATCTGGTTCAGATGTTCTTTGGCTGGGAAGGCGTGGGTGTCGCATCCTACCTGCTGATCGGGTTTTATTACCGCAAGCCAAGCGCCAATGCCGCGGCGATGAAAGCGTTCATCGTCAACCGTGTGGGCGATTTCGGCTTTGCGCTGGGAATCTTCGCGCTGTTCTTCCTGACTGACAGCATCAATTTCTCGGATATATTCGCATCGGCTCCGGCACTGGCGGAAGAGAAACTGCACTTCCTGTGGGGCGAGTGGACCGCCATCGAGGTGATCTGTGTCCTGCTGTTCATCGGCGCGATGGGTAAATCGGCGCAGTTGATCCTGCACACCTGGTTGCCGGACGCGATGGAGGGCCCGACGCCGGTGTCCGCGCTGATCCACGCCGCGACCATGGTAACCGCCGGTGTGTTCCTCGTCTGCCGCATGTCGCCGCTGATGGAATTCGCGCCGGGCGCGACCGGGTTCATCACCTTCCTCGGTGCCTCGACCGCGTTCTTCGCGGCCACCGTGGGGCTGGTGCAGACCGATATCAAGCGCGTCATCGCCTATTCGACCTGTTCGCAGCTGGGCTACATGTTCGTGGCGGCTGGCGTCGGCATGTATTCGGCGGCGATGTTCCACCTGCTGACGCACGCGTTCTTCAAGGCGCTGCTGTTCCTTGGGGCCGGTTCGGTCATTCACGCGATGCATCACGAGCAGGAGATGACGGAATACGGCGGGTTGCGGAAGAAGATCCCCTATACCTTCTGGGCGATGATGATCGGGACGCTGGCGATTACCGGTGTGGGTATTCCGCTGACGCAGATCGGGTTCGCCGGGTTCCTGTCGAAAGACGCCATCATCGAAAGCGCCTTTGCCGGAGGCACGGGATACGCGTTCTGGATGCTGGTGATCGCGGCGATGTTCACCTCGTTCTATAGCTGGCGCCTGATCTTCCTGACCTTCTATGGCGAGGAACGTGGCGACAAGCACACTCATGAACATGCGCATGAAAGCCCGATGACCATGCTGGTGCCGCTGGGCGTCTTGTCGCTGGGCGCGGTGTTCGCCGGGATGATCTGGTACGGCAACTTCTTCGGCCACGCAGACAAGGTGGGCAAGTTCTACGGCATTCCGGTGGCCGAGGCCTCGGAAGATGCCGAAGGGCACGATGCCGATACCCATGCCGCGCATGTGGCGGACGGAACCGCCGACGCGCATCACGGTGATGAGGCCAAGGCGGACGAGGCCCACGCGGATGACGGGCATGGCGAGGACGCAGCCCATGGCGGTGACCATCACTATGCCTTTACGGGCAAGCCGGGTGAAGGTGCGCTTTATATCGCACCCGACAACCATGTTCTGGATGATGCGCATGCGGCGCCCAAATGGGTCAAGGTATCGCCCTTCGTCGCGATGCTGCTTGGGTTCCTCGTGGCCTACTGGTTCTATATCGTGAACACCTCGCTGCCCGCACGTCTGGCCGCAAACCAGCGTCCGCTGTACCTGTTCCTGCTGAACAAGTGGTACTTTGACGAGATCTACGATGCGATCTTCGTCAAACCCACCGTGGCGCTTGGCCGGTTCCTGTGGAAACGCGGTGACGGCAACACCATCGACGGCTTCCTGAACGGAGTGGCGATGGGCGTGGTTCCCTTCTTCACCCGCCTCGCAGGCAAGGCGCAGACGGGCTACATCTTTACTTACGCCTTCTGGATGGTTCTGGGTATCGCCGCCCTGATCACCTGGATGTCGATCGGCGGAGGCGCAAACTAATGGACAATATCCTATCTATTGTCACCTTCATCCCCGCCATCGCAGCAGGCATTCTGGCCCTGTTCCTGCATGGCGAGGACGCAGCTGCGCAGCGCAACGCGAAATGGGTCGCGCTGGTTGCAACCACCGTGACCTTTCTGGTCTCGATCGGCATCTATACCGGCTTTGATCCGTCCAACACCGGCTTCCAAATGGTGGAAGAGGGCGAATGGCTGCTAGGTCTGAAATACAAGATGGGCGTGGATGGTATCAGCGTTTTGTTCGTGCTGCTGACCACCTTCATCATGCCGTTGACCATTCTGGCCAGCTGGAACGTGACAGACCGCGTCAAGGAATACATGATCGCCTTCCTGCTGCTGGAAACGCTGATGCTGGGCGTGTTCATGGCGCTGGATCTGGTGCTGTTCTACCTGTTCTTCGAGGCGGGCCTGATCCCGATGTTCCTGATCATCGGCATCTGGGGTGGCAAGGACCGCATCTATGCCAGCTTCAAGTTCTTCCTCTACACCTTCCTCGGCTCAGTGCTGATGCTGGTGGCGATGGTTGCGATGTATGCGGATGCAGGCACCACGGATATCGAGGCGCTGATGAGCCATCAGTTCTCGTCCGAAGGGTTCAGCGTGCTGGGCGTCTATATCGTCGGCGGCATGCAGACGCTGATGTTCATCGCCTTCTTCGCCTCGTTTGCGGTGAAGATGCCGATGTGGCCGGTGCACACCTGGCTGCCGGATGCGCACGTTCAGGCTCCGACTGCAGGCTCGGTCGTTCTGGCGGCGATCCTGCTGAAGATGGGCGGCTATGGCTTCCTGCGGTTCAGCCTGCCGATGTTCCCTGTGGGGTCGGCTGTGATGACCGATGTCGTGCTGTGGATGTCGGCCATCGCTGTTGTCTACACCTCGCTGGTGGCGCTGGTGCAGGAGGATATGAAAAAGCTGATCGCCTATTCCTCGGTCGCACATATGGGCTTTGTCACCATGGGTATCTTTGCGGCGAACCAGCAGGGTATCGATGGCGCGATCTTTCAGATGCTCAGCCACGGGTTCATCTCGGCAGCACTCTTCCTGTGTGTCGGCGTGATCTATGACCGGATGCATACCCGCGATATCGACGCCTATGGCGGTCTGGTGATCCGGATGCCCGCCTATGCGCTGGTATTCATGCTGTTCACCATGGCCAATGTCGGCCTGCCGGGCACCTCAGGGTTCATCGGCGAATTTCTGACCCTGATGGGCGCGTTCCAGGTCAACACCTGGGTGACCGCAGTGGCCGCGACCGGTGTGATCTTCTCGGCCGGTTATGCGCTGTGGCTGTACCGTCGGGTCGTGTTCGGTGATCTGATCAAGGAAAGCCTGAAGGCGATGACCGACATGAGCTCGCGCGAGCGGCTGATCTTTGCGCCACTGATCGTGATGACCATCCTGCTGGGCGTCTACCCGTCGCTGGTGACCGATGTGATCGGGCAATCCACCGCTGCGCTGATTTCGAACTATGATATGGCTCTGGCCGCGGCGGACGCCGCTACCCAGACAGCCGCTTCGCATTAAGGAGGCTTTGGAGACATGATCCAGGCTGATCTGACAATTATCCTGCCGGAAATCGTTCTGGCGATCTATGCGATGGCGGCGCTGATCGGGGCTGTCTATACGTCGAAAGACGGTCTTGCGCCCGTGCTGGTCTGGGCCACTTCCGGCCTGATGGCGGTGTTGGCGATCTGGATTGCGATGAATGGCGACGGCACCAACGTGGCCTTCAACGGCATGTTCGTGGATGACGGCTTTGCCCGCTTTGCCAAGGTGGCGATCCTGCTGTCCGCCGCTGCAGTTCTGGTCATGAGCCAGGATTATATGGCGCGTCGGGGTCTGTTGCGGTTCGAATATCCGTTGCTTGTGGCCTTGGCGGCTGTCGGCATGATGATGATGGTCAGCGCGGGCGATCTGATGTCGCTGTATATGGGGTTGGAGTTGCAATCCCTGTCGCTTTACGTCGTGGCCGCACTGCGTCGCGACAGCGCCAAGTCGACCGAGGCGGGCCTGAAATACTTTGTGCTGGGCGCGCTCAGCTCGGGCCTGCTGCTATACGGTGCGTCGCTGGTCTATGGCTTTACCGGCACCACGTTGTTTTCGGGCATTATCCAGACGGTGCAGCATGACGAATTGTCACTGGGTTTGCTGTTCGGCCTGATTTTCCTGATCTCGGGTCTGGCCTTCAAGGTCTCTGCCGTGCCGTTCCATATGTGGACACCGGATGTCTACGAAGGGTCCCCGACGCCGATCACTGCGTTTTTTGCGACTGCCCCCAAGGTGGCTGCGATGGCGCTGTTCGCGCGCCTGCTGCATGATGCGTTTGGCGGCGTGGTGCAGGACTGGCAACAGGTGATCGTGCTGCTGTCCGTGCTGTCGATGTTGCTGGGCGCGGTTGCGGCTATCGGGCAGCGAGATATCAAGCGGCTGATGGCGTTTTCGTCGATTGCCCATATGGGCTATGCGCTGATCGGTTTGGCCGCCGGGACCGAACTGGGTATCAAGGCGATGCTGATGTATCTGGCGATCTACGTGACCATGAATATCGGCACCTTCGCCTTCATCCTGATGATGGAGCGCGACGGCAAACCGGTCACCGATATCGACGCGCTGCGCCAGTATTCCAAGCGCGATCCGGGCAAGGCGCTGGCGGTTCTGATCCTGATGTTCAGCCTTGCGGGCGTGCCGCCGATGCTGGGCTTCTTTGCCAAGTTCGGCGTCTGGCAGGCGGGTATTGACGCCGACTTGTTCGGGCTGGTCATCGTGTCGGCCATCGCCTCGGTCATCGGTGCGTTCTACTACCTGCGGATCGTGTTCTACATGTATTTCGGTGCCGAGAACGAAGACCCGATCGAAACCCGCTCGACCCCGGTTCTGTGGGCAGCGCTGATGGGGTCAGCGGCGCTGATGCTGATCGGTGTGTTCTACCAGTTCGGCGTGGAAGGTGCAGCGGCGGCTGCGGCGGCGACACTTGTCAACTGATCCTGTCGTGTTTCACTCATCAGAGGCTCGGTCATTTGACCGGGCCTTTTAGACATGAGCGATTGGCCACAGGGATACGGCCTGCATGTGTTGCAGGAGGTCGACAGCACTTTGAACGAGGCTGTGCGGCTTGCGCCGGTTGCGACTGGTCCGGTCTGGATCATGGCGCATCACCAGACGGCTGCGCGCGGACGGCGCGGCCGGGCTTGGGCGAATCCCAAAGGGAACCTCGCGGCTACCCTGCTGATGCGGCCTGATGGAAATCCCGAACAGGCGGCGCTGCGCAGCTTTGTGGCCGCCCTGGCACTGTTTGATGCTTGCGTGGCGGTGACCGGGCGCGCGCAGGGGTTGACGCTGAAATGGCCCAACGATGTCCTGTTGAATGGCGGTAAGCTGGCCGGGATTTTGCTGGAAAGCACCGGTCAGGGCAGGGGGGTTGCGCATCTGTCTATCGGTATCGGCGTCAACCTGACCGAGGCGCCCACAGCGGATAAGGTTGAACCCGGTGCTGTGCGCCCCGTTTCGCTGATGTCCGAAACCGGTGCTCAGGTCACGCCCGAGGACTTTCTGACCGAACTGGCCGCAGCTTACGCGCGGTACGAGACACAGTTCACCACGTATGGTTTTGAGCCGATCCGCACCGCATGGCTGTCGCGGGCAGCCCGGTTGGGCGAGGTCATAACCGCCCGTACCGCAACGTCGGAGACGGTCGGAACCTTTGAAACGGTGGACGCGGGCGGCAACCTTGTCCTAAAAACCGCGAAGGATCGCGTCAGCATACCTGCCGCGGATGTTTTCTTCTGAAGGAGGCGGGAATGCTTCTGGCCATTGATTGCGGCAATACAAACACCGTTTTCTCGATCTGGGATGGCGAGAATTTCCTGTGCACGCTGCGCACCTCGACCCATCATGCGCGGACGGCGGATGCGTATTTCACATGGTACTCGACCTTGGTGAAACACTACGGGATCGAGGCCGACATAACGGATGTGATCATCGCGTCGACCGTACCACGCGTGGTCTTCAACCTTCGGGTATTCGCCGATCGGTTTTTCGGCTGTCGTCCCTTGGTGGTTGGTAAGCCCGACTGCCTGCTGCCGGTCAATCCGCGCGTGGATGAAGGCACCGTCCCCGGCCCGGACCGTCTGGCCAATGCGGCGGCGGCTTTTGACCGCCATGGCGGCAATGTGGTGGTGGTCGATTTTGGCACGGCGACCAATTTCGATGTGGTTGCGGCGGACGGAGCCTATATCGGCGGCATCATCGCCCCGGGGGTGAACCTGAGCCTTGAGGCGTTGCATCAAGGCGCCGCAGCGCTGCCGCATATCGACATTACCAGACCGGAGAAGGTGATCGGCACGAACACGGTTGGCTGTATTCAGTCCGGCGTGTATTGGGGCTATTCCGGCCTGATCGAAGGGCTGATCTCACGCGTGAAGGTCGAATACGGAATGGCGATGAAGGTCGTCGGCACCGGCGGGCTGGCACCTCTGTTCGATCAGGCGGATGTGGGCTTTGACGCAATTGAGGATGATCTGACGATGCACGGGCTGACCGTGATCCATCGCTATAACAAGGAAAATGGCTCGACATGAGCAATGAACGACTGATCTATCTGCCGCTGGGCGGTGCAGGCGAAATCGGTATGAATGCCTATGTCTACGGATACGGCGCGCCGGGGAAAGAACGGCTGATCCTTGTCGATCTGGGCGTGGCGTTTCCGGACATGGATACCTCGCCCGGCGTCGATCTGATCTTTGCCGATATCAGCTGGCTGAAAGAGCGTGCTGACCAGCTTGAAGCTGTCTTTGTCACCCACGCGCACGAGGATCACGTCGGAGCGGTTGCGCATTGCTATGAGGCGTTGGGCGCACCCGTCTATGCTCGTGCTTTCACGGCCAACATCGCGCGGCGCAAGATGGAGGATCAGGGCCATCCGACCGAGGCGGTGCGAACGGCATCAGCCTGGCCGGAACAGATCAAGGCAGGGCCGTTTACGGTTGGTTTTCTCCCCGTATCCCACTCGATCCCCGAAAGCGCGGGGTTGGTGATCGATACGCCTGCGGGCCGTGTCGTGCATACGGGCGACTTCAAGCTGGATGCGAACCCGGTGGTGGGCGAACCCTTTGACCCCGATCTGTGGGCTGAGGTCGCCAAATCGGGTGTCAAAGCGCTGGTCTGCGACAGCACCAATGTCTTTTCGGCCCACGCGGGGCGCTCGGAATCCGAAGTGGGACCCGAGATTACCCGTCTGGTGCAGGATGCAAGCGGTATGGTGATCGCAACGACGTTTGCGTCGAATGTTGCGCGGGTCAAGACGCTGGCAGAGGCCGGGCAAAAGGCCGGGCGCTCGGTCGTGTTGCTGGGCCGGGCGATGCGGCGCATGATCGAGGCCGCGACCGAGACAGGCATTCTGACTGACTTTCCAAAAGTTGTCAGCGCCGAAGAGGCCATTGACCTGCCGCGCCAGAACCTGATGCTGATCGTCACCGGCAGTCAGGGTGAACGCCGTGCCGCCAGCGCACAACTGGCACGCGGCAAGTATCGCGGGCTTGAGGCAAAAGAGGGCGATCTGTTTCTGTTTTCGTCCAAAACCATCCCCGGAAACGAACGCGGCGTGATCCGTATCATGAACCAGCTGAGTGAGAAGGGCGTCGATGTGGTCGATGACAGCTCGGGCCTGTATCACGTTTCGGGTCATGCCAATCGGCCCGATCTGGAACAGGTGCATAAACTGATCGACCCCCAGATGGTGATCCCGATGCATGGCGAGCATCGCCATCTGCGCGAACACGCCAAGCTGGCCGAGGCAGGCGGGCGCACCGGAATATTGGCGGTCAACGGCACCATGCTGGATCTGACTGGCAATGCGCCCAAGGTGACAGATTACGTCGAAACGGGCCGAACCTATCTGGATGGTACCGTGAAGGTGGGTGCTCTGGACGGCGTAGTGCGTGACCGCATTCGCATGGCGCTGAACGGTCATGTCACGATCACGGTCATTCTGGATGAAGAGGATGAACCTCTGGGCGAGCCCTGGTGCGACACCATGGGTCTGCCCGAGATAGGATCGTCCCGCGCGGGGTTGGTTGAGGTGTTGGAAGAGGACCTCAATCAGTTTCTGATGCGCGCGGGGGCCAAGACCCTGCGCGACGATGACAAGCTTGAGGAAGGCCTGCGTCGGATTGCCCGCCAAACTGCGCAGGCCGAGATCGGCAAGAAACCCGAGGTTACCGTGGTGGTCAGCCGGATGCGTTAATCCGCATAAGGCATCGGATAGCCCCGAAGCTGCAGGAACAGGCTGGCCTCTTCGTTGTTCAGAAAGAAGGGCACGGTTTCCGGCGGGTTCGGGTCTGCCGCACGGGCGGCGATTTCGGCCAGAACCACCTCGGTGATGAAGGGCAGATCGTATTCGCGGGCCTGCCGGATTTTCACCCACTGCAGATGGGACAACTCGTCCGAGGCGTGGGTGAAATCATCCAGATCGCCCTGAATGGCATCGGCATCGACCAGAAAGAACCGGGCGTCGAACCGGCGGGGGCGTCCGGGCGGAGTAACCGCGCGAAAGACAAATTGCAGGGCCGAGGCTGCGGGGACAAAGCCCATCGCGGCAAAGCTCTGCCAATCTGCGGGCGCGGTGCTGGGCCAGACGCCCGGTTGGCCAAGGACAAGTCCGGTTTCTTCCCACAATTCACGGATCGCAGCGGCGGCCAGAGCGTTTTGTAAACCCGCCTCGGATTGCTGCGACAGGCGGTCTGCACAAAGATCGGGAAGCGGAGAGGCCAGCGGTATTTCGGCATCCGCCGGGTCGACCGCTCCGCCGGGAAAGACGAACTTGTTGGGCATGAACGCGGCTTTTGCACCGCGCTGCCCCATCAGGATCGAGGGATCGCCCAGCCGGTCACGCAGAACGATGACCGTAGCGGCATTGCGAATGGCGGTCTTGTCCGCGCTCATGCGGTTTTGCCAAACCCATGCATCCGGCGCGCCCACTGATAGGCGACGACCGCCCCTTTCAGACGCGGCAACAAATAAAGCGACAGCGCGACACAGCCGATCGAAAAGCCGATTGCCATGGTCCAGGGATCAGGCCGCCATTCCACGTATGAAATATGCAGCGCCGGTGCCAGAAGATGCCCCACGATCAAGATCGTCAAATAGGCTGGCCCGTCATCCGCACGGTGGTGAAACAGCTCTTGCCCGCAATGCGAACAGGTATCGTTTACATTGAGGTAGCTGTGCAGCAGCTTGCCTTCACCGCAATTCGGGCATTTGCAACGGAACCCCCGGATCAATGCCGGTTTGGTCGGGCGTTCCTCCTCGATCGTCGTGTCGATGGTCTGATCAGTCATGTGACTCTCGCGCGTTTATCCTGGGGCGATATAGGCCGGGCCGTGCCAGGCAGGAAGGGGGGTGCGTCGCTTTGCGGCGGTGAAGCCCAACCTAGCAGGAATCGAGGCCGTTTCAATCAGAGACAAAAAAGTTGAACAAAGCGCGACGGAAACCTGCCAGCGCCGCGTTTGAGTAGATATGAACGGCGGCACAGGGTCGCCTGTATTGGGGAAATACGCTATGAAAAACAAAATTCTGGTTTCCGGTGTTGTCGCAATGGCTCTGGCTGTCACCGCTGGCGCAGTCTTTGCCAAAGGACCACGTATGACGTTCGAAGAACTGGACATCGATGGCGACGGCAAGGTGACGCTGACCGAGATCACCGAGCAACGGACGAAGGAATTCACCTCTGCCGATGCCGATGGTGATGGGCAACTGAGCGTTGAAGAAATGCAGGCGGCTGCCCGGGTCAGGGCGGACGAGCGTGTGAAGAAGATGTTTGAAGAGCTGGACGCAAACACGGACGGGTTTCTGAGCGACGATGAATTGCCGAAACCGCGCCGGGCCTCCAAGATGTTCGAACGTATCGACGCCGATGGTGATGGTGCGATTACTGAGCAGGAATATGCGGATGCAAAGGACCGGATGGGGGGCAAGTACAAGCGGCATCACAAGTCGGGTTTCGACAACAATTGATGCGGGATGGAGGATCTGACCTCTCATTCGGATATGGTGCATGGCGGTTCTTCCGCCGTGCCCGATCCCAGCAACGAGGCGTTGCTGGGGCTGTTTGCTGATGGCGACGCCATGGCGGCCCGGACGTTGACGGACAGGCTGGGGCCGCGCAGCTATTCGGTCGCGCTGCGAATGCTGGGCAACCGGGCCGAGGCCGAAGATGTGACGCAAGAGGCGATGATGCGCCTTTGGAAGATCGCTCCGGATTGGGTGCCGGGGCAGGCGCAGATTTCGACCTGGTTGTACCGGGTGACGCTGAACCTGTGTGTGGATCTGCGACGCAAGAAGCGACCCGACACGTTAGAGAATGCGCCCGAGCCTGAAGACGGCGCCGCCAGCGTGGTCGACAAGATGCAAGAGGCCGCGCGGCGGGATGCACTGCAGGAGGCGTTGGATCAATTGCCGGACAGGCAGCGGCAGGCCGTTGTGCTGCGGCATATCGAAGAACTGCCCAATCCGGAAATTGCCGGGTTCATGGAGATTTCGATTGAAGCGGTAGAGAGTTTGACCGCGCGGGGCAAACGGTCTTTGACGGCGATACTGGCCGGGCGCAAAGAAGAACTGGGGTATGAAAATGGCTGATCTAGACAAAGAGCTGGAAAATCTGTTTGCGCAGGCGCGCATCGGGCGTGATGCGTTTCCTGACGATCTTGCGGTTCGGATCGAAACCGACGCCGAAGCCGTCAGGTTGGAGCGTCTGGCCAAAACCCCACGTCCGAAATGGCGTCTGCGTCTGGGGGCTATTGGGGGCTGGCAGGGTCTGGGCGGGTTGATTGCGGCCAGCGCGGCGGGTGTCTGGATCGGCTTTACCGCCCCGACTTTCCTGCCGGATCCGGCCGAGTATTTTGTGTCGCAAGAAGCGACCTATCTGATTGCCGACCTGAGCTTGGATGACACTTATCTGGAGGATGCGGAATGACCGAGACACCTGCACGTAAACGCAAGTGGATGCCGATCCTTCTCGCGGTCTCGCTGGCTGTGAACCTGCTTGTCGCGGGGGTGGTCTTTGGAACCGCGCTTCGGTTCAAAGGAGATCATCGCGCCAGCGCCCCACCGGGCTTTGGCTCTGCACTTTATCGGGCGCTGCCGAAAGCCGAACGCAACGCATTGCGGGGAGAGCTGTCGTCGGTGCGGGGCGAGGGTTCGCTTCGGCGCAAAGAGGATTTTGGCGCGCTCAGTCAGGCCCTCAGGGCGGTGCCCTTCGATGCGATGACGGTCCAGGTGTTGCTGGAACAGCAGGCCCGGGAAACATCACAGCTGCAAAAGGCGCTTTATATGCAATGGCTGGCGCAGGTCGCAGCGATGAGTGACGATGAACGCGCCAGCTATGCCGATCGGTTGGAAGATGTGGTCAAGCGTGGCCCGCACAAGAACGCCAAGCGTCACTGACCTCTTACGCGGCACTCTTTCGAATCTGCACCTGATTTCGCCCCGCTTTCTTGGCCGCATAGAGCGCTTTGTCCGCTGAGCGGATCAGGCGATTGACCTGATCGCCCTCATAATCTGCGGCAAGGTCCTGAGGAGCGCACAGTTTCAGGCCGACGCTGATGGTGACAGGGATTGCGGTGCGGTGATCGGGTAGTCGAAAGGGCGTATTGCAGATGCTCTCGCAGATGATGTCCGCCTGCTCCAGGGCCTGCTTGGCCGTTACGTCGGGAAGGGCGATCATGAATTCCTCACCCCCGATCCGGGCCACGAAACCGGACGAGCCTTTCGCGGTCTGAAGCCTGCGCGCGGCTTCGGACAGGACCAGATCGCCTGCAGCGTGACCAAAACGGTCGTTTATGGATTTGAAGTGATCCAGATCGGCTAGCATCACCGCAAAACCGCGTCTGCTGTGCAGGGACAGGTGCGCGATCTGGTCCAGCGCGCGCAGGGCGTATCGCCGATTGTGAAGACCGGTCAGGGGATCAATCAGCGACTCGGCAAGCCCTTTGCGCAAGGTGGCGCGCAGCCGGTCATCGCGGGTTTTTCGGGCGATCTGGGTCTCCAGCCTCAGAGAAACCTCGTCGGTGTTGAACCCGTCGAGGCAAACCGCATCTGCGCCGCGATCAAGCGCTTCCGCAGCCAGGTTCGGATCACCGTCCTTCAACACTGCTATCAGCACCGTATGCCGCGTGCCATTGCGTGAGCGCAGGTCGGCCAGCAGTTTCAGGTCCGAGGCGTCAGACCCAAGCTCGACCACGATTGCGTCCGGTGGGTTTGCGCCCAGAACACCCTGCAGGTTGGGCAGGGTATGTGCACTCAGCGGATGTCGACACTGCGCGCTGAGGGCTTTGCGCCACAGCGCCCCGGTGCGGGGGGTCTGCGTCAGTATTGCAATCCGGGCCGCTGGGGTCGGTGCGATCAGCGCGGCTGCCGGTTCGGCAAAACCAATCGACTGCTGGTCGTCTTTGACGCCAAGTTCCTGCCGGTCAGCACGTGCGCGCAGCAAGCTGCGAACGCGGGCCAGCAGCAGAGTATCCTTGAGCGGATAGCCAAGTACATCATCCATCCCATCCGATAGTGCCCGCAGCCGCGCTGTCTTGTCATTCTGCGGTGTGAGGGCGACAATCGGTACGTCCGCCAAAGCCGGATCGGCCAGCATCAGCCGTTTAACATCCGCAGCCGAACCATCTGGCAGGGTCTGTGCCGTCAGCACCAGATCAGGTCGGGCCCGGCGCAGCAGCGCCGCAAGGCCCGCGATTTTCTCACCTTGAACAACGTGATACCAGGCCGCCGTCAACTGCACCTTCAGCATTATGCGATTGGTCGAAACGCCGTCGAGGACGAGTATGGTGCCTTGCACAGACATGGTCGTTCACCGTTAGATTGCATGCGTTGCCAAAGTGTTTATGAGTCTGGTTAATAAACCCTTTCCAAGACACGATCAGAGGCCAGTTAATGCCGATCTCTGCCGAATTCGCCGAAACTCTGGCCCTGAACGCCCTCGGTTGGCTGGTCGGGAATGATGAACTTTTGCCTGTGTTTCTGGGCGCCAGCGGTGCCTCTGCCGATGACTTGCGTGCGCGGGCGGGTGAGTCAGAGTTTCTGACCTCGGTGCTCGATTTTCTTTTGCTTGACGATTCGTGGGTGATCGCCTTTTGTGACGCCAATTCCATCCCCTATGACCAGCCAGGTCAGGCCCACGCAATACTGTCGGGGCGCGCGGAGATGCACTGGACCTAAACTGCAGGAGCCCCCTTGATGCCTATTGACGCCCTATTGTTCGACAAGGACGGCACGCTGTTCGATTTCGCTTCGACTTGGGGTACCTTCGGTCGTGTCGCATTGCAGCGCCTGTCGGATGGGGATGTGCAGCGCGCGTCGGAGATGGGGAAAACCATCGGGTTCAACTTTGCGCAAGAGAGTTATGAAGCCGACAGCATTGTCATCGCGGGTACGGTCGACGAAATCGCCGAGGCGCTGCTGCCTCATCTGCCCGACAGGTCGATGTCCGAAATTGTCGAGATTCTGAACCGGGCTTCGGCAGAGGCGCAGCAGATTCCGTCCGTGCCATTGGCTCCGTTTCTTGAAACGTTGCGGCAAAGCGGGCTGAAGCTTGGGGTTGCCACCAATGACGGCGAGATGCCAGCACTGCAGCACCTGGCTTCGGTCGGCGTTCGGGATCATTTCGATTTCGTTGCCGGATATGACAGCGGCCATGGGTTCAAACCCGGACCGGGGCAGATGCTGGCCTTTGCCAAACATGTCGACATTGACCCTTCGCGTATCGCCATGGTCGGGGACAGCTTGCATGATCTGGAAGCCGGACGCGCGGCAGGAATGGTGACAATCGGCGTTCTGACGGGATTGGCCCCGGCCGAGATGCTGGAGCCTCTGGCCGATGTTGTGCTGCCGGATATCGGGCATATTCCGGGTTGGCTTTCTAACAACTAACAGCTGCGGTGAAAATCGCCACGTCATGTGGCGAAACCGACACCTGTTGTCGCAGACAGAGCGGCCATGACGTGGTCTTCGGGGCTTGCTGATTAAAAGCCTGCCCGGAGGATACCCATGGCCGACAGCAACACTCGCAAACGTCGCGGCGGTGGTCGCGCAGGTGCCGCCGCCCGTCGCGGCAGCGCCGTGATCGATCAGATGCCCTGGAACCCGCCGGTCAATATCGATCAGCCGACGGAACCGCTGAGCCCGGAGGGGGTCGAGGCGATTCATGAGGGCGCGATGCGCATCCTCGAAGAGATCGGGATCGAGTTCTACAACGAAGAAGCCATCGGTATCCTGCGCGAGGCCGGTTGCGCCATAAATGGCGACAACGTCCGCATGGGCCGCGATTTCGTGATGGAGATGGTGCGCAAGGCCCCGAGCAAGTTCACCATCACTCCGCGCAATGTGGATCGCACGATCGAGGTTGGGGGCCGTACCATGCTGTTCGGCAACGTATCCTCGCCCCCGAACTATTGGGATATGGAGATCGGCAAGAAGGTCGCCGGCACACGGCGGATGTGTCAGGACCTGTTGAAGCTGACGCAGTATTTCAACTGCATCCACTTTGCGGGCGGCTATCCGGTCGAGCCGGTGGATATCCATGCCAGCATTCGCCATCTGGACGTGCTGTATGACAAGCTGACGCTGACCGACAAGGCGATGCACGCCTATTCGCTGGGCAAAGAGCGGGTCGAAGACGTGATGGAAATGGTGCGCATCGCTGGTGGTCTGAGCCATGAGGAATTCGAGGCCACGCCGCGGATGTACACCAACATCAACTCGACCTCGCCGCTGAAACACGACCATCCGATGATCGACGGCTGTCTCAGGCTTGCGCGGCGCGGGCAGGCGATTGTGGTGACGCCATTTACGCTGGCCGGGGCGATGGCCCCTGTGACGATGGCTGGCGCGGTGGCGCAGTCTCTGGCCGAGGCGCTGTGTGCGATTGCGCTGTTCCAATATGTCCGGCCGGGTATTCCCTGCGTGATCGGGACGTTCACGTCGAATGTCGATATGAAATCCGGCGCGCCCGCATTTGGGACGCCAGAATATATGCGCTCGACCCAGATGACCGGGCAGATGGCGCGGTTCTACGGATTGCCCATGCGGTCGTCCGGGGTGTGCGCCGCCAATGTGCCGGACGGTCAGGCGATCTGGGAGACATCGAACTCGCTGTGGGCGGCGGTGCAGTCGGGGACCAATATGGTCTATCACGCGGCGGGATGGCTTGAGGGCGGGCTGATCGCCAGCCCCGAGAAATTCATCATGGATTGCGAAATTCTGCAGCAAATTCAGCGCTATATGCAGCCCGAGCTCAACGCGACCGGCCCCGATGAGATCGCGTTGGAAGCGATTCGTGCAGTTGGCAATGACGGGCACTTCTTTGGCATCCAGCACACGCAGGATCGATACTCGACCGCCTTCTACCAGCCATTCCTGAGCGACTGGAAGAATTACGAGGCCTGGGAGGCCGCAGGTGGCATCTGGACCGCCGAGCGTGCGCACCGCATGTTCAAAGAGATCGTGAACACCTTCGAGCCACCTGAAATGGATGTGGCGATCCGCGATGAACTGGCCGATTTCGTTGCCCGCCGAAAGGCGGAAGGGGGGGCGCCGACCGACTTCTGATGCCTTTGGTTTCAGCGTGAGATTACATCGCATTGTCATGATCCGACCTTGGATTTTGGGCTTTTGTTAAGCTTTCTGGGGTCACCTGAACCGGATTTCTGATCCGGGGATTTTCATGCATGGGCTGATCAACAGGGCGATCCAATCTTTTGTGTGCGCTACCTATGGGCGCCAGTGCTGGCTGCAGGCGATGCAGGCCGCAGGGTTGGATTTCGATGAATTCGAGGCGATGCTGATCTACGAAACAGACGTTTCGACCCGCGTGCTGGACGCCCTTTGCGCCGATCTGGAGCGTCCGAAATCCGAATTTCTGGAGGATCTGGGAACTTACCTCGTTTCGCATCCGAACATGGAGGGGCTGCGCCGTCTTCTGCGGTTTGGCGGGGTCACTTATGTAGAATTCCTTCATTCGCTCGATGATTTGTCGGACCGTGTGCGCCTTGCCGTCTCGGACCTGGTGTTGCCCGCGCTGGAGTTGACGGAGCAATCGCCAGCAGAATTCCGTCTGCACTGCTTTCCCGGCTTGCCCGGTTATTCCAGTGTGATGACCGGTGTCCTGCGTGCGATGGCGGATGACTATGGCGCACTGGTGTTTCTCAATCATGATGACCAACAAGGCGGGTCCGAGGTGATCTCGATCACGCTGGTCGAAAGCGCGTTCAGCGAAGGGCGATATTTCGATTTGGGGGCACGGAACGCATGATGTGTACGGATGGTCTGGCGGGTTTGCTGGAAACCCTTTGCCCGATGTTTGTGCTGGTCGATGAGGCCGGGCGGATCACGCGGGTGGGGCCAACACTGCAGAAGCTGCGACCGGATCGCCCGATGGCTGGCGCGTGCTTTCTAAGCGTTTTTGAGCTTTTGCGCCCCAGATCGGTCGCCAACGTCGCCGAACTGATGGCGACACCCGGACGGAAACTGCACCTCAGATTTCGGGATGCGCCGCAGACTGCGCTGAAAGGGCTGATTGCCCCAATGCCGGGCGGCGGCGGCGCTGTTGTCAACCTGTCCTTCGGTATTTCCATTCTGGACGCGGTGCGTGATTACGCCCTGACCAGTGCGGATTTCTCGGGGACCGATCTGGCGATCGAGCTTCTGTATCTGGTTGAGGCAAAATCTGCAGCGATGGAAGCGTCGCGATCCCTGAACCTTCGGCTGCAGGGGGCCATGCTGGCCGCGGAAGAGCAGGCCTATACCGACACGTTGACCGGGTTGAAGAACCGCCGGGCGATGGATCATCTGCTGGGTCATCTGATTTCGATGAAGGCGACATTTGCACTAATGCATCTGGATCTGGATTATTTCAAATCCGTCAACGACCGGTTGGGGCACGCCGCCGGTGATCATGTATTGCAGCAGGCGGCCCAGATCATGCTGGCTGAAACACGTGGCGATGACACTGTGGCGCGTGTGGGTGGGGATGAATTTGTACTGATTTTCAAGGGTATGACGGACTACGATAAACTGAGCCGGATCGCAGAACGTCTGATTTTGCGCCTGTGCGAGCCGATGAAATTTGAAGGGGCGGAATGCCGGATTTCATGTAGCATCGGAACCGCGTTATCGCCCCAATTCGAAGTACCCAAAGCAGTCGATATCCTGCATGCCGCCGATCTTGCGCTTTATGCTGCGAAGCGGGCCGGACGGTCCTGTCATCGGTTCTATTCGGAGCTGTCGGGTGTCCAGCAGTCCAGTTGAGGGCCGCTGCGGCATTCAAAGCTGATCCAGAACTCTGGCAATGTGACGCTGGACCTGTGGCAGCTCTGATATCACCGGCATGACGTGGCCGGTGAAGGCGGCGCGCTGCAACTCCTGCGGGACATCCTCCAGCACATGTCCCCCCGTGCAGGCAAAGAAGGGCAGGCAGATGGCGTGCTCTCCCGTCCCGGCGGTCGCTTCAGAGATTGAGGGGGGCTGTTCGACAAAGCCGGTGCGGATGGACTTGAAAGGAACGTGCTGAGACAACGCCTTGGAAAACTCCTGAGCGACGCGCGCCGGGTTTGGGCTGCGTCCTGATCCATGCGCCGCAAGCACAAGGTCGGTGTTGTCAGCGCCCCATCCTTTGTCCGACAGAACCGCGCCCAGCGAACCGGCCACCAATCGAGGCAGTTCTGGGTCAACGCCCAAAGGGTCGAGAACCCGCACCTGTCGCGACCCGATCCGCTTTGGCAACGCGCTGGTCACGAACCAACCGCGAGCCATGAAGAGTGGATAAACCGCCGTACCCTCTGGCAGTTCGTCCAGGCAGGTTTCCAACGCCTGAGGCGCTGCCAAAGTGGCTGAGTGAACCTTGGTCCGGTCGCACATGGCACCAACCTGCGCGGCTAGGGCCGCCAATGCGGCCTCGGCTGGGGCAGGGTCTGAGGGTTGGCCGTGGGCGACGATGACGGCGTTTGGCATATGCGGGCTCCGGTTTGGTCCTGCGATAGGTGTCGTGACGGCGGATAAAGTCAATGGGTTGATTAGTTCAGAAGCGTCAACCAGAACCAGACCGAAAGAATTGACGTCGCCGTCCCGATCAGAATCGACGAGGCGGCGACCCGTTTGGCCCGCCCGTAGATATTGGCGAAGATATAGGCGTTGAACCCCGGCGCCATCGCAGCGGTCAGCACGCCCGAGCGGAACAGGTCCTGCGGCAGTGAAAGGGATGTTCCGAACAGCCAGAACAGGCTGGGATGCAGCACCAGCGAGATTGCACAGACAAACATGATCGCGCGCAGATCGCCTTCGGGGCGGTACATCACCAATACCCCTCCCAGCGCGAACAGGGCTCCGGGCAATGCGGCACGAGTGATCAGGTTCAGCGCATCATCGACCACCGTTGGGATGCCGACGCCCGAGAGGTTGACGATGAACCCCAAGGTAATGCCAAGGATCAAGGCGTTCTTGAACATGGTAGTGAACACGGATCTGATCATCCGCATGCCGCCATGGCCCCGATTGCGAAAGACCTCCATCACCGTGATCCCAACGCAGTAGCAGAATGGCGAGTGAAAGGCGATGATCGCAAAGTTGCCGGTCAGGTTTTCGGAGCCATAGGCGCGCTCGGTGATGGGCAGGCCCAGCAGGACCGAGTTTGAAAACAGACAGCAGAAGCCGATGGCGATGCAATCCTCCCATTCTCGGTGAAAGATCAGGCGCGCACCCAGCATGCCGATCGTGAAGCACAAGGCGGCAGCAGTGTAGAAACTGCCCAGAAGCCGGGGGTCGAAACTGGCGCTGAGATCCAGATTGGCAATCGCAAGAAACAACAGGCAGGGGATCGCAAAGCCCTGCGTAAATTTCATCAGACCGTCAATATGGGCTTCTCGGAAATACCCCAGCCAGGTTGATAGATATCCGGCCCCGATGACCAGAAAGACGGGTAGGATGACATCAATCAGGCTTTGAAACATGGCGATGCCATCGCGCTGGTGGTGGGTACGGGCAGCGGCCCGGTCATCAAAGCGATTGCCGGATCACCATCCCGTCATATGCGGGCGTGATGTGGTCCGGGGTTTCGGCCTCGACCGTGGCATAATCCATATCGATATGCATGTTGGTCAGGATGGCGCGTTTCGGAGTCAGGCGCTCGATCCAGCCCAGCGTCTTTTCCAGGTGCGCATGGGTTGGATGGGGCGAGCGGCGCAAGGCGTCAATGATCAGGCAGTCGAGCCCTTTCAGAGTATTCCAGGCGTCGTCATAAATCTCTGCAACATCAGGAAGATAGGCGATGTTCCCGATCTTGAACCCCAGCGCGTCAATTGATCCGTGGTTTACCAGAAACGGCTGCAAAGCGATCGCTCCGCCCGGGCCGTCGATCTCGAACGGTCCGTCGATGGTGAGCAGATCGAGGATCGGCGGGTAAGGGGAGCCCTTGGGCTGTACGAAGGCATAGCCAAACCGGCTGAGCAGGTCGTGCTGCGTGTCGCCATCGGCCCAGACCGGAACGCGGGCCTTCATGTTGAATGCAATCATTCGCAGGTCGTCCAGACCGTTCGTGTGGTCTGCGTGCGAATGGGTATAGACGACCGCATCCAGACGGCCGGTCCCGCTGCTCAGCAACTGGCTGCGCATATCCGGAGACGTGTCGATCAGGACCGTGGTGGTCCCATCCGGCCCGTCACGCTCGACCAGCATGGAACACCGGCGGCGCACATTTCTGGGATTGTCCGGATCACAATCGCCCCAGACACCGCCCAGCCGGGGGACGCCTCCGGATGATCCGCAGCCCAGAATTGTGCAGCGCAATTCACTCATGCGGCGGCCTTGTACGTGGCGGCCTTGGTGAACAGCCGGTCGAAATTCGCCTGCGATTGGGCGGCGAAGTCACTGAAATCCATCCCGAACACTTCGGCCCCTTTGCGGGCAGTGTGGGCGGTATAGGCGGGCTCGTTGCGCTTGCCGCGATAGGGCGGCGGCGCCAGATAGGGCGCGTCGGTTTCTACCAGAATGCGGTCGACCGGGGCGCTGGCGAAGATATCGCGCAATTCCTGACTTTTGGGGAAAGCAGCGATGCCGGACATGGACAGGTAAAAGCCCAAATCAAGCGCTGCGCGAGCCAGCTCCGCCGAGGATGAGAAGCAGTGCATCACGCAAGAATAGGGCGCGTTGCGGTATTCTTCGGCCAGAATGCGCGCCATGTCGTCATCCGCAGCACGGGCATGGATGATCAGCGGCAGCCCGGTTTGTTGCGCGGCCTCGATATGGATGCGCAGCGATTGTTTCTGCACCTCTGCCGAGTCCGCAGTGTAGTGATAGTCCAGCCCGCTTTCACCGATACCGACGAATTTCGGATGACGGGAAAGTGCGACCAGTTCGTCAACCGTGGCCATCGGCTCGTCCGCCGCGCTCATCGGGTGGGTGCCGGCGGCATAGAAGACCGGGGCGTGGGCCTCGGCGATGGCGCGCACGCCGGGTTCGTTGCGCAGGCGGGTGCAAATGGTGACCATCCGCGTTACACCAGCCTCGGCGGCACGGGCGACGATTTCGTCCAGCTGGCCGTCGAAGTCCGGGAAATCCAGATGGCAATGGCTGTCGGTAATTTCAGGGGTGGGGCTCATCAGCGGTGACCGGCGGTTTCCTGTATCTTGAACACCGTATCTAGAACAAGCGAGGCAGGGTCAAGGTTCACCGCCTGCCCATGCCGCGCGCGTGAAGTAATCAGGGCGGCGGCCTCGGCCCATTGGCGGGCCTTGTGTGGTGAACCGGACAGGCGGGCCAGCGTTTCGGCCTCGTTCGGGGCGGCTTCGGGCTGTGGGGCGGCGCCGGTTGCACCGGTCAGTGCCAGCCGGGACAGGGCGATGTCGATCAGGGACAGAAGCAGGTCGAACCGCTCAGCAGCACCGCGCTGGGCTGCGGTTTCTGCCAACCTCAGGGCGCGCTGCCGGTCAAGCCGGGGCAGGGTGCCCAGAATAGCGATCAATTCGGCATAAAGCTCCAGCCCGCCCAGATTTATCAGACGCACCGCGTCGCCCACCGAACCCGCCGCCAGAGCCGCCAGATGATCCGTCTGCGCGGGCAGTTCCGCTTCGGTTTGCGCCAGCGCGGCCTGCATATCCGCGACCCCCAGAGGCGACAGGCGCAGGGTCCGGCAGCGGGACCGGATCGTTGGTAACAAGCGTGAGGGTTGATGCGAAATCAGCAGCAGTGTGGTACGTGCCGGGGGTTCTTCGAGCATTTTCAGCAGCGCGTTGGCGGCGCTGGTATTCATCTCATCCGCCGAATCCACGATGACGACCCGCCGGCCGCCATCGGCTGAGGACAACCCGAAGAAACGGCCCAGTTTGCGAACATCGTCAACGACGATCTCGTTACGCAGACGTCCCTGATCGTTCACGGATCGGGTGATGGCAGCCAGTCCCGGCTCGGCCCCCGCCAGAATGCGATGCGCGACGGGATGATCGGAGTCAATGTCCAACGTGTCCGGCGGTGGCGGCGCCCCGAACAGACCGCCGTCCTCCGTCGGGGGTGTGGCCAGCAGAAACCGCGCGATACGCCAGGCAAGCGACGCTTTGCCGACACCGCGCGGGCCGGTCAGCAGCCAGCCGTGATGCAGGCGATCCGAGTTATAGGCGGTCAGAAAGGCCTGTTCGGCGGCGTCCTGACCGAACAGCCGCAGGGTTTCCCGAGGATGGGGGGCGCCGGGGGCCTGATCCGGGGTTGGGGTGTCGTCGCTCATGTCTCGTCTATCGCAGGGTTGCTTTGACGAGTTCTGTCACATCCTGCGCGACGCTGTCCATGTCCCGGTTGCCATCGACGATCCGGAAACGATCTGAAAACTCCTGTGCCAGCGCCAGAAACCCGGCGCGCATTTTCTGTTGCAGATCAACGCCAAAATCCTCGAACCGTTCTTCCGCACCCTGACGCCCTTTGGCACGCGATAGGCCCGTATCAGGATCCATGTCGATCAGCAGCGTCAGGTCCGGTTCGCGCCCGATCATCAAGCTATGCAACTGGTCTACCATTCCGCGCAGATCGCCGCGCGACAGGCCTTGATACATGCGGGTGCTGTCGGCGAAACGATCGCAGATCACCACTTTGCCCGCAGCCAAAGCCGGTTCGATTGTGCGTTCAAGATGATCACGGCGGGCGGCGGTGAACAGCAGGATTTCAGTCTCGGCCGACCAGCGGTCCGGGTCACCCTGCAGAACCAGGCTGCGGATTTCCTCGGCCCCGGCCGAGCCGCCGGGCTCACGCGTCAAGACGACCTCGCGGCCTTCGCGGCGCAGGTGATCGGCCAGCAGGCGTGCCTGCGTGGACTTACCCGATCCGTCAATGCCTTCAAAGGTCAGGAACATCCCGCGCGGCGTCACATTTGCTCCAGCGGGATATTGACGACGTCTTTCAGAACGATGCCGCCAACGGTCATCATTCGTACAACGAACCCGCCCTGCGCGACGTCTCTGTCAGCCACCAGCGGGCGGCGGATTTCCGGCAGACCTTCGGGCTGGATCACCAGTTCGGCCAGTTGCTGACCCTTCGATACCGGCGCGTTGATCGGGCCGTCATAGACCACCTCGGCTTTGATGTCCTTGTCCCCCAGAACCGGGAACAGCAGGGTCAGGTCCTCTTCGGGCACCAGCCCCACAGACTTTTCCGCGCCCATCCAGAGCTTGGCCTGCGCTACCGGTTCGTCCGCCTTGGCAACTGTCCTCTCGACAAAATTTCGAAACGACCAGTTAACCACGGCCTCAGCCTCCTCTGCCCGCCTGCCGATGCTATCGAGTCCTGAAAGCACAAAGACAACCCGGCGGTCGCCCTGTTTGGCCGAGCCGACAAGACCATAACCGGCCTCTTGCGTGTGACCGGTTTTCAGCCCGTCTGCTCCAATCCCCAGATTCAGCAATGGGTTGCGGTTGCGCGAGTTCGAAGGCGCGCGGCCATCAAACTCGAACACTTCCTCGGCGAACAGGGGGTAGTATTCCGGGAAATCGGTGATCAGGCGATTTGCCAGAACCGCCAGATCATGCACGGACATCATATGCCCGGCAGCAGGCCAGCCGTTGGAATTGGCGAAGTTCGAGTTGTTCATGCCCATCTGCTGAGCGCGTTGGGTCATGAAGCGGGCGAATCCGGCCTCGGTCCCGTCGGGGCTGAGGGCTTCGGCGATCACCACGCAGGCGTCATTGCCCGACAGCACAATGATCCCGCGCAACAGATCTTCGACCCGCACGCGATCCTGCGTGTTCAGGAACATGGTCGAGCCGCCGTAGCTCATGGCGTGTTCCGAGACGGGCAGGGTTTCGTCCAGCGTCAGACGCCCATCGCGCAGGGCCTCGAACGCGACATAGAGCGTCATGAGTTTCGACATCGACGCTGGGGGCAGGGGCTGGTCTGCGTCTTTCGACAACAATACCGTGCCGGTTTTCTGGTCCATGACATAAGCTGCGCGTGCGGTGGTGTCGAAGGCGAACGCAGGCAGGGCCAGCACAGTCAGCCCAAGGGCCAGGCATGTGGATTTTAAGGCAGACAGCATCTTAGGTCTCCTGTTTTCAGTTCTTGGCCGCGAAGGCGTCGGTGAAGCCAAGGTCTTTGACATCATTCAGCAGTGCGCGGCGTTCGGCCCGGGTCGAGGCCGGACCGACCAGCACCCGCCAGACCGACTTGTCGTCGCTTTTCAGCTCGGCCACATCGGCGGACATGCCGTTGCGGCGGATCTTTTCGGCAGCGCTTTTGGCATTCGCTTCCACGCTGAACGTCCCGGCCTGGACAAAGGGTTTGGCCAGACCGCCCGTTGTTTCGGGACTTGCGGCGGCGGCTGCAGCGGCTGTGGTAGGCTCGCTGGCATCGATCGCTGCGGCGGCTCCGGCGATCGGGTTCAGCGGCGTTTCGGTGATGGCGTTGGGGTCTTTCTTTTGCCACCACTTGCGCTTGGCAGGCTTCTCTGCCGGCGGAGTGATCTCCGGATCGGACAGAGCGGCTGTCTGGCTGCCGGCCAGCGCGGCCTCGGTGCCGGTTTCGGCCAGAGGTGCGGTCGCTGCCTCAGCAGCCTGGGCACCAGCCTCTTCGGGGGTTTTCTTCTGCCACCATTTCCGTTTCGCGGGGGCTTCGCCGGTCGCAGCTTCGACGCTTGCCTCAGCGACGTCTGTAGCCGCGTCAGTGACTTCGGCGCTGGCTTCTGCGGCTTCATCCCCGGATGAAGCGACCGCTGCGCCAGCAGCCGCACCGGCAACTGCAGCAGCGCCGGCGGCGTTGGTCTCATCCGCAGGCTTCTTCTGCCACCATTTCCGCTTGGCGGGTTTTTCAGCGGCATCAGCCTGTGCCGTATCCGTGGCTGCCGCGTCTGCCTCTGGCGCATCTGCGTCCACCGGTTCTTCGGCAATCGGAGGCGGAGTAGGTTCGACCGCCTCGCGTCGCAACGCGACCACTTCGATCCGGGTCGGCGCACCGGCCAGCATGCCCAATTGCGATGCGGCGGACGATGATACCTGCAGCGCAGGTCCGGGCAGATTCCGCTCGCGACGGAACAGCGCTCCGGTGACGGTTTTGTTGTTCGAAGTGTTCTTGATCAACACCCGTTCGGGTTGCGAGACGTCAGGATGCGCCACCCAGATACCACCCAGCGACGGGCGCCCGTCCCAAAGCCCGGCCTCGGTTACCTGAAACACCTCGGGGGCTTCGACATCACGTTGATTTGATGCGTCTGCAGAGGGGAACAGTTCAAACCGGTTGGTATTGTCTGCGTTTTCGCGTTCGGCTTCTTCAGCCGGTGGGTCCTGCAATCCGAACCCTTCTTCGCAGCCTGTCAGGGCCACCATACTCACGGCCAGAAACGCCAGCCGTTGCGGCCCAAAGCGTGTGCCAGTCGCTCGCTTCATTGTCTCATCCCTTGCCTGACCAGGCCTTTTCGGCCGTGCCCCTACCGCGTGCGCGCTGGTTCTTGTTGCCAGTCTCGTGCGGTCTCATGCGCGGATCATAACGCGGGTGTCTGGCCATGGAAAGAGCGCTGCTTTCGCTTCGGCAATAATTCCCGCTTTATGTCTTGCCTCTGTGCGCAACTGGGCTTAGACCCGGCCTCACGCGGGGAGGTGGCAGAGTGGTCGAATGCGGCGGTCTTGAAAACCGTTGAACGTGAGAGCGTTCCCAGGGTTCGAATCCCTGTCTCCCCGCCACTCACCCGCTCGCGAAGTGCTTACGATGGATTTGCACAGCTTCTGCCCGGTTTCCCATGTAATATCAGACAACTGTCCGATATCTTACCTGCGGCGTTCAAAGCGGCGGGCGGCGACGTGGCGGCTTTGACGGATCAGGGCGGCAAGATCGCCGTGATTTAACTGCGCCTCGGCCACCGGATCGCGGGTGGAACTGACGATCGCTACCAGCAATTCGTCATCCCGCCTTGTCGGACTGGTGACGGCATGGGTCAGGTCAGCCGCGAATTCGACCGCGCGGGGAACACGGGCTTCGACCGGGGCGGTCAGATGCCGCCGCCCTACGCCGGATTCGGCCAGTTCCCAACCCGATGGCGGGTTGGTGGACGATCCGTTCAGCAGGGCGACCACCGCCTGTCGCCATGCCGCGTCGATGGGGATTGTGGTCAGGTCGGTTGGTGCATTCGCCAGACGTATCAGGGTCACTGAAACCTGATTGCCCGCCAGCACATTGGTGTCGCGGTGATGCACCATCACATAGGTCGGAAACGTTCCAGGCCTTCTGCGGATACGAACGAGACGGCTATTCTCGACCCGATCATAAAGTTGT
This sequence comes from Ruegeria sp. L12, assembly GCF_056531745.1. NCBI lineage: Bacteria > Pseudomonadati > Pseudomonadota > Alphaproteobacteria > Rhodobacterales > Roseobacteraceae > Ruegeria > Ruegeria sp. L12. Next base: position 428,945 of record NZ_JBQFMH010000003.1, read on the forward strand.
GCCTCGTTGGGAAGGTTACCCGCACCCCAGGGCACGGCTGCCGGCGATCCGTGCACATAGACGTCCGGACTCATATCCAGCGTGAAGGTCCGGGGCGGGGTCGAGGTGCTCAGAGGGTCAACTGGCGCAGCCGCGAGAGGGACCTGCCGGGTGTCCAGATTGGTAGCCCGCAGATAGGTATTGCCGACCGAGGAGGGACTGTCCGAGATGTTCAGCTCCCATATCCCGCGGCTTTCGAGCGCGGCACGCAGCAGCCGCAGATTGCCTTCGCGGAATATTGCAAGATCCTGTACCACGGCCTGTGGCAGGCCGTTCAGTTCGCCGCTCCAGGTCCAGCTTGGGGTGCTGCCGGAAAAGCTGAGAACGCCGCGCCATACCCCGGTGCCGCCGCCGACAAAGACGATATTCGGATCGTCGGGATGCACGATGACCGCATATTGCGGCGCTTTGGTGCCGGACGTTCCAGTCACAGGGTCCAACCCCTGATTGCGCAGGCCGGTGGGGTGCCAGGTCTCCTCGCCATCGAACCACCACAGCGTATCCATCCGGTCCGCCTGACCAACCTCGCCAGCATCGGTCATTTTCGATTTCGAGGTGGTCGTCACATAGAAAGACCCGTGACTGCCCAGCGATTGATCATGGGGGAAGATATCGGTCCATAGGCCGATATAAGGCAGCTTCTCTGACGGTCCGGCCGGAACATCCTCATTCTTGCGGATGCGGTTCTTCATCTTCTTTTCGGTGAACCTGTGACGGGTCCATTCGTCCTCGCCCGCGTCATAGGAATACTGAAAGATGTTCCTGGTGGTCAGAACCAGCAGGCGGGCACCGTCAAAATCATTGGTCAGATCACCGCGGCGCGCCCAGCGGAGGGTGACGGCGACCTCATCGCCGCCGAACTTGTCCTGATTGTCGCGTTCTGATCCGGGGGTGCGGGCATCCTCACCTTTAGGCAGTGTGACCCAGACGTTATCCGCGTTCGCGGGGTTCCAGTCGGGTGAAAACCACACCCGATTTGTACCGATCGCGACGCGAGTTTCGTCGCCTTCGCCCGCAATCGTGGCGATCCCGCTATAAAATAGCGCAGCATCGCTTTCCTTGGTTTCACTTTCGGGCGGACTTGTGCCTGTGGGGACCGTGGTTCGAAACACAGGCCGGGTGAATCTCCCACGGTTCTCGCGCCAATGGGCTTCGATGTACTGACCCAGATAGTAGGCCGGATTGGTGCTGTGATAGGCCACCCCTCCGCCATCGCCCTTACGCCACAGCCGCCAGATCGAGCTGCCAATTCGCTCGATCCGGCCATTGTCCTGCGTTCCCGCAATCAACGCGCCGGGCTCTTGCGGGTGGCAGGCCAGAAATCCGGGTTCCGAGACCGCAAGTCCATAATTCAGCGATTCCATGCCTGAACCGCGATCAGCGAAGACACCGCCATCGCATCCGATCCAGACATCGACACCATCGGTCCGGATGACGTGGACATCGGCATGTGCCTTGTTGCCGATATAAGTCGGGTCGGTATCGGCGGACAGCGCCTTGGTGCTGTCAAAATCGGCGCTGTAATCGTCGGCGGCATGGGTGCCGCTGATGGTCAGCTTGTGCATGTTTGCGTTGGAAGTGGTCCCGCCTGTGACACTGATCGTTGAGCCTGCGACAAAAACAATATTCTCATTCGTCGGATCGACCGCGATCGAGTTGTTATAGTCCGATGAGTTCCCGTCCACTTTCAGCGTGTCACCATCCATCTTTGGTTTGCCGAACAGGCCCGGTGGAACATTATCGACCACCCGCGCAGGGCCGGTGCCTTCGATCCGCCACAGACGCGCCCGGTTATGCGCCCCGGTGCCCAGCACATAGACCACATCCTGATTTGAAGGTGCGATGGCAAGGCTGAGCCGCACCGCGCGCTGCACGCCGTCCAACTCGATTTTGGTGTAGTCGCTGTCTGGCCCGCCCTCGGTGACATAGACCGCAGTCTTTCCGGTTTCATGATGCGTGAGCGCGGCATAGATGCGTTTGGGTGTCGAGTTCGACCACACGACGTCCGACACATGCGGCCAGCTGTTCGGGTTGAAATCAAATGGCGCCCGCTCGATCCGGTCCCAGGGCGCATCGGGAACGAACGGACCGTCCCGGAAATACAGACCCGAGGAGGCTGCTGCGATCATGGTGTTCGGATCAGACGGATCAAGCGACAGGGGCGTTCCCGGGTCGTGGGTCAGGCGGTAGATCCCGGCGCCGCGCATGGCGGTTCCTTCTCGTATCCAGGGTATCGTTCCGGTGATGGACATCGCGTTGGACAGCGCGCCGTCAAGGCGCAGTATGCCGACGCCGCCGTAATCACTGTTATGTGTGCGACCTGTTGTGGCAGTTAACTCGCCGGTTGCAGCGTAGATGACGTCTTCGTCTGCGGTTGCCCCGAATTCCACATCCAGCGCGCCGATGGTCAGCGACTGCACGCGGCCACTGGTCCCAGATGTGGCGCTTGGGTTTACGCCCCAACTTCCCAGCGGGCCCCAGCTTTGACCTGCATCCAGTGTCACCCAGACGCCGCCATTGGCCGAGCCCGCATAGGCGCGGCTGCCACTGGGCGAGACCTTCAGATCGCGGATACGCCCGGCCACAATCGGGTTGCCGGTGGCCTGACCGTTCAGCATCCCGGTCGGTCCCAGCGGAATCCAGCGGTTTGCGTCTGTCAACGCGCCCAGAGCTTCCAGAGCGCGCAGATAGTCTTCGCGATGGCCGAAGAGTTCGTCAAACAGCCCTTCAGGCGCGTGGATGTCGTTGAAGGCGTTGAAGTCCAGACGCCGGGCGGCGAAATCTACGCCCGAGCGCCCACGGCCCGGCCATGCATAGCGCATCAGGTCTCCTCCTCTTGGCTGCCGGGGATCGGTGCGGTGGCGATGCGCACATAGCCCTCCTCAATCGCAGCGGGGACATCCGGCAGCAGTGCCGCCTGCGTTGCGGCCAGAATGGGATCGTCTTTCCACGAAAACGGCGTGTCGCGGCGGGTCCAGATCTGATCCTCTCCGAAACTGGCGATCTTGGGCAGACGCACCTTGTCGGGGTCGATTAGAACCGGCCCGATCCGGGCGGACGGAGCCATGCGCCCAAGCCCCGGATCAACCCAGTCGCGCGCGAGCTGCAGCGACTTTCTGGGCAGAATGCCCGAAGTCAGATGCACCTTGCCCGCCGGATGCATCAGGATTGTCAGGCGTATGACCTCGCCCAGATGAATGGGAAACTCATCCTCGCCGACAAGATAGGGGTGATCTATCGGATCGGGTTCGGGGATACGTGCCGCGCCGAGAGCCGCGAATTGCCCTTTGCGGCGTCCGCTTTCAAGCGCGCGGGTTTTGACAATCTTGTCGACAACATGGAAGCGCCGATAGTCGTCATTGATGAAGTAACCATAAACCCCGTCGTCGTCGCGCGTGAATTCACCAAGCCTTGCCCGAAACGCGCGATCTGCCAGATCGTCATAGACCGCCTTGCGGGCCTCTGCCGCACCAGGCGCTGAAAGGTCCAGCAGATCGAGGTCGTCAAAAATCTGCATCCGGATCGTTGCCCGGACCATTGCCATGGGCCGCCCGACGAGGCCCGCGATATGAGGTGTACCAAGCGAGGCGAACGTGTCGATGGACCAGAGCGTGGTATCGACGGCCCGCAGAAACGCGGACAACGCGGTTTCGCGTTTGTCACCCAGAGCGGTGCCGCCACGGCTGCGGGCGTCGGCCTCGATCATTGCGGCTGCGAAACGTCCCAGCGGTTCGGCAGCTGGGGTAAGATCATACAGCGGCCCCGCATCCGCCGGACCCTCGCGACCCGGAGCGATCTCCCATACGACGCCGCCTCCGATGGGCTCGTGCTGAAGCTGGCCCAATGGCGTGCCAGCGGCATCGAAGACTTCAAGCGCCTCATCGATAAGGTCAGGCAAAAGGAAGCCCGCGACCGGGTTGATCATAAGGTCGGGGCGTTCCTGATCGATCGTAGCCTCGCGGGGCAGTGCCGCGCCATCGGCCGGATCGGCCAGCCGGAAGGCAATGCGCGACGGACGGGTCAGTCGCGGTGGCAGTTCCAGCGCCGGACCGGGCGCAACAAGGGCTGCGGGATGCACGATCTGGCCGGGGTCGATATCCAGAATCCGCCCAAAGGCATCGACCAGCCGTGCCGCGGTGATCCGAACCCGCCCCGAAAACAGCAGTTGCGGCACATCAATCGGCGCAATCTTGGTTCCGGTCTCTTCCAACTGTCCGTCGGGCGCATCTGGCAGACCCAGCAGTGCCTCGTGAATGCCGCTGAGCGTGGCCGAGATCACATCCGCATTGATCAGATGTTTATAGACCGCCCGAACTTCTTTTTCGCCGTCTTCGTCCAGTTGACCTTCGTCATCCGCATCGCGCAATTCCTCGGCGGTCATCCAATTCGTCACCGTCGCCGTCAGGCTTTCCGATGCGCCGTTATTGATCGGGCTGCGGCCCGAAATGGTTCGGCTGGCATCCCCCGGGGGCGGCGTCGCGTCATAGTCCACCTGATCGAGCACCCAACCGGTCAACCTGTCGCTCAGATCAAGCTGAACTTCCCATTCCAGCCAGATCGGCGACCAGGGCTGCGCCCAGACCGTAACGCCAATGGGTGCGGCGTCCACGCCATCCAGCAGCGAATGCCGACGCAATTGATCGCCCAAGGCGGCCTCGATCGGGCCGGGCGTTGCAACCTCTCCAGCCTCGCTGCGCGCGGTGAAACCCGGAACCGTTCCGTCATATACCCCGTCCCGCGAAAACCGCAGCGCAACCTCGCCTTTCAGGCGGGCGGCCAGAACGCTTCGCGGGAACGGGCTGGTCGGGGCGGCCTGTTCCGCAAGCCAGGGTGTGGTGAACGGATCGGTGATCACTGCATTCTGAGCCAGCCGGACAACCTCGTCCGGGATCGCGCCATGCGGGAAGGGGCCCAGATGCTGGCGCCCGGAAATGCCGCCCGGAACAACAATCGGAATCTGGCTTGGCCAGCGGCAGGTCAGCGTTCCATCGGGCGAGGCTACGCCGTCCTCTTGATGGCGGCGCGAGCGTTTGGCGTCGCGGATCGCAACTACCGGCTCCAACGCCCGGAAATAGCGCGGTCCGGGGCGACGGACGTTGCGGACCTTGGGTTCGGCGCGCGGGCGGCCTTCGCGTTCGAAGTGATTTGACGCAAATCCAAGGTTCTCGGGCACAATGCCAACAACGCCTGGCTTGGTGGCAGACCATGTGAGTTCGGTTGCAAATGTGCGCTCGGTTTCCTCGCGCGCAGTGCTGCCTGCCCGGTTGCGGGCGGTACGGCCCGCGATCAGGTTCTCTGGCCCGCCGCGGTCAATGATTTTTTCAACCGAATAGTCGCGCCCGCGCTCGGCCTCGAAACGTGCGGCGTGTTCACGTTCTTCAATCTCGATCGCGCCGTTGCGTTCCCCGAGTTTTGCGACCTGATCATTGGCCAGTGCTGCGATCAATCGCTCGGTCTCGGCCCGGGCTTCGAGATCGCCGCCCTCCATCACCGATGCAATCAATGCGGCGATACTGTCTTCGACCTGAGGCCCAAGCGCGGTGCGCGGGCGTTGTGGATCGGGGCGCTGATCCGCCGGAACCGGGCCCGTGACGGGTACGCCGTGGACGACCCCGTGCAACAATGTCGCATAGATATGTTTGGGCTCAACGGCCACAAATCGCCCGCCTTCCGGCAGGAACACCTGAGCACCCTGCACGCCGGACAGCGCTGTTGAGTTTGTCAGTGACCCCGACGGCACCAGTGAGAACCGGCTGGCGTTTTCAAGGCCAAGCTCGGCAATGGCGGCCTGATAGACCGTGACCTGATCCGAGGCCGCCGTCTGACCGCTGGTGTCACTGTTGACCCGCCAGCCCAGATCTTCGGTCACATTTGCAAAGCCCGACGCGGTGCGCGCGGCGTCCAGCGGGTCTTCGGCCGGGCGGCTCCACCATCCGGCGACCAGATATGTGGCCGCATTGCCAAAGACGCCATTCGGTGCCGCGTCCTGGATATCGTCCAAAGGATCGTGGAAGGCAAAGCGGTTGAAGGTGGCATCATAGCTTGCGGTCCAGGCCAGACTGCCGCCGGCGCCTGCATTCAAATCCTGCCCCTTCAGCGTTTTTCCGGTTGGCGCGGCACCGTCGGGCGTTTCTTCCTTCCAGTCTTCCAGCGGGATCACGCGGGTCGTGTCTGCTTCGATCACCCAACCCCGGACGTCCATCCGTTCCTCACCCTCGGGCGCCAGAAGCCGAAGCACCAGCCAGCGGTTCGGCAAGGCGGACAGCCCCAGCCCGTCACCGTCGACATCCTGCATTTGCCCGTTCATCACCGCATCCGGCATTGCCCAATGCAGATGAATGCCGGAAGGGCGGGGCGCGCCTGGGTCAAGAGGGGCAGGGGTTTGCTCTGGTGGGTCGCCATCAGGGGTCGAGACCGCACCCGGCAGGCGCACGAAAGCTTCGGTCGAGCCTTCGCGGACATACAGCGCCTGAACGTCAATCGGAACGATCAAGCGCGGTTTGCGGATTATCTTGGGATCCCATGTCGCGAAATCACTGACCCCCAGCCCGGTCCGCGTGATCACCGACCAACGGGGTGAGGCGATGGCAAGGTTCAACTGATCGGGGTTAAGTTCAATCGGCATCGAACACCCTTTCAAAATCGGCGGCCATCGTGGTGACGGTCTTCGAAATCGTTGGCCGGAAGACGGCGGCGATATCGAAATCCACTGTTATCTGAGGGTCTCCGAATACCTGTCGGTAGGGAAAGCGGATCATCTGCAGCGCAAACTCTGCGCCATCCAATTCGGTCCCCATGCCGAGGCTGGCATCTTCCAGAAAGGCCCGGCCCGTATTGGCCAGATCCAGCACACCGGGGCTGCCGGGTCGAAATCGAACGGGCAGGCGTTTGGCGTCGGCCACGGTTTCAACTTCCAAACCGTTGTTGCCCACATAATTCGCCGTCTGCACGTTGCGCGCCGGGATCGAAGCCGAATAAGTATTCGCCGCCGTTTCCGTAAGCGTAACTCCGAATTGCAGGCCGCGCTTGGGTTCTTCGATGTGCACCACCTCGGGCAATCCGTCGAACAGCGCCAGCATGACTGCAGGCGCCAGCCGTTCGAGGCGCAAGAGCTTCAGTCGGTCGGGGTGGGACTCGGGCAGGATTTCCTGATCATTGCCGTCCGGCTCGCGCGCATAGGCCCGGACATGCAGGCCCGGCCATCCCGACACCGCCCGGGACCGCAGCAGAAATCCGGTCATCAACCCGGCGGGGCCAGCCTGCCTCTGTTCACCGCCGGGCAGGCGCACAAGCCGTTCCTCGCTGTCGATCTCGTCTTCGATTGCGCCATACAGACGGTCAAGCTGCGCCCTGTCGCCGGTATTGACCGTGCCGATGGACAACGCCCCTTGCGTCAACGCATCTGTCCACCCCCGATCCACATAGAAAAATCGAATTGATTCAATGGGTAAAAGCGCGCTATCGGCGACAATGTTCGAAAAGGGCACGCCTTCCAACAGCCGCAGCCGTGCCAGAAACTGCCGCACTTCCCGAGGCGTGATTTTCTCGTCATCGGTAAAATCATCGACATCCGTTCCGACCAAAACGCCTTCGATGGCGGCGACGGCCTGGTTCAAAACGGTCTCTGCGGTCAGCGTTGCCTTGACCATCACTCCACCTCTTTCCTGCGTGTTTCCGTTGCGCGCCGGATCGCAGTTTCCAGCGCGTCCTCGGCAGGTAGCGCAACCACCACCCGCGGGCGCGGGGCCAAATCGGGCCCACCGCCACCCTGCGCCAGAACACCGCGCAGCGCTTCATCCAGTCCGGCGTCCAGCACCTGCAGAACGGTGGGATCGACTGTGTCGGACGGTGCCGCACGGGCCACCGCGACCTGATCCAGCAGACCGGGATCGCGCAGCCGTTGCGCCTGCGCCAGAACCTGACGTTCAATGCCAAGACCATTGGCCAGATCGGTAAGGGGATTGGTCGCCAGATGTTCAATCGGACGACCCGGATCGGCAATCGGGCGGGCATCGCCAAAGTTTGCGGCCAGATCGGCGGCGGCCACGTTCAGATACCGCTTGCCGATTTCACGCGCGACGCCCTGGTTCAGTTTCAGATCAAGAGTTCCTGCGAACTGCCCGATCTGGCTGAGCTTGCCGTTCAGAAGACGCGCCCGTTCTGCGCCGAACTGTTCGCGCCGCCAACGCATCAGCGCGGCAACAAACGAGGGTTGTGACAGCGCCAGCAATCGCCCGATTTCAAACGCGATGGCCAGCGACAGGTCTTCGCGACCGTCCGGTATGGTCAGGCGCAATTGGTCCGATACATGCGCCAGAACCGGAAGGTCCGCTTCCTGATGTCGCCGGCGCGTGGCGAAAGGTACGAACGGACCGCGAAACCAGGCACGGCGATCTTCGCCTTCGCGGGTTTTGTGGGCCAATCCCACATGTCCGGTCCCTGTCACCTCGGGCGGGACACGCGGCTTGTCCGCCGGGGGTGGACCATCGCCAGCCTCGGGGGGCAGGCAGACAGGCCGGGGCGGTTTGGCATCGGGGCCCGGCAATGTGCCCAGCAGTCCCACATCGAGTTCCTGCATGATCGTATCCAGCGAGCCTGCGCCGTTGCAGGTAAAACTCCAATGCGCCAAGACCGGGAAACGATAGGTCTTTTCCTGCAACACGGCCTCGAAAGGTATGCGGAAGCCTGCTTTCATTGCGTCGCGTACGACAAAGGCCGCGTCGTCGGAATGGGCGGTTATCGCGGCGTCGGATATCCGTGCTGTCGTGGTTTCAGCTGACCACTCACCAGCCCGCGCCGAAGTCGTCGCTGTCGCACGGGTCGGATCAGCAGAGCGTGCGCGCGCCGTTCCATTGGTGACGGCGCGACCGTTGGGGCCAACGGGCGGCAAATCTCCGTCAAGCAGCCCCGGCGCGACCGTCATCTCGACCTCGGCCCCCATGAAACGCAGATCGGGGTCTGCGGGCAGGTCCTGCGCGATCAGCGCGGCGTCAAAGACAAACTCGGTCGCCAGAAACGTATTGATCGGCGGAGTGGGGGCGGGCAGGGCGTCAAGCTGGCCTTCGAGGTTCAAAAGGCACGCCATATACCGCACCGGTTTGCAGGCAACCCTGTCGAATTGCGGCAAGCGATTGGCCAGCACCACCGCCATGAAACCATCGTCGTCGCCCAGAGCGTTTTCCGTGTCCGCAAGGCTGACCTCGCGCACATGGGCTAGAAGCCTGAGGTCCTCGACTGTGGGAAAGACCTTGCGCACGACTGTTGCCGGTACCGCCAGATACAGACCTTTCAGCACATCCGATGGCCCGTTCATCGGCACGCCGGGGGTGACGCATTCGGCAATTGGCGTTTCGACCGAAATCTCGCCCTCACCTTCGGCAATAACAACAAGCGCCAGCCAGGGCGTGTTGCGATCTGCGGCTTCATCGGGGGCATGGGGAACATCGGGGTCGCCGGGGCGCAGTGGTCGGCGTTCCCACGGCATGGTCCGCCGCTTGATGACGATCTGCGGCAGGCGGCTTTCATACGCGCCTTCGGAATTGGCGGGTGGGAAGGTTGACAGAATCTGGTCAGGCGGCAGTTTGAACCGGGGCGAGGTGATCCGGACCCGGCTTGTTTGCGTTTCGACATTCAGGTTGGATGTATCGGGTGAATCCAGTTCATGCCGGGCCACCAGATCATAATCTCCGGCTTCAAGCGGTGGAACGAAACCGTCATAGAGTACAAATTTCCCAACCGCGACCATATCAGCAGTCCTTCTTCTTTTTAGGCTTCTTTGGTTTCGTCCATGAAATCTTCACCGGCTTTCCGCCCGTCGCCTGCGGTCGATCCAGCAGATCTTCGAGGCTGCGGGTCTCCAGTAGTGCGGCAAACCGATCAGCGTCTCCGCTTGCCAGCATCACTCCGGCAAGCCGCCCCGGCGCCTTGGATTCGACAGCGACGCTGACCGGCCCGCCATCGTCTGTCGCAGCAATCTGCAGGATCAGCGCCGTGCGTGCCCCCATGTTGACAACGACAGGTGCCGCACCCGTTTCCTTGGCGCCGGTCAGAGCCAGAGCAAAATCGCGGGCGGCGTCGGGGTCGACCGGGCCTTCCAGCAGCAGAACCAACAATGGCTGGAAGGCGTCAAAGCGAGTGGTGATCCGGCCTTGACGCGTTAGCTTGGCGGCCTTGATCCAACCCATTCCAGCCGCTTCGTTGCGGCGACCGATGCGCGCCCCGGCTGCGTGGACTGAACCGCCTGCAAACAGGGCTCGGCTCCAACCCACGAAGGCCAGTTCGCGTTCCGCCATCCAGCCCGTGACGCCGACCTTGGTGCCGCCATTCCCCAACGCTTCGACGATGATCCGAGAGGTTCGGCCCGGCAGGTTCACCCGTCCGCGTATCGGGGCATCGGTTTCCAGAACAGCGCCACCCAGCCCAATCGCCGTCACCCGCGCCGCTCCGCCCGAGGTGGCGATAGTTCCCGCTCCAAGTCGCGGGTCGGAACGACGCGCGGCAGGCATGTCGAACACCGCGATCTCGCCCGGGGTAAGCTGTGCGGTTTCCACCGTCGCCGCCCGTGCAGGCCCGGTTGCCACCTTTTCAAACGCCGCCAGCCGCGATGCCGCAGCGCCATCCTGCCCGAGCCCCCGGACGAAACTGGTATTTCCGCGCGCTGAATGTGTCACCGGAGCATGTGTTCCCGCGATCACGGTTCGTTGTCCGCGCGCGGCGGTGTCGATGCGTGTCAGGTGCGCCGGGATATTCGGCGACACCCGCGCCGTCATCGCAGCCATGCTTGGCGCGGCGACCCGTGGAATATCGGCGGCGCCCCTGACCGAGGTCATTCGCGCGGTGGCCTCGGCGCGAATTTCGGGGCTTAGTATGGCAACAGCACGCGGTGGTTTGACCGTGCGGTTCAGGGTTTTGGCAGGCGCTTCCCTCTGTACGCGCCCTCGCGTTACGGGTTCCGGCACCACGAGCCGTTCACCCAGCGAGCCGATGCGACCCGGTGCCACCCGGGCATTGGCACGACCGGCCAAAGCCGCCTTGCCCATGCCATTCTGTGCCAGAATGTTCTGTTCCAACTCGAATACGCGGTCGGACTCAAGATCGATTGGCACGGTCGCCACCAGACCGCCAATATCAGCCAGGAAGCCCGGACGAACTGTCGCCTCGGTGACAAACGGAAGCGGTTTGCGCGGCCCGGCTTCGACCTGATTGAAGGCGATCTCGGGCGGTAACCTTCCTATGCGCAAGGGTTTTACCGTCATGTGCGCGCCTTCAAGCGCGTCCAGCACCTCGCCTTTGGGCATGGACTTGTTGTCCATTTCCTGCGGCGGCCCCCATACGGCGACCGGGAACTTGCCGGTGTACCGGCCCAGAACGGTGATGCCGCTCTCATTGATCCGCTCTTGCCCTGTGTTCACGCGGATCAGGGACAGCGACAGTTCGGCCCCATCCAGCGAGGCATTGAGGGGCGGCAGGCCAAGCGGCAGCGTCTCAAAGTTTTGGGGGCTTGCATTTCCAACCACCAGCCGGTCGGCCGGAAGGGTGGTCGTTACCGTCATCTCAAATTCGCTAAGAACTTCAAAGGGATGGTCGGCGGACCCGTCTGCGGTTCCCTTCTCCTCACCCGGCGGAAGGGCACCGTTGCCTGCGATGGCTGAAAGCGCCCGCGCCGTACCCGGCTGCGCCTCTTCCAGGTATTTGACGACAAAATCGGTCCAGTTGATGTAATTCGGAGATGATTGCTCCTTGGCACCGAATTTTACCTTCAGCTTAACGGGGCCAACCTTGAAACGCGCCTCGCCGCGGAATTCCGGCCCTTCTACGTAGATGCTGGCACCCAGGCTGATCTTGATGGTAATCTTGCCGATCCAGACATCAATGGTGACACCGGCGGAAATCCTGGCATAGGCCTCGGCCTCATAGCGGAAGGGATCGAAATAAATGATGACATCACAGCCATAGGCGACATAAGCCCAGGCGGGCCCCAGTTCAGCCGACGCTTCCAGACCGCCACCCGCCATGATCGCCTCGGAGGTCAGCGCAAAGTAATTGCCGCCCTTGATGACGATGTTGCTGGTCGGCTGCCAGTGGAAGCCAAGGCGCGGCACAACCGGATAACCATCTCGGTGGAATTTGGGGTGATAACCACCGAAGGTCAGGACAAACTCGCCCTTTTTCGGGCCACCGAACCAGGAGACATAGGCAAAACCACCGGTCAGGCGCACGCTTTCATGAAGCAGCCAGGAATTGTCTGTCAGTTGCGCCTGAATCCAGATGACGCCTTCTTCGGTCGAGAACCGCGCAACCAGCGCGATTTCGATCGAGACCAGCCGGAACTGCGGACGCGGCAGCGCCATCCGCGCAAGGCCAAAAATATTCAGCTCGAACCCGTTGCCGAACTCGACGGCTACAACCGCCACACCGTCTACAATCATGAAGCTTGTAAAACTGATCCCCGCAGCGAACCAGAAGGTGCCTTTCCGAGGCGGGAAAGTGGCGCGGACGCTGTCCATTTCGGCCATCGGGTCTGACGGCGCCGAGGCGCTTGGATCAAGCGCCCGGATCATGACGAACTCATCGAATTTCGAAAGATCGTCGGGAACAATGATCTCACGGTTTATGCCAAAACCACCACCAATGCCGGTCAGGAAAAAGGCAGGTGGTCCGCCGATGGGGCCAACAACGGCTCCGTAGGCAAAGAAGGCGGTATAGCGCCCTTCATCGCTTTCCTGAATGGAAGCGTAGCCGCCGTAGATTGACAGGCCATAGGCCGCGAACCGCGCCAGCAGCATGCCGACATATTCGACATTTTCAGGTACGCCGGGATCCGAGTATTTTCTGAGGCCCCCCGCAAGCTGCACGCCCGAAAGATCGGCGCTGACCGCCAGCCCGGCCAGATCGATATTCCAACTGCCGGGATCATAAATCGGCCCGGCATCAAGCGAATAGGTCAATTGCAGGTCATCCACAGCGGCGGTCAGCCCGGCGATAGATATATTGCCGTCGAACAACAGCGAGATTTTCTCAAGCTCTTCCCCGGTCTGGGTGACACCCAGCCCGACCTGATCGACGTAAAGCGGGCCGAAACCTTTCTTGATCGACAACCACCACGGACCGTCGCCTTCGCCAGCCGACAGCCGGACCAACACCGGGTCTGATCCGTGTTTCTGGATGGCCAGTGCCGGGCTGAACATCGGTGCCAGCGCCTGCCCGCTGTCCGAGCTTTCGTCCATGATCCCCTGCGCCACAGGGTTGCCACCGGTCCCGCCGGATACACCTACCGCAAGGTCCGAAAGCTGAACCTGAACGCCGCCCGCTGAAGGGCCGTTGCCGATACGGCCAAACAGATGCAGCGCGATTGAGCCGAGCGAGAGTCCGAAATCCACCAGCGGCCCGCCGTCTTTGCCGATCCTCACCCCCAACCCGTTGGCGGCAATTGACGGCGCAAAACCAAGGCTTGGGCTGGTTTCGACCAGTCCGATGACGATGCCCGCAGGCGGGGTGTCCTTGATCCAGCGATTGTCATTCTCGATTGAGACAACCACGTCGCCAGAGGTCAGCGGCAGTCGCGAGGTGAGGCCGACATTGACGCCAATCGCATTGCCATCGCGCGCCAATCCGACCGTCAGGATGCTGTCGATTGTCACCGACGGGCCCGCATCGGCAAAGTTCTCGATCAACCGGATCATCCGGGCAACAAAATTGTCCCGGATTTCGGCCGGGTCCTGACCCGGCGTCGGGATAAGCTGGAACAGCGCCAGGTCAAGCTGGCTGGTATCGCCATCCAGAAGGACAACCCCTTCAAGAACATCTTCGACATCGCTGTTGCCCGTGCCCGGGATCGGTGTTTGCAGAAGGTCCTGCACGGGCTGGGTTTGGCGCAGGAAGTCGATCACCAACCCTAACGTCAGGGTCAGCAGTCCCGAGGCAACGTGGGCAGGTTCCGAAAGCGGCCCCGTGCCGTCATCGAACACGACCTCGACGCCTATCGGATCAAGCAGCGTGCGCAGCGTCACCACCTGCACGCCGTCCGCCGCAATCGCAAGACCGAGGCCGACAGATGGAACGCCAATACTGTTTCCGACTTCGAAAGAAACAACAGGGAAGAGGTTCGCGCCTCCGGCGTCGATTACGGCGGGTCCGATGCTGCCGGACAGTTCATCAAGCCCGTCGACGTCGAAGGCCATTGTTGTAGTCACGGCCTCGACAAACGGCAGGCCTGTATCCGTGTACTCAATGGCAAATCTGAATGGCCCGGTCTCAAGCGACAGCGTGACGGGTCCTGCGGTGATGTCCAGTCCGGTCGCGCTGGATGCGGCGGATACACCCGCGGGCAAGGCCGGGTTCAATGCAGAAGCCAGCGCATTCAGCGCGCCTGCAGCCATCGCGGGCCAGCGCGCGGCAAGTTCGGCCTCCGGGTCGTTCGCCCACGCAGATAGTCTTGCGCCGGTGAAGGCCAAGGGTGCCCCTTCGCGCAGCACCAGTGCATCGCCAACCGCTGCCGTCACATTCCCTGCCGTGCCACCCGCGTCGACCAGAGCGTTCAGAGCCAGAGGCAGCGCGGTTTCCACTGCCGTGCTGACCAGCGAGGCCAGCCCAGGCGTGTTCGGATAAAGCGGAAGATCGGTGCCGCTGGCATTCCTCAGAAACAGGCTGACATCGGGGTTCACTTCCAGATGCACCGCGCTGCGCCCGGATATCGCGCTGGGCAATCCGGCAAAGACTGCAATGCTGGGTGCCACAGGTCCGGTTCCACTGATGAGCAGGCCGACCCGTCCTCCGAACGCCAGTTGTTCGGGGGCCCCGCCAATGGCATTGCCATCCAGCGCCAGCCCCAGATCAAGCGTTCCGCCCGCGCCTGCCACTTCAATGGCGACGCCATTGGCGACATCCCAACGCCCGGGCGCGCCCGGTAGGCCAAGGAATGGTCGGAGCGCATCAAAGGCCGCCACCACGCGGCCAGCGTCGTAGCCACCCGCCAACCCGAACACCGCCTCGCTCTTGAGCCACGCCACCGGATCGCGGAGAAGTCCGATCGGGGCGAGCATGGCCCGGTCACCCTCCGGGTCGGGCGCCGCCAATAGGCCCAGAAGATCAAGCACGCCGTCGATGACAGCCTTCGCGCCGTCATCCTCGTCACGCATGTACTCAATGCCGAATTTGACCGCGCTGGCGATGGCCAGCGGCGCGCCTTCACGCGCGATGTCCGCACCGTCCGCGTTCGGCCAGATTGGCAGGTTCAGAGGTGATGCGCCGGGTGGTGTCCAATCCAGCCGGATTTCCAGCGGAACCAGTGAAGCCGTCAGCGCGCCGGATGCGACCGATCCAATGCTCAGGTTCGCTGTGACGTCTCCGGTGCTGGCAGCACTCGCGGAAAGGCTCCATTCCGGTAGCCCGAGTGCCGGGCTGGCCCCGGCCAGAGAGAAGCTGAGGGAACGTGACGCAATGTCGATGGTCAACCCGGGAATCTCAGCGAAAACCACGTCGATGGCATCCTGAAGGTCCAGAACCCGTGTGGCGCTTTGAAGTGCATCGCGCATCTGCGCGTCGGGCTCGTGCAGCATGCGGTCCAGCGCCGTTGCAACCAGCCCGTCAAGGTCATCAATCACGCCGGCAGCGCGCAGCAGATCGCCAAGCGCGCCCATCTCGGGGCTGGGATCGGCCAGAATCTCGGTGATCACGGATGACAGCAGGACCCGCACTTCGGGCAGTGCGGTTGTAACGATGCCCTCGGCGGCGGCGGCTCCGGCTTCGCGCAGAACCCAGACATCCCGGGCCAGACCGAAGATGCTTGCATCATGCAACCGGATTTCGGCCTCGACCGGGCCGGATGCGCCCAGCGGCACGGCGATATCGACCGCGATCCAGCGCAGCTCTTGCGCAGCGCCCACGCCTGATCCCGGTCCGCCCAGCAGCCAGCCTCCGTCGCGGCGGATTTCCAGGTGCAGTCGAATGCTGGGTTCTTCGGTCAACGAGGGCAGGGGATCGAGCGCAATGGCGCCCAGTTCTACGGCCACATGCCCGGATACGGTCAACCCACCGCTGCCGGGTTCGATTGGCAGCAACAGACCCAGCCCTGCGCCGGTAACCTCGGCCTCGGCTTCGAATGCGGCTTGTGTTCCCGCCCGCTCACTGAGCCCGGCCGCCGCCGCCGCCGTAAGCCCGGCCTCTATCGCCTCACGGTCAAAAACACCGTAAGCGCAATGCATCGCCAAACCTGCGCCCGCTGCGCCGGGCAGATTGCTGGGGGGACTCAATTCGGCGGACGGATCGGCAAATCGCGAAAGTCCGGCCAGTGCGCTCAGGGCGGCCCGGGCAAAGCCAAGCGCATCGTCGTCGGGCACGGCTGGATCTTCGGCGGGTAGCAGTCCGAGAAAGGTTCTCAGCGCGTTGGCGCCGGGGTTGAGGTCGAATATCGAAAATGCCACCGGGGTCAGCGGCATGCCCAGCGTCAACAGTTGGTTGATCGATCCTGTGCCGACGCCTTCAGCCGCCAGCCACGCCGCATGAGCGCTTGCCGCGTCCGCGACGACCGCCACATCGCCCCCGGCGGTCGAAAACGCCTGAAAAACCCGCTGAAGCCGTGCGGACTGCCCGGCGCTGCCATCCGGGTCGCCGGACAAAAGCGCCACGTCAGCGCGCGGACCCAGCGCGATAAACCACTCGCCAGGTGCGGCAGTTGGTGCTTCGAACGTCTCGGGTGCGCGGCCTGCCGGGCGCAGATCGATGCGCCGCGCGTCCGGGGCTGAATCGAACGGGAACGCGTCGGCTTCGGGTGCAACGGCGACATGAAGGATGGTGCCGGGCAGCGCTCCGAAAAGCTCATCAAGATCCAGGGCGTCGCGCAGGCTTGACCCGGTAGCGTTTGGTATCTCGTGCCGCGTCGCCCCTGTCGGCAATGTCTCAGGCGGCGCGATCAGGCCATCGGTGCCGATCAGACGCGCCTGCAATGCGTCGATCCCCGCCGAAAGCGTATCAATTTGCGCGCGCGCCTCTCTCAATCCTTCGCGCGCGCCCAGCTCGACCAGGATATCTGACGCGAGCGTCGCGGAATCCAGTGGCGCTTCGCCGGGTCGCCAGAGGCGCAGCGCCTCGGACATGACCAGCCCATCGCCGGGGGCGGCGCGTCCTGGCATCTTCCACAAGGCCATGGCCGGACCGCCCAGTTCCGGCGCCAGACTCAGCCGGTACGGGTTGTCCGGCGCACCCAGCCCCGCCAGCACCCCGAAACGGTCGCGATTACCGGAAAGCACCCGTGCAAGGGGTTCCAGAACGCGGCGCAGCGAACCACTCTGGTCGCTGATCAGCCGTCCAAGCCATGCACGCATCGCCACGTTGGGATCGGCGATCAGGTCCGACAGGGGCAGGCGGTTGATGGCCGTATTCTCGGCTAAGACGGTCGCGCGGCGCCAGCCAATGGCGGTCAGGATGTCCACCACCCATGGCGCGGCAACCGCGTTGCCCAGATGCCCGATCAGCTCTTCGAGGGCGTCCCACTGTGCCGGAAGCAGTGCGTCGAAGCCCTGATCCAGATCGGGAGTGGCAATCGGTATCTCGATCTGATTGACCACAAGCGCCGGGTTGGGTGCGGCGAAGCGTGCCGTTAATCCGTCGGTCGCGCTCCAACCAAATCGGGCGCTGACGCGGTCGGCGGCAATGGCCAATGGGTCATCGCCCAGAGCCGTGCGGCGCGTGCCGCGGCCGCGGGCGTCGATGTTCAGGGACACTTCGGCGGCAAAGGCCGCGTCAACGGCAGAAAGGTCTGCGCGCAGGATCAGGATATCAACGCTGGTATCCAGGACGGTACAGCGCTCGCCCAGTTCGGATTGGGTGGCGGTGAACCCGACAGCGATTTCAATGACGCCCGGATCTGGCTGCCGCACCAGCAAGCCAACCGGTCCTGCAACGCCAATTCGCCACGGGTCTGCAACTGTTCCGGAACCGGTCACCGGGTCGCCAGCCTGCGATGCTTCGGCCAGAAGCCCGCGCAAAGCCCCGAGTACGTCAGGAACATCTGCGGTGTGGCTGTTCAGCACGGTCAGCCAGTGCGCCCGAACCGCTGCCAGCGGATCGGCCAGGAAGGCTGACAGATCGAGGGTCGGTAATCCGGGTGCCCCTGCGGGTGGCGAAATACCCAGCAGCACCGAAATAGCGTCGCCCGGAGGCCCGAGTTGCCCCAGAAGATCCGCAATCACATCTCCGATCAGCGTCGTGCCAACCTCGGCGATGGCATCGGGGGTCGAAAGGTCCAGAACCTCATATGAATTGCCCGAGATCACCACCTGATCGAGCGCCAGAACCGCAATCGGCTTGCGCGACGGACCCAAGGCGATGCCGGCCCTCAGGGCCTCGATTCCGGGATCACCGGCGAGGATCGGCGCGCCCGCGCTTCCCAGCCGCAATTGCGCGGACAGGGCGGGAACTGCGACTGAGTCTCCGGTGCCGAGGTCGAGCTTCAACAAATCCGCCACTACTTCGACCCGGGTCGATCCCTGTGAAATTCCGAAGGATATAGATGGCGTCACGATGGGCCGACCGGTCGGCCCGGTGACGGCAGCAATCTCCAGATCGACGCTGATCCCGCCGCCAAGATCGATGGACAGCGTATCGCCGGACAGGCTTGCCGCGCCACCAATCAGGTCCGAGGCCGCGCTCATCCATGCCGTCTTTGCTGCGGCGCTGCCCATCAGGGCGGCAAACCAATCGGCAAGGACAGCCGGGCCTTGATTGACAAGGCCCTCGATGGGCAAGGGCGGTACGGACCCGGCAAGGCCCAGAAGTTCGGCAAGCGCGGTAATCTCCGGGGTCGCTCCGCCATCCGCCATCGCCTGGATGATGCCCAGGATCAGTTCCAGCGCAGCCTCGTCGAGCGCATCGAGGTCAGAGACGGAAAGCGCAAAATCACGAGGCGCCGCGAAGCCCGGCAGGAACAGACCGCCAAGCGTCAGCGCCACCGCGGGGTCGCCATCACCGGCCGCCGTGGGGGCCGTGAAGGCCAGACCAATCGCCCTGAGACCAGCCTGTCCGCTGGGCGGGTCGGGATCGACGACGATTTCACTTGCCAGGATCAGCTTGCCGCCCGGATGGCCAATCAACACCGGATCGGGCACAGAGTGCCCGTCTTTTGCGGCCCGGAACAGAGGCACAAAGAACGATGTGGCCGTATCGGGGTTGGTTGTCTTCAAGCGGACGCCGAGACCGATGTGCACCTCGGATTCCGGTTCATCATCGATTACGAAGAAGAACGTCGCGACGCCGTCGTCGCTGGCCACGACCGGCAGCCATTGATGGCCTTCGGCGTCGATTTCGGTTTCGCCTTCAAGCAGACGATCCAGCACTGCCAATAGCGCATCGCGCTGTGTGTCGTTGGCCAGCATTCTGCGCAGGTAGCTGACAGGGTCAGCCAGCCAGTCGTCATTCAGCGCGCCGTTTTCCCCTGCCAGTCCAAGCGCTTTCAGGACGTCTTCAAGATCTCCGAAATCGGCGGCGTCAAGGCTCATCGGGCTCTCCGATCAAATCCGTGCCGCGCCATGGTGCCGATGGTCAGACCTTCGGCCTGCGCGGCCAGGTTGAACGCGATCAGCCCTTGTCGGTCGGCGTCCTGACCGGCGCGATTTGCCAGCGCTTCCGCCAAGGTCAGAACAGCACCCCATGCGAACGCGGTCAGGGCATCGGCCCAAAGTTCGACAATTGCCTCGGGCCCAATCGGGCGCATCGGTGCGGTGGCCATCAGCCCGGCCGGGCGTTTTTCGGTTCCAACAGCGAAGGGCACCGTGATCACCGTATCATCGGTCTGATCTGTCCTTACGGGGATTGTGACCAGTACCCGGCCAGCTTCAGTTTTCAGCTCCACGCGGCTGACAAAGACCAGCATTTCGCTGTCGCCGAGCACCCAAACCGTTTGATCGTCGCCCGCAAGCTTGACCGCCGCGCCACGAAAAAGCGTTACTGCCGTTTTCGGTGCAAGGTCGATCCTGGGTCCGACTCCACCCGCCTGAACCGGTTCTTCGGGGACCAGATGGGGACAGAGTTTCCTGAGCTGCCGGAACAGTCGTTCGCAGATTTCATCGATGCCTTTTCCCGGATTGGGATCAAGCACCCGGTCAATCGCATCGCGCATCGCGCCGTTGTTGATCAGACGTTCAATCTCGGACGGTTCGGGATCGGGGCGGGGCGCAAATGTAGGACGCTTTCGCGGGCGCGTGGCACCGCGGGCTTTCTGACGAGGATATCGGGGCTTTTTGCCCATGAACGCTCCCCCAGCTGACCGGCATATGCAGCAAGCATCAGTTTGGTTGCGTCAATTGGTGCGTCGTGTCAGTCGCCGTTGTTTGCCCGCATCAGGCGATCAGAGACAAAGCCCAGAGCCGCCCACAAAACAACGAAGCCCAGAAGCTCCAGGCTGAAACTGCCCCATTTGAAAAAAATTTGCGCGATTGTAAGCGCAATCAGAAATGGAACAAATTCCACACGCAAAGCGCGTGCCAGACCGATTTTAGCGATTAGCGTGTACATTGCCCACCAATTCACGGATTTAAATCGATTAATGGGTTCAGCTTGCCCTTACGTCAGATGGTTGGTCAACTTTGAATTGAATTCGGTCGGATTGAGGCCGAAATCCGCGCATAGCAGGATGTCGTCTGATCGATATGTTCCCACCGAAACATGCCTGATAACCTGTGGCACCGGCACACACAGGTTGATTTTCCCGGCACCGCCATTTTACGCTGTTTCATAATCCAAAGCCTGCTGAAGACGTATCATTTCCAAGAATGAGATCGCGGAATTCACTGTGGAATCAAAACCCGCCACCACGATAATTGCCGATATCTCGGACAGCACTCCGTTCTACATAGAAATGGGGGACGATCAGGCGCAGAAGTTCATACAACTCGAAATCGACCGCCTGAGAGACGTCGCCACGTCCTTCGGCGGCACCATGGTGGGACAAAAGGGCGACGACGCCCTATGCTACTTTTTTGATCAAGATGCTGCAGTGAGGGCGGCATTGGAAATGATAAGCCGTCCGCATGGCACTTTGTTGTCCGTTCACGCAGGTGTGCACCATGGCCCGATCGTTTTTGCAGAGAATGGCATATTCGGCGAAACCGTTAATCTGACGGCCAGACTGGCGGCTGCCGCGAACCCGGGCGAGGTTTGCATCAGCGAGAGTGTTGCAAACAACCTGAGCGCCGAGTTGAAGCAGATACTTACGCCAATTGGACCGCTTCGCCTGAAAGGGGTGAGCGATCCTGTGAGAGCCTATTCCATGCAGGTGCCCACAGATGGGCTGAGCACCGTTTTGCACCCGCCAACTCAGGTGGGCCGCGGCGCAAACTCGGATGATCAGAGCGATAACTTTGCCCTGATCCTGTATCACGACGACCGTTCGTGGCGTTGCCGTGAGGGAGGTGAGCTTAAAATCGGCAGGTCGAAACAATGCGATGTGGTTTTGCCTCAACCGTGGGTATCGCGGCTGCACGCGGTACTGAGCATGAAAAATGGCAAACTCATGCTGACAGATCGCAGCTCATCGGGGACCTATGTAAAGTTTGAAGACGCAAGGGAAATTCAATTGAAGCGCGAAGCGATTATGTTGGCAGGCAGCGGTCTGATTTCGCTGTCTCTGCCGTGCCAGCACGCAGACGCCCGACCCTTGGAATTTGAAATCGTGCGTCGATAGCTGCTTTTTTGGAAGCAGGTTTCCGGGTTCTGTGGTGAAAGTCTCAGAAAGATATATCCGTTTCGTGCTAGGATCGCCCTGCAGTCTTGATTTCAACAAGTTCAGGAGGGAAGCATGCCATTTGTTTTTTCGAACCAGTTGTGTCGCGGCGGTTTGATCCTGGGGGCGGCCGCGTTGCTATCCGGGGTGGAGGTTGCGGCGCAATCGGATATGCCAAATGCCTGCCCGGTAGATGGGTGCGAAGTTCGTATCGCATCTGTTGTAAAAAATGGGGATGAACTTACAATCACTTATGAGGCAAACTTCAACCCCGATGTCTCGAAGAACCACCTTCATGCGTGGTGGGGCGAAAGCTATGATGTCAAGCAGGTGGGCCGGAATGCTCAGAGTGAGTTTGATGTCGAGCAGGGCCGATGGCACCGGCACGACGATTATCCCACCTATGTGACCAAGGAAGCGGCCTCAACATCCGCGCGGGAGGGGGCTACGACAATGTGCGTCACCGCCGCCGACAGAGACCACAATATTCTGGACGCGACCAAGTATCATTGTGTTGACGTGCAGGAGCATCTCTGAAGCAAGGGTCCTGTCATGAGTTTCCCTGCTTTTATAGGCCGTTATGCCGTAGAACGGGAAATTGCCAGCGGCGGCTTTGCGGCCGTCGTTCTGGCGCGGGACGAAGAACTGGAAGTCCCCGTCACACTCAAGATCTTGCACGCCAATCTTGCTGCCAATGACAAGGTCATAAGTCATTTCCTTGAAGAAGCCCGGTTGCTGAGGCGCATTCGGTCTCCGCGTGTCGTGTCTGTTCACGATGTGGGTAGGCTGGAAGATGGGCGCCCCTATTTTGTCATGGACTATGCGGACAGGGGCACTTTGGCCGAACGCCTCAAACGTCTTGAACCGGCGGTTTTGGCGCGACGCGAAGGCGTGGGTGTTTTGATTGACGCGCTCGCCGATGGTCTGGCCGCGGTCCACGATGCCAATGTCGTGCATCGCGACATCAAGCCCGCCAATGTGCTTTTACAACGTATCAAGCGCCCGGTGGATCATGAGACTACGGACATCTTCACTGCGCTGGTCGAGCAAGACGAAAGAGTGTTTCTGGCCGATCTGGGGATCGCAAAGGACATGGCGATCGGTGTGACCGGGGCAACGATGATGGCCGGGACGCCGCTTTATCAAGCGCCGGAACAGGTTGAAAGCGGACAACCTGTTACTCCGATGACCGATATCTATTCGGCGACGGCGCTGATGTGGCATGTGTTAACGGGCCGCGCGCCGCCGCCATTTCATCGTATTTCCGAGAACCTGCCCGGACTGCCCGAGATGTGGCGCGATTGCATCGAACACGGAATGGCGCTGGACCCCGAAGCGCGGTTTCGGGAAATGGTTTCCTGGCGCGATGCGATGAACGACGCGCTGGACCGGGATCGGCGGGAGGCCGAATCCGAGGCGGTCACGCAGATATCGGAAAACCGGGTCGAGTGCCCCTACAAAGGATTGGCGGCTTTTCAGTCCGAAGACGCGGGCTATTTCTTCGGTCGCGAAGATCTGGTCGAAGAACTTGTCAGCAGGCTTCAACAAAGCAGAATGCTGGTCTTGGGCGGCTCTTCGGGCAGCGGCAAGTCATCGGTTCTGCGCGCCGGGCTGCTTCCTGCCGTGGCCGCAAACGCGATTCCCGGAAGCGAGAACTGGCGTGTTTGCGTATTCACTCCGGGTCGGGATCCGATGACCGATTTGTATTTCCAACTCATCGGGGACAATTCGCATCTTACCGCTCAGGTTTCATTGAATGATTTTATCGCCTATCCCAGCGCCGCGCGTCGTCTTGCCATGGCCAATGAAGGCGAGCTGCTGATTTGCATCGACCAGTTCGAAGAGCTTTTTACGCTGGTCACACAAGAGCGCCGACTGAAATTCATAGAAGCACTGTCCGCCATGACCGATCCGGCGGACAGTCGGGTTCGGACCGTCATCACAATTCGTGCCGATTTTTATGCGTCTTGTGCGGAAATTCCCTGGCTTGCGGACCGGATATCGGAAAACCAACTGTTGGTGGGGCCGATGACGCGTGCGGAACTTCGTCGCGCCATCAGCGAGCCTGCCCGTGCGGTTGGCCTGCATATGGACAGGTCCCTGATCGACGCGATTGTCGACGAGGCGGGGAAAGAGGCCGGTTCGCTGCCTTTGGTGGCGCATTCGCTTTATGAAACTTACATCCGGCGCAAGGGCGCGACCATGTCTCTGGACGGTTACCGTGAAGCAGGTGGCGTGACGGGTGCGATAAGTCAGACAGCGGAAACCCTGTTCTCGAACAGTTTTGACGACGACCAGCAAAACGCCACGCAGCGATTGTTCTTGCGTCTGGTGACCCCCGGAGAAGGCACACCGGATACACGCCGGCTGCTTCCGATAGATGAGGTCGAACAGGACATCGCACCGGATACCACACGGAAGGTTGTCGAGGCGCTGACAGACGCACGGCTGCTGACGGTGGATGAAAACACGGTCCAAATCGCCCATGAGGCCCTTCTTCGCACATGGCCGCGATTGCACTCGTGGATCGAGGACAGCCGGGACGATCTGCGCATGCGCCAGCGCATTCAGCATGACGCCAGCGAGTGGGACAGCGACAACCGAGAGCCCGACCTCTTGTATCGCGGTACGCGGTTGCTGGCGGCAGAGGAGTGGTCGGCCAAAAACGAAAACGTTCTGGGCAAGCTCGAGCGGGAGTTCCTGGGGCAGGCGCGTGATGCGCGCGAAACGGCGCTGGCAGCCTCAGAGCAGCGCAGGCGGCGGCGTCGGCTGTACTATCAGGTTGCTGCCGGGGCGCTGGCGGTGCTGACCATCGGGGCAACGGCGGCTTCATTTCTGGCCATTCGTGCCTCCAATCTTGCCGAGAGCAACCGCAAGATGGCTGTTGCGGCGACCGCCGAAGCGAATGAGCGTTTTGCGCGTGCGCTGGGTGCGGCGGCGCATGGTTTGTCCCAGTCGGACCCGCTGCTTGCACTTTCCCTTAGTGCCGAAGCCATCGTTCGGGCCAAGTCTGCCGGTTCAACCTCGGATGCGCGCTCTGCAATGCTGTTGGCGCGTCAAAGGTTAAGCGAGCCCGGTCTTATCCCATTGGGCAGCCCTCTGACAGTGGGCGACGCCCAGACCATGGACATCGATCCGGCAGGCCAGCGGGTCGCAGTGGGGCTGCGCGACGGGCGAATTGTGATTCACAGTGTCAGGGCGGATGAAGGGATTCTGGCAGAATTGGTCGGCCATTCCGGAGGTATCCGCGATATCGCGTTTTCGCCGGACGGCACCAAATTGTTGTCGGCTGCAACGGACGGGGACATACGATTATGGGATGTTGATCCCACCCGGTATGGTCCGTTGACGACGCTGTTTTCCGGCGACGATCTGGCGTTCGGCGTGGCTTTCGATTCAGTTGGTAAACGCGCCGCTTCGGCGACAGGCGACGGCACCGTTCGCCTGTGGAATCTGTCCGACGGAATGCAGATCGGCCCGCCCCTGGCGGAGCAACCGCTTGGCTTTAAAAGAGTGGCCTTTTCCCCGGTGTTGGAGGGACTGGTCGCAGGCAATGTTGACGGTGGCATTTTCGGCTGGGTGGATCGAGACGCGAGGGCCGCTTTTCCGACAATTCCGGGCGGCCCGCTCGGGCCTGATCCGGACCACCTTTCCTTCAGCCGGGACGGCAGCTTTTTCGCGGTATCTCATACAAACGGAAAGGTTACATCGATCGGTTTCCCCTCGGGCAGCCCGATCGTCGAGCGCTTTGCCAATGCGGATGATGTTGTTGCGGCGACGTATACCCGTACCGACGACATTCTGGTGGGTGCCACAGCGACGGGGGCGCTTCTTCTGGAGGATTCTGATCTGCAGCCTGTTGGATCTGTGGTGCAGGCGCATAGCCAGAGTATCGTGGATATCGATAGCGCAAGTCAGGTTCCCATATTGGCGACACTTGGACGGGATCAGCAGGTCAGGCTGTGGCGGATCGCGGCTGAGCCCAGCGAGGGCGACGCCCTGACCCTTGCGGGTGGGGCCAAGGCCCTTGGAGTTGCATACAGCCCTAATGGGACCAAGGTCGCCGTCGGAGACAGTGATGGCAATGTGTGGGTCTGGAATGTGGGCTCGACCATGAAACCCCTACGGCTGAAGGGGCACAGAAATCAGGTTTGGGCCATAGCGTTCTCGCAAGACGGTCGGCATCTCGTCTCGGGGGACCGGGATGGCGATATCCGGATCTGGGACGCAAGCGCACTGCAGATTGTGGATCAGTTCAATCTGGGGCAGACGCCCGTCTGGAACATTGCTCCGACCGCCTCATCGGTGTTGTTTGCGGCAACGGGGAATGGGGTTCACAGGATTGACGCGGCGGATACAAGCATCGTCCACACGATTGATCTGCCCGAGACGGCCATAAACCGTGTGAGCGTATCCCCTGACGAATCCAGATTGGCGGCAGCGTCCGCCGATGGAAAGGTCTATGTCTGGAGCATTGAAGATAACAGTTTGGAACGAGTCATAGACGCAGACGACAACACACTGTGGAGTGTTGCGTTCTCGGTCGATAATTCAAGACTAGCATCGGCGTCAAGCGACGAGGTGGTGAAAATCTGGGATTTGGAAACCGGCCAGGAACTTGCCTCTTATGGCGGACATAAAGGGGGCGCCACGGATATCGCTTTTCTGGCGGATCAAGCAACTCTGGTCGCGGTGGACAGATCCGGAGAATTGCATTGGTGGGATACGGTGGCCAATCGGCGGCTCATGCCGGTGCAGAAAGTGCATGCCGCCCCAAGCTGGAGAATTGCCCTTGCGCCCGATGGCCAGTCCTTTGCGACCACAAGCGAAGAAGGCGTGACCCGCGTCTGGAACAGGCTGAGCCTGGCGATTGCCTGCATGTTGAGCGCGCCATCATTCGATGCAGAGAGACGTGTTCAGTATCTGGGCAGCGAAAAGCCGACAACCAGCTGTGATCGCTTTCTTGAGTAGCGCCTGTCGCATTGTCAGCCAGCCTGTCGCCGCAATGCCAGTCAGATTGATCGTTCGGACCGCTGGGGACGTCACCAAATGCAGAAATTGCATTTGCCTGCAGTGGAATCGGCCCTCGGCCTAGATTTTCCACTTCGTTTCCGACAGTATATTAGTCACAGCTGCGGTGTGTTTATGGTTTGTAAGACTGCTGCTTATTGATGTGGGGATTTCGAGCGTTTCGACATTGGCTTTCTGCCTTGAAGCCATCAGGCTTGGGTCTTCGAGTTGATGAGGGCCATTGCACTGAACCGTCGGCGTGAACTGCGAGTTTGGGGGTTATGGAAGGCAACAGGGCGCAACCATCAGATTCTTCGGAAAGGGCGACCGTATCGGAACCGTCTGGCGCCATTTATTGGAGCCAGGCGCATGAGCTTGCGCGCGAGCGGCTGAATTTCGCGACGGCCAGCCGGGTTCCCGTGACGCTGTTTGTAGGCCGCACCGGAACCGGGCGGACCCTGTTGGCGCAGGAACTGATCGCGACAAACACTTCGGCCTTCGTCGTTCGGATGCTCGACAGTCTGGATCACTTGTCGGGCGAGGTGTTCTCGGATGTGTTGACCGCGTTCAACCCGAAACGAAGCCCCACCGTGACCCCCGCGCAAAGCCGCGAAAAACTGATCGCTCTGCTCGGCTCGCTGCATGCGGCGCGGAGGTTTCCGGTGCTTGTGGTTGATGACGCCGAGCAATTGTCGAACCTCTATCTCGGGGGGCTTTGTGACCTCTGTGATCAGGCTGTGGAACAGCGCCCACTGATGAAGCTTGTCCTGGTCGGGCGTCCGGATTTGGCCGATATCCTGTCCGGCGTAAGACCGGATCTTGTTGGCCCGGCATTTACTCTGGATTGCATGAGCGAGAAGGACGTTGGCGGTTATGTTCCTGCGCGTCTGGCAAGGATCGGCCTGCAGGATCGTAAATTGGACAAGGGTGCAGTACGCGAATTGTTTGTTCTATCAAATGGTATTCCGGCAAAGTTGAACGCCATTTGCGATGCGCTGAAAGAGCACGGACCAACAGACGGACCAGCAACAATCGACAAGGCTCAGGTGCGCCGGGTCGCCGCTTTGGTCAGAGCTTCCGATTCAGCGGGGCAGGGCAGAGGCGATGCCGAAGGGCAGCGCCACACACCCGCCAACGCCGAGCTTATGGCGCGGGCGAACCAGGTCGCAGGCATTTTGCAGAACGCTTCGGACACCGACCGGAGCGAGCCTGAGGTCTCTGAACAGGGTAAACGCCCGCTTGGCCGCGCTGCAGCGCTTGCAGCAGGGGCGCTGGCGCTGGTCGGGGGCGGGGCCTATCTGTTTGCGACGGGAGGGTTTTTGACTGATCGGGCCGAGGCACCGTTGAGTGAAGTGATCACCGGTACGACCAATGTG
The DNA here is from genome assembly GCF_056531745.1 of Ruegeria sp. L12. NCBI lineage: Bacteria > Pseudomonadati > Pseudomonadota > Alphaproteobacteria > Rhodobacterales > Roseobacteraceae > Ruegeria > Ruegeria sp. L12. The sequence goes on from NZ_JBQFMH010000003.1 coordinate 457,085, forward strand.
AGTGGTAATGTTCCGACACCGCGCAGCTTTTTGCCCGGCACCGCAGCCGAAGCCGAGGCGCGTGTCGCGCGCATTGCCAAAGCGCTGGGCGGGGCCGAGACCACGGCAACGGGTCAGTATCTGGCTGCGCTCGATCTGGCGGAAACCGCACCTGACGCAGCCGCGGTTGGATACGCACGCGCGGCGCTTTCAGGGCATGAGCGATCAGCATATTACCTCGGGCAGATTTATGAGACCGGAGAAGGAGTGCCTGTAGATCATGCTCTTGCGCGGATCTGGTACAACCGGGCCGCCTCTCAGATCGCGGGAGCCGCTGCACGTCTTGAGGACCTGCAGCCTTCGACGGAAGGTGGCGTGATCACCGTGCCGATACCTCTGTTCTCGCAAAAGATGCCGGATGGTACGGTCGAACTGGTCTGGACCAGCGGCGAAGGGGCCGATCCGATGGCCTACCGCGTCGAACTGTCATCTACGTTCAGCGACACCGCCCTCTATTCCGGGCGGGTCAGAACATCGGCCATACGGCTGAGACCTCCGCAAGCGGCGCGCACATGGCGGGTGATCGCATTGGACAGAAACGGCAGGGAAGTCGCCTCGCCCTGGATGGAGATCAGGCTGAGATAACCTCAGCCTGAACTGGTTTCAGCATCCGATAACTGCACAGATACGGGCGCGGTAGGCGGCGTTTGCCTCGCTTTCGATATTGGGTTGAACAGCGGTTTCGACCGGCCCGCACTCAAGCTGATAGTTCTCGCTCAGACCTAAATTCACGCATTGCGAAATATTCCAGCCGGGCGGAATGTCGTTGAGGTCGACATCATTCCACTTGGGGTGGCCCGATTGCTGAAGCGTTTGAAACTCTTTGGCGATCAGATGCGCCACATCGGCCACCGCATTGCAGCTGGCCCGATGATAACCGTTCCGTTCCGGCGTATATTCATAGGTCATCAGAACCGCTTTGACCGCCACAACGTCGATGGTCTCCTGCTGGAACGGATAGGTGCCCGCTTCGATCTTGGACGGGGTATAAACGGCAGACAGGGTCGGGTCGGTCACCGACAGCAGATGCAGCTTTTCCGGGTCGATCTGGTCGGTCTGGAACAGCTTTGTCGGTGCGCCTGCAACATAGAAGAACGCATCGATGCTGCCCTCCTGCAGCATTTGCAGCGATGTATCCGCATTGATTGTCAGACGTTCCGCAGGATTGACACCCGCCAGATCCAGAACCAGAGACGCGGTCAGGAAGGTGCCGCTGTCCTCGACCCCAACGGCGACCTTGCGGCCGGTCAGATCCGCCAGCGAGTTGATGTCGCGCTTGGCGAGAATATGCACCTCTTCGTTATAAAGCGGGAACGCGATGCGAACGCCGTAAATGGCGCGCGCAATTTCCGGGTCTTCGCTGGAATAGGTCTTGAGATATTCCAGCACATCACTTTGTACGATACCCAGCTGGGTGAAACGACGTTGGCGGACGCCCAGGAAATTCTCAAGCGATCCGGCGCTTTCGCGAACGTTCAGGTCGATCCCGCAGGCCGAGGCCAGCCCGCTCAGATCCCCTCCGATCTGGATGTAGGTTCCCGTTGGCCCCCCGGTCAGGATATTCCGCTCGAATGCCGAAGCGGTCGCGGGCAACATAAGGCTCAGGCCCGCCAAAAGGACGGTTCTGGTCAGCAGCTTCCCCAGCCTGAACAAACGCATGTCTTACCTCCCTCTCAAACAACAATAAGACTAACAGAACTCTCCGGACCGCACCAAATGGAGCAGCATGTGACGGTTGACCTCTCCGGTGGCGGTCTGCAGTGCGTCTACGGCGCACGCCCCGCTTGCCAGTTCGGCGGCCAACGTGTCGATGACATCACTTGAAAGACTGCCCAGACCCGGTGCGCCAATCAGCGCCGCGCGCACAACCTCGATTGGTTTTTGCGGCCCTGACACGGAACCGGTTGGCTCATCGGTCGGAGTGACTTGCGGGTCGTCCGCGACGGGCTCTTCCCCGCGCTGGATAACGGACGGGGCAGGTTGCGTCGCCACTTCGACGGACGGGCCTTCCAGCGCCTGAAGGCTTGCGGCAAGGTTCGACAATTGGTTCCGATACAATGCGGCCTGCTCGCGCAGCGCCTCCAACTCGGCCCGGGCTTCTGCCGTCTGCACCTCAGCCTCCTGCAAATCGGTTTTCTGTTGATCAAGCGCCGCTTCCGTTTCCTGCGCCGCTTGCGTTCTGGCCTCGGCCAACTCTTCCAGCTCTGATCGTACCGCGTCGCGTTGCGAGGCCAGTTCGGCGGTTTCCGAGGCAGCGCGATCCAATTCGTCGCGCGCAAGGGCAATCTCATCCAGTACCGCGTTCAACTCGGTCTCGGCTGTTGCCGCCTGTTCAAGCAACTCCAGCGTCCTGTCGCGTTCCTCGGTCGCCGCTGCAGTCTCGGCGGTCAGCGCATCGCGCTGGGCCTCAAGCTCGGCGATCTGAGTGCTGATCGTGTCGCGCTCACTGGTCGTTTCCGCAAGGCTCGCAGTAACGGTCTGCGCTTCGGCGCGCAGGCTTTCAAGCGCGGCGGCCTCTTGCGCGCCCGCCTCCCGGGCGGTCTGGATCGCGGATTGTAGCTGTGCAAGCTCTTCTCCGGTCGCGGCCAGCTCAACGGTCTTTTGCTCGCGCTCCTGACGCAAATCGTTCAGCGAGGCATAGAGGTCCACCTTGCTTTGCTCACCCTCTCTGATCTCTTCCGACAGGGATTGCCGCGATGCGTTCAGCTCGGCCAATGCCGTCTCTTGCCGGGTCAGGTCCTCCTGGGCCGCTGCCGTCTGGGTCTGCAGCGCCGCAAGTCCCTCGGTTGCAGCGGCGCGCTGGGCCTCCGCGTCTTCGATATCGGTCCGAACCGCATCAAGCGCCTGCCGAGCTTGCGTCAGTTCACCTTCGATCACGGATCTGTCGGTCAACAGTTGTTCGGTCGCGGCTTCCTGATCTCTCAACGCAGCAAGTCGACCTTGAACATCGGACAACGCGCTTTCTGCGGCGGCCTGCTGTTCCTGCGCAGTCTGTGCTGCGGTTTCAGCATCCGTACGTGCAGCCTGCAGCGCGGTGATTTCTTCCGACATTGCCGCACGCGAGACGCTGAGTTGGGCATTAGCCTGATCAAGCTCGCCTTGAGTTGCTTCTAGCTGCTGTCGAGCCGTGCTCAGTTCTGCTTCGACGGATGATTTTTCGCTCAGGGCAGCCTGCAGCGCGGCTTCCGTCTCGGCGACACTGGTGCGTAATTCGTCCAGTTGATCGCTGTTGCGCGCAAGTTCGGTATCAAGAGCGGACTTTTCCTCGGCCAGTGTCTGAAGCGCCTGTTCCGCTGATGCGATTTCGGCGGCGTTCTGGATTTTGTCGGTATTCTCCGCAGCCAACGTCTCCAGTTCTCCGCGCAGCGCCGCTTCCTGCTGTTGCAGCGCGCTCAGCGAAGTTTGGAGTTCACTTTCGCGTTCGGTCGCGGTCGCAATGGCGGCGGTCAGGGTTTCTTCCTCGGTGCGCCGGGTATCGACGGCTTCCTGAAGGCGGGTCAGGTCATTTGTTACGCCGGTTATACTCTGCTGCAGCGCTGAAAGGTTGGTCTCGGCCTCACTCAACTCTGCTTGCCGTGCGCTCAATGCTGTTGTGGCTTGATCCAGCTCGCTTTGTTTGGTGGCAATTTCAGCGGTCACGCTGTCCAGGGCCGACCTGTTTTGCGCCAGAGTTTCGTTCAGCGCGTCCAGTTGGGTGTTGGCTTCAAGCTGGCTGCGGGTCAGGTTCTCAACATCTGTGGCAAGCTCGGATGCAAGCATACGATCCGCGTCCATCTTGGTCTGAAGGTCTCGTGTCTCAAGCTTCATTTGCTCAAGATTGCCGACCTCGGCGGCGGCGGTTTCGATCTGCACATTCAGATCCGCAAGCCGAACTTCGGCCTGTTGGGTGGAGGCTTCAAGCCGACCCAGCTCTTGCCGCCGCTCGGCAATCGCAGACTGGCTGGCCTGACTTTCCTGTTCCAGCTGGCCACGTGCTTCTTCGAGCTCGGCAAGGCGCGAGGCGTTATCGCGCCGCTCAGAATCCACCGAGGTGATTTGCGCCTGCAATTCCGAAAGCTCGGTTTCGGCCTTCGCAATATCCGCCACCAGCGTGTCGCGGGTGGATTGTGCGCGGGTTATTTCCTCTTCCAGAAGGGCCAGAATTTTCCGAAGCGTCGCGGCGGTTTGCGGCGGCTCTTCGGTATTGGCTGAGGGATCTTCGGTGTCTTGCGCCAGAATAACCGGCGTCCAGGCTCCAAAAACCAGAACGAATATCATTAAACGAAACAGCCGAAACCGGACCATACACTCACTCTCCAATAGAAAGCTGCAGGGTAAATGTTCCACAGATTTATTAAAAAGTCTAACCCCAGCCCTGATGGCAGCCCGGAATTGAGATCACTGAATTCGTCTTTTTCGCAACGTGAGCATCCGATGGGCAGATTCGCCTGATATGAGAGTATTCGACCAGAGTCGAATAGGTGCCACGGATCGTGAGTTGGCCTGTTGTCGGCAGACGCATATTGGCCTTCTGCTTCGCCATCGTTCGCAAAGGCTTGTCAGTTCGCCGCACCTGCTTGGACAGAAATGGCCCGATCCTCAATATCTCGGCGGTGTCAGCCCTGATTGGAACCAGCTGACAAGCGAGACAATAGAAAAAACCGGCAGTCCCGTCGCCTGCTGAATATCTGCGGCATAGGGGCACATATTGGTGCATTCCAGAACAATCGCGCCCAGTTCGGGATGGTTTGATTGCAACGCAAGCGCGGCCTCGACATTGTCCGCGCGGGCCTTTTCCACGTCCATCGTTATTTCATTGTCGAGGATGGCCCGGGTGAACTCGCGCCCCCCCTCGGTGGTGCCGATAGGTGTGTCCTGCGGCACCTGCGCGCCCAGCAGGTGGTCCTGGGTCAGGGTCGAGGCCGAGATCGTCAGAATCCCTGTGCGTTTGCCTGCCGGAAGGGTGCGGTTCACCATGTCGACCTGCATCAGCGAGGAGGTCACGACCGGAACCGGAACCGCCTCAGACAATTCCTTCTGGAACAGGGACAGGAATCCGCAATTGGTGGTGATCCCGTCCGCCCCGTCTTTGACCAATTCCTGCGCGGCGTCGATGAAGGCCTCCAGCATGCCTTCGGCCTTGTGCCGGACGACCCGGTCGGGCGAGGCATCGCGGACAATGCGATAGAGCACCGGGAATGGCCATGTCAGCGCATTGCCCATATCGCCAGGAATACGGGGAAAGCGCGCATCCAGCATCAGAATGCCAACGGACGCGCCGTAGATGGATTTTCCGCCCCGAACGATCATGCCTGCGCCTCTTCGATGATGCGGGCCGAAATGACGTCGGACCCTTCCATGTAGATGCTGGATATCCCTTGCCGCACGGCCTCTTGCACCTGATCCATGCGCTTGGCGATATGGTTGCCCAAGATATGCGCAGCGTCGTCTGCGTTGCGATCCAGAAGGGCCTGCATGACCTGTTTGTGCTCGTCTTTCGAACGATGAAGCCGATCCATGCTCATCGAGATCCAGCGAATATAGCGGATGCGTTCGTTGATCCGGGTCAGGGTCTGCAACAGCTCGGCGTTGCCGGACAATTTTGCGATACCCAGATGGAAGGCCTCATCCCGGTTGACGGCCTCTGCGACGGTCAGGCCCGTGATGTCGATCCCGGTGGCATAAAGTTCATCTTTCAGCGACCGCAGGTCTTCGTCTGTGGCCTTGGCACAGGCTGCACGGACGGCTGCGACTTCGATGATCTGGCGTAGTTCGAACAGATCAAACACGCCCTGCGCGTCCAATGGGCGGCAGAAAAAACCCTGGCCGGGGCGGAAATCGAACAGCCGCTCGGCCACCAGCCGGTTCAACGCTTCGCGCAGGGGGGTGCGGCTGACGCCCAGCTCTTTTGACAGGGCCACCTCGTTCAGGCGGTCCCCGGGGCGCAGGTGGAAAGAGACCGCCATCGCCTTGACCTGATCATAGATGTCATCGACGCGCGGGCCCGCCATGTTGTCTGTCCTTTCGATTGCGATTCACAGGTGCCACAAGTGGTTCTTGAAATCAATATACAAAACTGTATACAGACATGTGTGCAATTTTGATCTGAAGGAATCGCAGGCCATGACGGGAACGAATTATCTGACCGGGGCAGAGGCAATGGTGCGCATGCTCGAAGCGCATGGCGTGACGCATATGTTCGGGCTGTGCGGTGATACCACGCTGCCATTCTATGACGCGCTGGCGCGTATGGATCATGGCATTCAGCATATTTTGACCCGGGATGAACGGCACGCGGCCTATATGGCGGACGGCTATGCGCGCGTGACCGGCAAGCCGGGCGTGTGCGAGGGCCCGTCCGGTGGTGGGGCGACTTATATTTTGCCGGGGGTGGTAGAGGCGAACGAAAGCTCGGTTCCCATTCTGGCGATCACGTCCGATGTGGCGACGTCCAGCCGAGGCAAATATCCGTTGACCGAACTGGACCAGCCCGCGCTGTTTCAGCCACTGGCGAAGTGGAATACCTCGCTGGATGATGCCACACGACTGCCGGCCATGGTGCGCGCCGCGTTCCGGGCGATGACCACTGGCACGCCGGGGGCAACGCATCTGGCACTGCCGTTTGACACGCAGAAGGCGCAGGTGGACGAGGCCGAGATCTGGGCCGACGCGCGGCATCGCAGCTATCCGGCCGAACGTGCCGGACCCGATCTGGACGCAATCGAAGCTGCGGCAGAGATACTGGTACAGGCAAAAAACGCCGTGGCCGTTTGTGGCGGCGGGCCGGTTCTGTCCGAGGCCGAAGGTGCGCTGCGCCGCGTTGCCGGTTTGCTGGATATGCCGGTTGCCACCACCGTATCGGGGCAGGGGTCCATCGCCGAAACCGATCCGCTGGCCCTTGGTGTGGTCGGATCAAACGGAGGCGTTCCGGCGACACGCGCAGTTGTGGATCAGGCCGATGTAGTCCTGTTCATCGGTTGTCGCGCCGGGTCGGTCACCACCGAACGTTGGCGCAGTCCGGGCCGCGACGCCACCGTCATCCATATCGATAGCGACCCGATGGTGATCGGTGCCAACTATCCCACCGAAGTGGCGATCTGCGCAGATGCCCGGCTGGCGCTGGAAGCTTTGGCAGACGCACTGGAAACACGGCAGGACTTGCCCAGCCTCGGCGGCACCGCCAAGGCGCGTGCAGCGTGGGAGGCTAAGCTGGCCGCGTTCGCGCCACTCGCGGCGAGCCGCGAGACCCCGATCCGCCCCGAGGCGGTCATGGCCGCGCTGATGGACATCCTCGATGATGATGCGATTGTCGTGGCTGATCCCGGTACGCCATGCCCCTACTTCAGCGCGCATTATCGCTGGCGCAAACCGGGGCGCCAGTTCATCACCAACCGGGCGCATGGGGCGTTGGGGTATTCGCTGGGCGCCGCCATGGGGGCGCATATCGGTCGCCCGTCGGTCAAGACTCTGTCCGTCATGGGCGACGGATCCTTCGGGTTCACCTGTGGCGAGTTCGAAACCATGGTCCGGCACAATATGCCGATTACCTCGATTGTGTTTTCGAACTCGGTTTTCGGCTGGATCAAGGCCGGACAGAATGCCGGGTTCGGCCAGCGGTATTATAATGTCGATTTCAACCGCACCGATCACGCGGCGGTGGCGTCGGCCTTTGGCGTGAAGTCATGGACGGTCAAAGACCCCGAGGAACTGCCCAAGGTTCTGAAACAGGCCATCGAACATGACGGCCCGACGCTGGTCGACATCCATTCGCAGCAGCTTCACGATGCGGCAGCGCCAGTTTCGGAATGGGTGGCGTAAGCCGCGATGGATTGGCTCAGCTGGTCCAGAAACGCCTGCGCGATGGTCGATAGGGGCCGCCCCTTGGCGGTGATGATTGCCAAGTCCAGCATGACCGCTGGCCGGAAGGGGCGGGTCTGATATCCGCTCTCTCCGTCGAAAGTGACGGTAAAGGGATCGATCATCGCCACGCCCATGCCCTGTTTGACGAAACTCAACAGGTTTTCGGACAGGTGCGTGTGGATTTGTGTCCTCCACGTGCGACCTGCGGTTTGAAAAATGTCACGAGTCCGGCGGTGGGTCTGGTGCTCGGGGCCCATGACGATGAAGGGTTCGTTTTCCAGAAGGTCCGGCGTCAGAACGTCATGTTTGGCCAGCGGGCTGCCTTCAGGGAAGGTGGCCAGCGTTTCGAACTGAAACACCTGATAGTTCAGTGTGTCGTGCAGGATCGGCATCTCGACAACGCCGATCTCGAACAGGCCCGAGATCACCCATTCTTGAATTTTGGATGAATATTGCGACTGAAAACTGACCGACAGGTTCGGGCGGCTTTTGGCAAAGCGCGCGATTTCTCGCGGCATGAAGCCGAATGACAGCAGATGAGGGGCCGCGACCTGCAACTGTCCGGGATGTTTGTTCTGCAGGTCGGTCACCGCCTGCGCCACATGGTCCAGCCCGCGCACGACCGTGTCGACCTCACGGTAGAGCAGCTCGGCCTCGGGCGTCGGCAGCAGGCGGCCCTTGTTGCGTTCAAACAGCGGCAATCGCGCCTCGCGTTCAAGCTGCGCCAGCAGGTTGCTGATCCCCGGTTGTGAAATGCCAAGAACCGAGGCCGCGCCGGTCACGGTTCCGGTTTCCATAATGGCGTGAAAGGCTTGTAACTGACGAAACCGTAGGGACATCTTTAAGCTATCATTTTTTCTGATGAATTCTCAAAGATATAGTATTTGAAATGATATGGGGGTCAAGGCAGGCTAGCGCTCGGCAACAGAGGGTGAAATGAGCGACCTGGACCAGAAAATCATTGGGTACGATTTGTGGCACCTGAAGCTGCCGGTCACGTCCCGTCGCGATCATGGTATCGGGTCTGTCGAAGGCGCGTGCGAGGTTGTGATCCTGCTGTTGCGGTCCGAAGACGGCACCGAGGGGTTTGGCGAAGCCTCGCCCTGGTCCGTGTTCACCGGCACGCCCGAGGCCACCTATGCCGCGCTGGACCGGTATTTGCGCCCTGTCGTTGTCGGGACCCGTGTCGGGGACCGGGCCGCGATCATGGCGCGCGCAGCCAATGCCGTGGCCCACTGCACCGAGGCCAAGGCGGCGCTGGAGACCGCACTGCTGGATCTGGCGGGCCGTCTCAGCGGTGTTCCTGTCTGGTCTCTTCTTGGCGGAAGATGCCGCGACAGCATCCCGCTGAGCTGTTCCATCGCCAATCCGGATTTTGCGCAGGATATCGATCTGCTGGCGCGGCTGCACGAGGATGGCGTCCGCATCGTCAAGCTCAAGACCGGGTTCCGGGATCATGCCTTTGATATCATGCGGTTGGAATATCTGGCGCAGAACCATCCCGAATTCTCGGTGCGCGTGGACTATAATCAGGGGCTCAGCATCGAGGACGCCCCCGCACAGGTACGCGACGTGGCGCAGTTCGCCCCCGATTTCATCGAACAACCGATAAGGGCGCATCACTTCGCGATGATGGCCCGGCTGCGGCAGATGATCGACGTACCGCTGTTGGCGGATGAGAGCGTGTTTGGCCCCGAAGACATGGAACGCGCGGCGCGTGAAGGGATCTGCGACGGGGTGTCGGTGAAAATCATGAAATCCGGTGGTCTGGCACGTGGTCAGACCGTTGCCCGCATCGCGGCAGCACATGGTCTGACGGCCTATGGTGGCGACATGTTCGAGGCCGGTCTGGCACATTTGGCAGGCACCCACATGATCGCCGCGACCCCTGAGATTACGCTGGGCTGTGAATTCTATCAGGCCTCCTATTTCCTGCACGAAGATATTCTGGAGCAGCCGTTTCGGATCAAAAACGGCCAGGTCATTGTCCCGACTGAACCGGGGTTGGGCGGCAGGCCGGATGTGGGCAAGCTGGACCACTATGCTATTGCCAAGGCGGTGGCGGCATGAGTGACAAGAAGACCATCGCCATCATCGGAGCGGGCATCGTCGGGGTGTCGGCAGCAGTCTGGCTGCAACGCGATGGTCATGATGTGATCCTGATCGACAAGGCCGGGCCGGGCGAAGGCACCTCGCACGGCAATGGCGGCGTTCTGGCCTCGTGTTCCATCGTGCCGGTGACGGTTCCGGGGCTCTTGCGCAAAGCGCCGAAAATGTTGTTGAGCCCGTCACAGCCGTTGTTTCTGAAATGGGGCTATCTACCCAGGCTGATCCCATGGTTGACGCAATATCTGAGCCATGCCAATGCAGACGATGCCGCACGGATTGCGGCGGCCCTGACCCCCATCGTGGGCGACAGTCTGAACGATCACCAAGCGCTGGCCGCCGGTACGGGTGCCGAGAAGTGGATCGTGCCGTCGGATTATCTGTTTCTTTACAATGACCGCGCTCATTTCGAAAGCGACGCCTTCGGCTGGAACCTTCGGCGCAAGCACGGGTTTCAGTGGGAAGAACTGGAAGGCAACGCATTCCATGCATACGATCCGGTGTTCAGCAAAGAGATCGGATTTGCCGCCAGATTGCCGGACCATGGCCGGATCACCGATCCCGGGCGCTATGTGAAAGACCTCGCCGCGCATGTGGAAGCAAACGGAGGCCGGATACTCCGAGCAAGCGTCGAAGATGTCGTGCGCGAAAACGGTCGCGTCATCGGTGTGCGCGCGGCCGGAGAGACCGTGCCTTGCGATACAGCCCTTGTGACCGCAGGGGTCTGGTCCGGGCCATTGGCGAAACGGTTGGGCATTTCTGTCCCGCTTGAAAGCGAACGTGGTTATCATCTTGAATTAGTAGAACCTTCTGCGATGCCGCGCAGTCCGGTCATGGTGGCCTCGGGCAAGTTTGTTGCCACGCCTATGGACGGGCGGATACGCTTGGCGGGAATTGTGGAGTTTGGTGGACTGGAGGCTTCGCCCTCGCGTGCGCCGTTCGAGTTGATGCGCAAGAATGCCCGGGCCGTGTTCCCCGGTATGACATGGAAGGAGGAGGTGGAATGGATGGGGCATAGGCCCGCCCCAACTGACTCGATCCCGATCATTGGCGATATTCCGGGAGTCGACGGGGCGTATATGGGCTTTGGCCACCATCACATCGGCCTGACAGGTGGGCCCAAAACGGGGCGCCTTCTGGCGCAGATGATCGCGGGCAGAACCCCGAATACGAATATGGGCGTCTATGCGCCTTCACGTTTCGCAACATAAAAATGCCGGTGAAAAACACCGTAGTTACGAAATTCAATTGGGAGGAAATGATGAAGAAACTAGCAACACTTCTGGCGGCAACCGCTTTGACGGCAACCGCTGCTGCACCAGCACTGGCCGAAAAATGGGACATGCCGATGGCCTATTCGGCATCGAACTTCCATTCCGCCACGGGTGCGGAATTTGCCAAATGCGTGACCACCGGAACCGGTGGCGAGATCGAGATTGTGACCCACCCGTCGGGTTCACTGTTCAAGGGTGCCGATATCAAACGCGCGATCCAAACCGGGCAGGCGCCAATTGGCGAGCGTCTGCTGTCCGGCCACCAGAACGAAAACGCGCTGTTCGGATTTGACTCAATCCCGTTCCTTGCAACCTCTTTCGATGACAGCGCCAAGCTGTGGGACGCTGCCAAACCGTCTATCGAAAAGCTGCTGGCTGAACAGAATCTGACCCTGCTTTATGCCGTGCCATGGCCGCCGCAGGGACTGTATTTCAAGGACGAAGTGAACTCGGTCGCCGATATGAAAGGTATCAAGTTCCGCTCTTACAACAACGCTACCTCACGTCTTGCTGAGCTGACGGGGATGCTGCCGGTGACCATCGAGGCGGCGGAAATCAGTCAGGCCTTCGCGACGGGCGTGGCGGATTCGATGGTGTCGTCAGGCTCCACCGGGTACGACCGCAAGGTCTGGGAAAGCCTTAACTATTTCTACGAAGTCGACGCTTGGTTGCCGCGCAACTACGTGATGGTCAATTCCGATGTCTGGTCGGGCGTCTCGGATGCCAACAAGAATGTCATCAAGGGCTGCGCCGAGCTGGCCGAATACGCAGGCAACTGGCGCGCCAAAGAGTACACCGGGTTCACGCTGCAAGGTTTGCGTGATGGCGGCATGACTGTCGGTCCGGCGTCCGAGCAGATGACAAACGAGCTGAAAGAGATCGGCGTCACCATGACCAATGAATGGCTTGAGGCCGCCGGGGACGAAGGCAAGGCCATCGTCGATGCGTTCAACGCGTCACAGTAACCTTCCGGATACGGGCGGCGGATCATGCCGCCCGTTCCACATCCAATCATAACACAGCGGGGACGGTATGGCGGTATTGCGAGGGCTTCGGTCCGTACTGGATTTCATCTATCTGGCAGCAGGGGTTCTGGCGGCGCTCAGCCTGATCGCCATTCTGGTGCTGATCGTGGTGCAGATGCTGGCTCGCTGGACCGGCGAGGTGTTTCCGGGTGCCCCGGACTACGCCGGATATGCCATGGCCGCAGCGTCCTTTCTGGCCTTTGCCAATGCCCTGAACCGGGGCAGCCATATCCGGGTCTCGATCCTGCTGAATGCGGTTCCGGACGGGGTGCGGCGCATTCTCGAAGTCTGGTGCTTTGCCATCGCAACCGCCGTCATGTGGTATTTCTGCTGGTACGCCTACCGCTTTGTCTTCTGGAGCTGGAAGTTCAACGATATCAGTCAGGGACAGGACAAAACCGCCCTGTGGATTCCACAATCCGCCATGCTGATCGGCGCGGTCATTCTGGCTATCGCTCTGACCGATCACCTGTTCCACGTCCTGTTCAAAGGCGATCACCGCATCACCCGCGATCTGGCCGATCAGAGCCACGGAGAGTAAGAGCATGGAAAACCTGTCCGTCATCATCCTCTTCCTCTTTGTTCTCTTTACCCTGCTGGGCACTGGCGTCTGGGTTGGGCTGGCCCTGATGGGCGTTGCATGGGTCGGGATGGAACTGTTCACGACCCGCCCCGTCGGCGACGTGATGATCACGACCATCTGGTCGGCCTCCTCATCCTGGACCCTGACCGCGCTGCCGATGTTTATCTGGATGGGTGAGATCCTGTACCGAACGCGATTATCCGAGGACATGTTCAAAGGTCTGTCGCCCTGGATGGCCCCGCTGCCCGGCGGGCTGGTGCATACGAATATCGTGGGCTGCACCGTGTTCGCCGCCGTATCGGGCTCGTCTGCGGCCACATTGACCACGGTCGGCAAGATGTCGATCCCGGAACTGCGCAAACGCAACTACCCCGAGCGTATGATCATCGGCACCCTGACCGGGGCCGCGACGCTGGGCCTGATGATCCCGCCCTCGCTGACGCTGATCGTCTATGGCGTGACGATCAATGAATCGATCACCAAACTGTTCTTTGCGGGCATCCTGCCGGGCCTCGTGCTGGCTGCGATGTTCATGGGCTATGTCGCGATCTATTCGAAGCTGGGCAAAGACTGGAACCCGAATGATGAGGGTAAGCTGAGTTTTTCAGAAAAGGTCAAAAACTCTCGCTTCTTGCTCCCGGTGATCCTGCTGATCGTGGTGGTGATCGGGTCGATGTATCTGGGCTATGCCACAGCGACCGAGGCCGCCGCCTTTGGTGTGATCGGGGGGTTGCTTCTGGCCGCAGGGCAGGGGTCTTTGAACTGGAAGACCTTCACCGAAAGCCTAATGGGTGCGACACGCACCAGCGCCATGATCGCGCTGATACTGGCGGGCGCTGCGTTCCTGTCCCTTTCCATGGGGTTCACCGGCCTGCCGCGCGGTCTGGCCGATCTGATTGCCGGATGGGAACTGACGCGGTTCGAGTTGCTGATGGTCCTGCTGGTGTTCTACGTCATTCTTGGCTGTTTCCTCGATGGCATCTCTTCTGTCGTGCTGACCATGGCGGTGGTCGAGCCGATGATCCGCGATGCCGGAATTGATCTGATCTGGTTTGGCATCTTCATCGTGGTGGTGGTCGAAATGGCGCAGATCACTCCACCCATCGGCTTCAACCTGTTCGTTATGCAGGGCATGACCAATCACGAGATGAGCTATATCGCCCGCGCCGCGATCCCGATGTTCCTGATCATGGTGTTGATGGTTTTTGTCCTGATCTGGTTCCCCGAACTGGCGACATGGCTGCCCGAAAATCTGCGCGGGACCCCGGGCGGGTAGGGCGGCCCTCGTGAGCCCGCTGCTCTGGGCAGCGCGCAACGGCCCTTATGTGCTGGTCTCTGGTCTGGCGGCAGGCTTGCTGCTGCCCGGACTGGCCGAGCCGATGCGGCCCTTGTTGCCGCCGCTTGTCGCCCTGCTGCTGTTCGTGACCATTCTGAGGATGGAGCCCAAAGCCATTCTCGGCTCGCTCGCCGATCTGCGTCAGGTCATGACAACGGTGATCGGGTTTCAGGTCCTCACGCCGCTGGTGGTCATATCGGTGGCATTTGCAGGGGGATGGGCCGGGACTGCGGTTGTGCTGTCTCTGCTGATCATGACGGCGGCGCCGTCGATCTCGGGCAGTCCGAACCTTTGCATGATGATGGGCCATCCCGCCGAACACGCAATGCGTCTGGTCGTGGTCGGGACGGCGTTGTTGCCCTTGACGGCTCTGCCTATCTTCTGGCTCATGCCCGAACTTGGCGATCTGTGGGCGGTTCTGCGGGCTGCAATCAGCTTGTTCCTGACGATCTCTATCGTCACACTTGGCGCGATCACGCTGCGCCAGACGCTGCTGCGCAGCCCGACCGAGACAACATTGCTGAAGCTAGAGGGGCTGGCCTCGATCACGTTGGCGGTCTTTGTCATTGGCCTGATGCCATCGGTCAGTGCTGTGGCGCTGAGCGATCCATGGCGCGCCGGGTTCTGGATCGCCTTTGCCTGTCTGGTGAATTTCGGCGCGCAGATCGTGACCTTCCGGATAACGCGCAAGCGTCTGACGCCCGCGAATGCGACGGCGGTGTCTTTGATCGCAGGGAACCGCAACATCGCGCTGTTCTTCGTGGCCCTGCCGCCAGAGGTCACCGCGCCGATCATGGTATTCATTGGCGCGTATCAGATTCCGATGTACCTGACACCTTTGGTCATGCGCCGGATGTACCGCGCCTGACAGTGGCCCGTGACGCTTCAATACAACAGATTGAGCATGACCAGTGAAACGACGAGAAACAGCAGCGTCATGACCCCGCCAGAGCGGACAAAATCGGTCACCTTGTAACCCGCAGGCCCCATGATCAGCGCATTCACCTGATGGGTCGGAATGATAAAGCTGTTCGAAGTCGAAATCGCAACGGTCAGTGCGAACAGCGCCGGGCTTGCCCCCGCCGCCGCAGCGATTGAAACCGCCAGCGGAACCAGCAGGACTGTCGCACCTACATTCGACATCACCAGCGAAAAGGCGGTGGCGAGAATGGCCACACCGGCCTGCAGCGACCAGATCGGCCAACCGTCCAGAATGGTCATGATCTGCTGGGCGATCCATGCCGCCGTGCCGGTGTTCTGAACCGCCTGACCCAGGGGGATGAGGCAGGCCAGCAGAAAGACCGTATTCCATCCGACGGCGCGATAGGCTTCATCGACGCTCAGCACCTTCGACAGCATCATCCCGGCGGCTCCGGTCAGCAGGCAAAGCGACAGGCGAATATCGGTGAACAGGATCATCGACAGCGAAATGGCAAAGAAGGCCAGCGCCCAGCCCACTTTCTGCGGGCGCAATTCATCCTGCGGAAAATCCGAGGTCACCACGACAAAATCAGGGTCCCGTTTGATCCGCATCAGGTTGTCCCAGCGGGTATGAGCGACCAGCATGTCGCCCGCCTGAAACTTCTCAAGCCCGATCTGCGTGGACACGTGATCCTCGGTCTCGACATGGCTCAGCGTTTCTTCGCCCCGGTGGATGGCCAGAAGGGACATTCCATAGGTCTTGCGAAACAACAGCTCGCGCGGGCATTTCCCGATCAGTTTGCTGTCCGGCGTCACGACAACTTCGGCGATACCGGCATTTGTAGGGGCGAATTCTTCGACAAAGATGTCCAGATCCGGCAGCACCGTCAGCCCGTATTTCTGGGCAAACTGCTCGACCACCCAGCGGCTGCCAACAATCGCAAGCCGGCAAGGGGCCGCAATTTCGGCGGTCAGAACCTGCACCATCGAGGTTTTGCCGCGATAGAAGGTCGAAATGATATAAAGGTGATCTTCGTGATTGATATCGGCCAGAATATGACCGACCAACGGGCTATCCGCCGGGACCACCACCTCAAAAACATCCGCTTTCAGCCCATAGACCCGCTGCAGATACTCCTGCGTTCCCTGGCCCGTGCCGGTACTTTCCGAGCCCGCATCGCCGGGCAGAACCCAGCGCCCCAGCAACAGGAAATACGCGATACCTGTCAGGATCAAAGCAGCCCCGATCGGTGTGACCGAGAACAATCCGAATGGCTGCATTTTCAGATCGTCCGGCAGGCCGTCATTGGCCGTCAGGATCAGGTCGTTCAGCAGAATCAACGGCGACGATCCAACCATCGTCATGGTGCCACCAAGGATCGCACAGAACCCCATTGGCATCAGCAAGCGCGACAGAGGTATGCCCGAGCGCGACGATATCCGGCTGACGACCGGCAGGAACAACGCCGCCGCACCCACGTTCTGCATGAAGGACGAAATCACACCCACGGTGCCCGAAATAATCGGCAGCACCCGGTTTTCAGCCGTGCCGCCATATTTCAGAATAACCGCAGCGACTTTGTTCATGATCCCGGTCTTGTCCAGACCAGCGCCAACAATCATCACAGCGATGATCGAAATAACCGCGTTCGACGCAAACCCGTCAAACAAATGCGGGACATCCGCCAGATTGCCCAATCCGGGCAAATAGCTGAGCAGGCCGATCAGAACGAGAACAAGAATGGCCGAGAGGTCTATCCTGACAACTTCCGAAACGAAGAGAAAAACGGTGAACGCCAACAAGGCGCAAACAACGCCCATTTCGTAAGTAAAAGTCAGTTGTTCCACGCGGTCCCCTAAATCCTTTCGTCCAGAGCGTAACTTGTATTTCTAGGTGATGACCGGCAACTTGTCATGGATTTTCGGAATCGTCCGCAGCTGCGAACGACTGGCACTTCGCATGTCACCCACGTGCGAATGGCGATACTACATCGTCGAATGTAGCCGGAGAACGATCCAAGAGATGCACGAGGGAGCTAAGTATTTGAAAACAAGTGGAGGCGAGTACCGGAATCGAACCGGTGTACACGGATTTGCAATCCGCTGCGTCACCACTCCGCCAACTCGCCTTTCTTAGTGAAATCAATCACTTGTCGTGGTGTGGTCGGCGTTCTAACAGCTTTCAATATGAAGGTCCAGAGGTTAACGCGCGATTCTGGGGTCTTTGGCTGGAAAATTGACGCCTGGCAGGCAGGACTTTTTTGCCGCGGACGGAATTGCACTCTGGCCCGTTGCCGCAGGGGGGCGGATGTGGCACAAGCCCGGTAACTGAGCGAAAAAGAATGAGCGATCACATGACAGATTTCGCGGCCCGACGCCTTACGATGGTTGATACGCAGGTCAGACCCTCGGACGTGACCAAATTTCCCATCATCGACGCTATGCTGACTGTGAAGCGCGAGAATTTCGTGCCGGATTCCCAGCGCGAGGCTGCCTATGCCGACGATTTGATCGATCTCGGTACGGGACGTTGCCTGCTTGAGCCGCGCACGCTGGCTAAGATGCTGGATGCGGTGAATATTTCAAATGACGAGGTGGTGCTCGATATCGCACCGGCATTTGGGTATTCGACTGCGGTGGCCGCGCGTATGGCGGAACTGGTGGTTGCGGTCGAAGCGGATGAAGATCTGGCGGCAGAGGCGCAGACCCTGCTGATGGAGTCGGATGCCGACAATGCGATCGTGCACACCGGCCCGTTGGAGCAGGGCGCGGCTGAGCACGGGCCTTATGATGTGATCATGATCCAGGGCGGGGTCGAGCAGGTGCCGGACGCTTTGCTGGATCAGCTGAAGGATCAGGGTCGGATCGTCTGCCTGTTCATGGACGGTGATTTGGGTACTGTCCGCATCGGCCATAAATCATCGGGCCGCGTGTCCTGGCGCTTTGCTTTCAACGCCAGTGCTCCGGTTTTGCCTGCCTTTTGCGCTGAGTGTGCATTTTCGCTATAGTTGAGAAACAGAAGTTTTTTGACGCCTTGATTACTTGAAAACAACGGCGCAAACTGCCTTGGTGGTTGCGTAATTTCGATTTGAGAGGATTTGGTGATGCGCGGGACAGCAACAGGAAAGCTGGTCAAAGGATTGGCTTTGGCGGCTGGCATTGCATTCAGTGCGGTGCCCGAAAGACCGGTTTGGGCTGACAATCTGACCGATGCGTTCATCGGTGCATACAACACCAGCGGCCTGCTTGAACAGAACCGTGCCCTGTTGCGTGCGGCTGATGAAGATGTCGCGATTGCCCTGTCTGCATTGCGTCCGATCATCAACTGGACGGTGCGGGTGAGCCAGGATTACACGCGGTCCCGTACCAGTGGCATTGTCACCACGAATGAGCCTTCAAACTTTTTCAGCGGTCTGACCCTGAACCAGTTGATCTATGACGGTGGTGCCTCGGTTCTGGGCAAACAGTCTGCGCAGGAAACCGTCCTGTCCACACGCCAGTCACTGATTGATATCGAACAGCAAGTCCTGATCCGTGCGACAAATGCCTATCTGGGCGTGTTGCTGCAGGAGGAAACCGTCGCGATTCGCGAGAACAACGTCGAAGTATCGGCTGAGGAACTGCGCGCCTCGCAGGATCGTTTCGAAGTTGGTGAGGTCACCCGGACCGACGTCGCGCTGTCCGAAGCGCAGCTTGCCAGCTCGCAAGCGGATCTGGCGGTTGCGCGTGGTAACCTGAGCATTGCGCAGGCCGAATATGTGAATGCAGTCGGCAAGGCGCCGGGGCGCACTGCGGGGCAGCCGAGATTGCCAAACCTTCCGCGCTCGGAAGGAGATGCGATCAATCTGGCGCAACGCAACCACCCTGCCATTCTGTCCGCGCAGCATCAGGTGCGCGCTTTGGACCTGATCGTCCAGCAGCAACGCGCCAATCTGGGCCCGAATGTCAGCCTGAATGCGGATGCGGGCATCACCGAAAGCTATGACAACGACAATTATATCAACGACGCCACGATTTCACTGAACTTCAATCAGCCGATCTATTCTGGTGGCGGTCTGGCCGCAGCCGTGCGTCGGGCGATGGCCACACGCGATGCATCGCGCGCCAATCTGCTGAACGTCCAGAAGGACATCACTCAAGGTGTGACCGACCGCTACGCGGCTTTCCAGGCCGCCTCTGCCAGTTTGCGTGCATCGACCGAGCGGGTTCGCGCCTCGCAGGTGGCGTTCGACGGTATCCGGGAAGAGGCGACACTGGGCGCACGGACCACATTGGATGTCCTGAACGCACAGCAGGATTTGCTGGATGCCCAACTGGCCGAGGTTGCGTCACGCACAGAACGGTCTCGTGCCGCGTATGAGCTGCTTCAGGCACAGGGCCTACTGACGGCCGAGCGGTTGGGGCTGGCGGTGCAGATCTATGATCCGACCCTGTATTACAACCTGGTAAAGAAAGCCCCGGCGCGGGTCAGCAAGCAAAGCCGGGATCTGGATCGGGTGCTCAAGGCGTTGCGCCGCGACTGAGTGACATCACTATCGGTTGTGGTGTGGGTCCGGATTGGCTACAATCGGACCCAAGGTTAGAGCGGTAGTGAATTATGTCAGATAGTGTTGTAAATACCGGTTCTCAGGACGTTCTTTCGTCGGTCAAGCGATTGGTCAAGGAAGAAACCCACGAGGAATCAGAGTTTATTTTTATCCCGACCGCTCCGGCGCCCAAGCCGGGTCGGCTGGTTTTGACCGATGCGCTGCGGGTAAGCGACGAACCGCTGAGACCGGAAAAGCTTGCACCTCTCAAACTGACGCCGCAGCACAGCGCCCGCGATAGTGCACCTGCGGTGGCGGCGAATGCACCCAAGTCCCCTGACGAACCGATGCGCCTGCAACCCAGTGACGCGGTGCGTCCAGAGGGTGCTAAGGCGGAGACACCCAAGCGCGATCTGGCCGGCAGTTTGAGCGCCAAGATCGAAGCGCTTGAGGCCGCGATCGCGCGGACCGAGGATCAATGGGAACCCGATGGCGAAAGCGACGACGCATATTCGGGAACCAAGACAAAGGCCGTGGAGTGGCCGGTAGAGAACGGGTTCACCCAGGCTAAATCTTCCGAGCCCGAAGCAGAGCCGGTCGCGACCTTCGTGCGCGACCCGGCAGTTGCCGGTGGTCAGGCCAGTTCGTCCGCAGCGCTGAACCTGAGCGAAGACGAGTTGCGCGAGCTTGTGGCCCAGATCGTTCGGGAAGAGTTGCAGGGCGCGCTCGGGGAACGGATTACGCGGAACCTGCGGAAAATGGTCCGGCGCGAAATCGCCCGTGCGCTGGCAGGGCAGGGAACCAGATAACCGCTAGCCGCGCCGGGGTTCCTGTGCCAGCGCCAGCAGCAGATCCAGATCCATGTGCTGTTCCAGGTGATCGGCTAGGTCGTCCAGAACCTGATCGACCCCGTCCTCGTATGCGTTCTCCACGGTCACGCCCAATTGCGCCAGATAGCTGGCGCGAAACGCATCCGATGCAAAAATTCCGTGCAGATAGCTGCCGCGTATCCGGCCATTGGGGCTGGCCGCACCCTCGGGGCGTCCTTCGACCTGCAGCCAGGCGCGGGCACAATCCGGCCCGTCGGTGCGCCCCATGTGGATTTCATAACCGCTTACCGGTTCACCATTTGGCAGGGCGGTCGCGCTGCGCAGCGTAACCTGTTTCTGACCGGCCATGGTGGTGCTGACATCCAGCAGACCCAGCCCTTCGACGGTTCCAGGGCGACCGTCCACGCCATCGGGGTCCGAGATCGTTTTGCCCAGCATCTGATATCCGCCACACAGCCCCAGCACATGACCACCCCGGCGCACGTGGGCATAGAGGTCGATATCCCAGCCCTGAGCGCGGAAATAGCCGAGATCACCGATAGTCGACTTGCTGCCCGGAAGCAGCACCAGATCCGCGTCGCCGGGCAGGGGGCGACCGGCGGGGATGATCTCGACGGTGATGCCCGGTTCTGCCGAAAGCGGATCGAGATCGTCGAAATTCGCCATACGCTCCAGCTGCGGCACTGCGATTTTGCAGTCACCGCCTGCATGTGAGCGGATATCCATCATGTCCTCGGCGGGCAGTTTCCACGCGTCATGGAACCACGGCACCACTCCAAGGCAGGGCCAACCGGTCCGGTTGGCAATGTCGTCCCGCCCTTCATCGAACAGCGAGACATCCCCTTTGAATCGATTGACGGCAAAACCCCGGATCATGGCCAGATCATCATCCTCCAGCACGGCCTGAGTGCCGACGATCTGCGCAATCACACCCCCGCGATGAATATCGCCAATCAGCACCACGGGTACGTTCGCGGCGCAGGCAAAGCCCATATTGGCGATGTCGCCCTTGCGCAGATTGGTCTCGGCAGGGCTTCCGGCGCCTTCGATCAGAACCAGATCGGCATCTGCGCAGAGGCGGTCAAAGCTCTCCAGCGCGGCGCCCAGCAATTTGGATTTGTCCTTGCGATAATCCCCTGCCTTCATCGTGCCTGCGCGCTGGCCCTGCACGATGATCTGCGCGCCCGTGTCGGTTTCGGGTTTCAGCAGGATCGGGTTCATGTCCGTATGGGTTGGCCGTTTCGCGGCCCGCGCCTGCAGCGCCTGCGCGCGGCCGATCTCACCCGCGTTTTCGGTGACGGCGGCATTGTTCGACATGTTCTGCGGCTTGAACGGCGCCACCCGCAGCCCGCGCCGCGTATAGGCGCGCGCCAGCCCGGCAACCAGAACCGATTTTCCGACATTGCTGCCGGTGCCCTGAATCATGATGGACCGCACCATGGTCACTCTCCTATGTTGACGCGCACATGACCTGATTTGAGGGCAAAGGAAAAGCCCAGATGAACACCCCCGCGCATCTTTTGATCGGTGCCGCCGCCTTTGCCCGCCCGGCCAAAGGGCCTGTCCTGTGGGCCGCAGTTGCGGGATCGCTGCTGCCCGACCTGTCGTTGTATCTGATGGCGGGCGTCTCACTGTTTCTGCTCAACATCCCCGAGCAGGTTGTGTTTGGACAACTCTACTACTCAGAGGCCTGGCAGACGGTGTTTGCCATCGACAATTCCTTTTTCTTCTGGGGGATCGGTCTGGCCCTGGGGCTGTGGCGCGGCTGGCACCTGCTAAGTATTGCAGCGTCTGCGGGTTTGCTGCACCTGACGCTGGATTTCGTTCTGCACGCCGGGGACGGGCGGCCACAGTTCTGGCCGCTCAGCGATTGGGTCTTCCACAGTCCGGTCAGTTATTGGGACAGCGGGCACCACGCACTGTGGATCGCGCCGATCTCGATTGTCATCTGCATCGCGTCCTATGGGGTGCTCTGGCGACGGGGATTGTCGATCTCGGCCAAGCTGACATTTGCGCTGATGCTCGCCGCCGAGCTTTGGGTCGCAAGGCAATGGCTGCTGTTTTTTTGACCCGCGTCTGCGGGCAAAGAAAAAGCGCGCCCGTTGAAGGGGCGCGCTTTTTTCACGAAACCTCCAGCTTGATCAGGCGGCTTCGGCCTGTTGCGCTGCATTCCGGCGTTCGCTTTCCTCGCGCGACAGCGCGACCGAGGTCCGCACTCCGCGGCCTACGAAATCCATCAGGCCATCGACAACACGTTCGTTCGGGTCGATACCGGCGCAGGACAGCACCTCGCGCCCATCGCGCGAGCGGGCCCAGCGGGCGATTTGTTCGGGACCATTGCCGTATTTCTTGTCATCAGCGATGGCATCATCCAGAGCAGCCAGTACGACGGCTGCGAAAAGTTTGCGTGCACGATTGCCTTGCTCGTTGTTAAAGGCAGTGCCGTCAACGAAATCTCTCATCTCGTCTTCCTTGTTTTTCTTGCTCTTGCATTTCTCGGCGTGGCGGTCCTTATGACCGATAAAGTGCGATTCGGATACACCTAAAATGCATAGTTGCGTTGCGTCATTTGCATGGCTCGCTGCGCGTGCAGCACTAGGTCTCGTTGTCTTGTCAGGTGGTGTCCCGCCAGATATAGGGACGGCAACTGACGCATCAACCGTTTGTGAAGGATTTAAGTCATGCCCAAGATAAATGGGAACGAAATTCGCCCCGGCAATGTGCTTGAGCATAACGATGGGCTGTGGGCCGCGGTTAAGGTTGACCACGTAAAGCCCGGCAAAGGCGGTGCTTTTGCACAGGTCGAACTGCGCAACCTGCGCAACGGATCAAAGCTGAACGAACGATTCCGGTCGGCTGACAAGGTCGAGCGTGTGCGCCTTGAGCAGAAGGATCAGCAGTTCCTGTACGAATCCGATGGCATGTTGGTGTTCATGGACGCCGAGACCTATGAGCAGATCGAGCTGCCCGCTGAACTGCTGGGCGAGCGTCGCCCGTTTCTGCAGGACGGCATGACCATCGTGGTCGAATTCTACGAGGCCGAAGCGCTGAACGCCACGCTGCCCCAGAAAGTGACCTGCAAGATTGTCGAGACCGAGCCGGTGGTCAAAGGTCAGACCGCTGCGAACTCGTTCAAGCCTGCGGTTCTGGACAATGGCGTCAAGGTCATGGTTCCGCCCTTCATCGGTCAGGATGAGATGATCGTGGTGAACACCGAGACCATGGAATATTCGGAACGCGCCTAAATCTGCGCTCTACCATCGCGAAGAAAGACCGCGTGGCACTGGCCGATGCGGTCTTTTTTATTGGTGGCGTCGGATGTGGCGATATTGTTCAGGGTTGGGGCCGAACAGCTCAAGCATCAGTTCGTATTTGATGCGATTGGCGCTGACCTGCCGGTAAAACGCGATCAGGAACGCAGTTGGTCCCTGAATGCGGGCCAGCCCGCTTGTGGCTGCAACGACCGTGCCGACATCGGTTCTGCCCTCAAGCACCAGATAACCGCCCAGCATCAGTACCCCGACAGTGCCCGCCCCGTTGATCACGCTGAGCAGAAACTTGGCCGAGAGCTTCCAGATGAACATCCTGCGCCGCGTTTCGTAGATGTCGTCGAACAACGCCTCGACCTCCTGCGAGATCTGGTCGATCTGCTCGATGGTCAGCTTGTCCGTCGCGCCACGCAGAATGCGGACGCGTTCGGCCACGAACACATTCACTTTCCGCTGTGACATCAGCACAATGATGATTTGCGGCAGGATCATTGAAAAAGCGATCAGCCCCAGTCCCGGCTGCGTGGATGAAATATAGCCGATGACGCTGATCAACGTGCCGATCTGCACCACCGGGTCGGAAAAGGCACCACCCGCGAATTTCCCCAACTCTTCCGCCTCGGCCGAGATTGCCGTGGTCATTGTCCCCTTGCGCAGCGTTTCGCCCGTTTCGCTGAGGTCCGTGGCGCGGACCAGCAACCGCTGCCGGATCATGCGGATCAGGTCCTCTCCCAGCGTTCCGGCGCGGTATCCCAGCAGCCACTTCAGCGCCAGACTCAGCACGATGACGGCCATCATCCCGCCGCCCAACAGGGCAAGGCGATCGGAGCTGATGTTGTCAGAGGTCAGGTGGTTCACGATATCGCGCTGGAATTCCAGCGGAACGGCGGCAAGGGCGGCGACTGCAATCGACAACACGATCAGAATGATTTGCCGCCCGGCGCTGGCCCGCCAGATCGCACGATAGAGTTGGAACATGTCTGCGCCTGTATGACTGAACTGGCTCCAGTCTGACAGCACAGCCCGACATATTCAAACCTTTGCCGGGGCTTAGTCGGACGACGTCATTCGGCCAGTCGCAGCGTGGCCCCTGCGGCCTGCATCTCTCCGCCAGCCCGATCAAAACGCAAATAGGCGATGGCCCTGTCACCGGATTGCGTGAAAAGCGTGCCAACCGGTTTCCCTGCCGCTGTAATCTCGGTGCCCGCAGGCGCAGTGCCTGAGATATCGACCACACGCAGCCCTTTGCGCAACTCGGTTTTATGTTTCATGCGGGCGGTGACTTCCTGACCGACATAACAACCCTTCTTGAAATCCAGACCGTTCAGGGTCTCGAAACCGGATTCCAGAATGTAGCTGTCGGGCGTCAACTCGATCCCGGATTCGGGGATGCAGTGCCGCACCCGGATCGCATCCCAATCGGTGCCATCATCGCCCTCGGCGGCGGCGGAATAGGCGCGCCAACCCAGATCCGGGTGGCGCGGGTCGGGCAGGGCGCCTTCGGGGGCGGGGCCGGTGCCGCGTTGCAGGTTCAGGCCCGTACCTTCGATCACCACGTCTGCGCGCAATTTGTACATGGTCAGGCGTTTCTGAAGCCCATCGGCCAATTCATCCGCAACGTCCAGAAGGACCGCATCACCGTCCCGTTTCAAAAAGAAATCGGCCAGATATTTTCCCTGCGGGGTCAGCAGCGCGGTATAGACAAGCCCGTCCTTCAACCGCTGCACATCATTGGTGATCAGGCCCTGCAAAAAGCTGTCGGTGTCCTTGCCGGACAGGCGCAGAATGCGGCGATTGGGCATGGGTTGATCCTCGTCATCTGGTCTGGCCTCGTGATATAGGAGATCGCGCTGCCATGACCAGAGGGTTTCAGACGTGTCCGCCCCGATCTCTATCTTGATACCCACACTGAACGCGGGGCAGGAGCTGCCCGCAACGCTGCAGGCCTTGATGGAGGGGTTGCACGCTGGTCTGATCCGCGAGCTGATCGTGACCGATGGCGGGTCCGAGGATGCGACCTTGCAAATGGCCGAAGAGGCCGGGGCACAGATCGTCACCGGCCCGCCCTCGCGCGGGGGGCAGTTGCGGCGCGGTTGCCATACCGCCAAGGGTGAGTGGCTGCTGATCCTGCACGCTGATACCACATTGCAGGCGGGGTGGAGCGAACATGTCGCCGATCATCTGCCCTCGGGCCAACCGGCTGCCTTCCGGCTGCGGTTTCGCACGGGCGGCTTTGGCGCGCGCTGGGTTGCGGGCTGGGCCAATCTGCGCAGCCGCCTGTTTGGATTGCCCTATGGCGATCAGGGGTTGCTGGTCCGCAGGGCCGACTATGAAACGGCAGGTGGCTATCCCGACCAGCCGCTGATGGAGGATGTCGCCCTGATCCGCGCCTTGCCTTCGGTGAAGCTGCTGAAAGCTGACGCGGTTACGAGTGCGGAACGCTATACCCGTCAGGGCTGGATTCGTCGCGGCGCTCGGAATCTCTGGACTCTGGCGCGCTATTTTCTTGGGGCTGATCCAGAGCAGCTGGCGCAGGCGTATCGGCGTTGAACGCGGTGCGCAGTTCGACAATGGATTTGCCAAGCCGGAAGGGCGCGGCAAAGCTGACCAGACACAAGGCGATGATCTGCAAAACCAGAATATGCGCGTTGGCCTGCAGATACTCCCATTCATCCTTGAGCTTGCCAACCTGTTCGATCAGGTCGTCATAGCTCTGCGCAAGGATCAGGTAGTCGCCGGCAATCGCCGGCACCTTGCGCCGCATGTTGTCAATCGCGGTTTGTGTTGCCTCATCCAATGAAGTGAAGACCAGAAACTGATCGATGCTGAACGCATCGGCCTTTGCCGCCATCTCGCGCGCCTCTTCCATGTCGTCTTTGTCGCCGCTGCCGAACAGGAAATGCAATCCCTGAAGCGGTGCAACCTCATTGGTTACGGCGATAAACAAGGGCAGCTCGGAATTGCTGGCGGTTGAGGCCGAGAGGAATTCGACCTTTTCGCATAAGACAGCGGTATCGGGGTCATAGGCGGGGTCGCAGAACCGCAAGCGGAACCGCGCGGCGTCCCGGTCGAAGGCCAGCGTGGCGGCATAGGCAACATCGATTTGCCGGTCGAGCCGCGAACTGTCCGAGGTGTAAAGCCCGGCCATGACCGCCACCAGCGCACCGATCCCACCCAGCACGACCCAGACCAGATCGGCCAGTTTCCAGGCCCGGTGCCCGGCAGGCTTGCGAAACAGAAATCCGGTGCCGACCAATCCGATCAGAAAGAACAGGATTAGCAGCGGCAATTGATTTTCGGCAATAAATGTCATGCCCGGAGTGTACTTGCTGCGGGCGGACAGGCAACAGGCCTCACGTGCAGTTGTAGCTACTGCAATTTTGTTACGAACCCGAGCTTTGGCCGAACTTACGGAACAATTTCGTGCGGTCGAATGCCTGCTCCAGCTCTTCGGTGCGCTGTTTGACGCTGTCCCAAAGACGCTCTTGTATCTCGGCGATGACGCATTCCAGCAGCACCATCAGCGACGCCATCGAATCCCAGGCCGAGGGCACCGCGATCCGGGCGGCAAAGGTGTGCTTTGCAAGCCGGTGGATGGGTGAACGCCACTGATCTGTCAGCAGGACAACCTCGGCCCCGCGTTCATGGCAAAGCTGCCCGATCAGCAGGGTGGTGTTTTCATACCGCCGTACATCCAGCGCCACCAAGACGTCGCCTTCGCGCACTTCCAGTAGGTCGTGAGTCCATGAAGAGGCGTCAGACAGCAGTTTCACATCGGGGCGGATCATCTGCAGGTGAAGATACAGGTATTGCGCAAGCGTCCCGGTGATGCGTCCGCCGGTGATGAACACGCGCCGGTTGGGGTCACACAAAAGCCGGCAGAAACTGTCAAATTCCTCCGGATCGATTTCATCGATTGATCGCCGCTGGTTTTCCAGCGCCTGACGCGAGTAGCGGTTGAGGATATGTTCCTCGGGCAGGTCGTTCTGCCAGACATCCCGCTTGGCGACGGGCCCCGAGATCATCTCTTTCACTTCGCTGCGGATTGCGGACTGAAACTGCGGATAGCCGTCAAACCCGGTCTTCTGAAGCATCCGTGCAACCGTGGTGGTGGACACTGACGCTTGGCTGGCCAACTCGGTTATGCTGCCAAGGCCCGCCATCGGGTAATCGTCCAGCAGCACATTCACCAATTGCCGCTCGGATGGTGTCAGCGTTTCGCGATGCGCAAGGAGTCTCTCAGTTACCCGCACGGAATACTCCTGATTATTTTCACGCCTGTTCTTGTGGAAATTTTGACAGGGCAAGCTTGTGTGTGGGATTTTGTACAGGAAAATTATTGACAGGTGAAGATTGTCCGTGGAAATTTTTCCACATGGAATCACGCACCACCCCTGCAACTACCGCTCATGCGGAATTCGGTCCCGTCGTTCACGTCGATGAGGCGCCGGTTGATCCTGCGGTTGTCGTGGTGTGCGAACACGCCTCGCGCCGTATCCCGGATTGGCTGGGAGATATGGGGCTGAGCCCCGAGGCGCTGCGCAGCCATATTGCCTGGGACCCGGGTGCATTGCGGGTCGCGCAGGCCCTTTCCAGGCAGTTGTCGGGCGTGCTGGTGCATGGCGGGGTGTCTCGGCTGGTCTATGACTGCAACCGCCCGCCGGACGCCAAGGACGCCATGCCGGAACGGAGCGAGGATATCACGATCCCCGCCAATGCCGATCTGAGCGCGGAGGCCCGTCAGGCGCGCGTAGAGGGGATCTATCTGCCATTCTCGGAGGCACTGAGTGATACCCTGTCACGGCATCAGTCTACGCTGCAGCTGATGGTGACAGTTCATAGTTTCACGCCCGTCTATCGCGGCAAGCCGCGCGATGTCGAACTGGGCCTGTTGCATGGCAAGGACGCGCGGTTCGCCACCGAGATGCTGGCAAGCGCGGCCCCTGATCTGCCCTTTGTCACGCGTCTGAACGAACCCTATTCGGCAGCGGATGGTGTGGCCCACACTCTGGATCACCACGCGGCCCCCCTTGGGTTGCTGAATGTCATGATCGAGGTGCGAAACGACCTTATTCAAACCCCCGAGCAGCAAAAAGTGATGGCCGATTTCCTGACCCCCTGGATTCGCCGAACATTGACAAGCCTTCAGGGCAGAGGTGTCGCGTGATTAAGGCGATGGCGACATATGTGCGGGTTATCGATGCGGTGAACTACCGGATCGGGCGGATCATGATGTGGGGCCTGTTCGTGATGATGGGCATCCTGCTGTGGTCCTCGATCTCGAAGACGTTCTTTCTGCCGTCGCTCTGGACACTTGAAATGGCGCAGTTCGCGATGGTGACCTATTACATCATGGGTGGGCCATACTCGATCCAGCTGGGCTCGAACGTGCGGATGGACCTGTTCTATCACAATTGGAGCCCGCGCCGGAAAGCCTGGTTCGACGCCTTCACCGTGCTGCTGCTGATCCTCTATCTGGGCGTGCTGTTTTATGGCGGGCTCGGTTCCACCGCCTACAGCCTGGGCTATTGGGGCGATGAACCGGTTTCCTATTTCACAGGTCTTGTGACTGGCAGTGAAGAGATCGGGCGGCTGGAGCGATCTTCCACCGCGTGGCGGCCCTATATCTGGCCAGTCAAGGCGATCATGGTATTCGGCTTCTTCCTGATGTTGCTGCAGGCGATATCGGAGTTCTTCAAAGACATTGCGCGGATCAACGGGCAAGAGATCGGGGCAGCGCGGGCATGAGCCAGGAATTTATCGCCATCTTCATGTTCGCCTCGATGATGCTGATGCTGTTCACCGGGCAGCGCGTCTTTGGCGCCATCGGTGCGGTTGCGGCCATCGCGGCGCTGGCGCTGTGGGGGACAGGCGGGCAGGATATTCCGTTTTCAGCGGCGATGAAGCTGATGAAATGGTATCCGCTGCTGACCCTGCCGATGTTCATCTTCATGGGCTATGTCCTCAGCGAAAGCCGTCTGGCCGATGACCTTTATCGCATGTTCCATGTCTGGATGGGGCCGGTGAATGGCGGGCTTGCAATCGGCACCATCGGCCTGATGGTTCTGGTTTCGGCGATGAACGGGCTCAGCGTGGCCGGTATGGCCATCGGGGCGACGATTGCGCTGCCCGAGCTGCTGCGGCGTGGCTATGACAAGACCATGGTAACCGGCGTCATTCAGGCCGGGTCCAGCTTGGGTATCCTTGTGCCGCCATCCGTGGTTCTGGTGCTGTATGCCATGATCGCGCGCCAGCCGGTGGGGCAGTTGTGGCTTGCGGGGATTGTGCCGGGTCTGCTGATGGCGTCGCTGTTCATCCTCTACATCTGGATCCGCTGCCGCCTTCAGCCACATCTGGGCCCAGCCATGGAAGACGCGCATGAGGTCCCGAGGGCCGAGAAGTTGCGTCTGCTCTGGGCCGGGGCTCTGCCGTTGATGATTTTCGCTGCGATGATGCTGCCATTCGTGAACGGCTGGACCTCGCTGGTGGAAAGCTCGGCCATCGGGGCGCTAGCGGCGCTTGTTGCGTCGGTCCTTAAGCGCCGGATGACGTGGAAGATATTCGAGGACTGCACCAAGCAGACGCTGGCCATCTCGTGCATGTTCATGTGGATCATTCTGGCGGCGCTGGGCTTCGGCGCGGTGTTCGATGGGCTGGGCGCGGTCAAAGCGATCGAGAACCTGTTCACCGAGCAGCTGGGCCTGTCGCCCTGGATGATCCTGATCCTGATGCAGCTGAGTTTTATCGTCATGGGCACGTTCCTTGACGACACGGCGATGCTGGTGATCGTGGCCCCGCTCTATGTGCCGCTGGTCGGGGCGATGGGGTTCGATCTGATCTGGTACGGCGTGCTGTATACGATCACCACCCAGATCGCCTATATGACGCCGCCCTTCGGCTATAACCTGTTCCTGATGCGCGCGATGGCACCACCCGAGATCAGCCTGAAAGACATCTATCGCTCGATCGTGCCCTTTGTCGGGGTGATGGTCCTGGCGCTGGCGATCATCATGATATTCCCGGAAATCGCCCTGTGGCTGCCCGGATATGTTTACGGAAATTAACCAGAAGGTCCGGCGAACGGACACCCAAACCTAATCGGAGAGGAAATAGACATGACGACAAGACGTAAGTTTTTGAAAACCGCAGGGGTGGGGGTTGCGGCTGCGCCTCTGGCGGCACCGGCGCTGGCGCAGAGCACGATCACTTGGCGGATGCAGACCTATGCGGGCCCTGCGCTGGCGGCGCATGTAATCGATCCGGCTATCGAGATGTTCAACAAGATTGCAGGCGACCGGATGCAGATCGAGCTGTTCTATGCCGATCAGCTGGTCCCGACCGGAGAGCTGTTCCGCGCCATGCAAAAGGGCACAATCGATGCGGTTCAGTCCGACGATGACTCGATGGCGTCGCCCACCGAAGTCACCGTATTCGGTGGCTACTTCCCGTTTGCTTCGCGCTATTCGCTGGATGTGCCGGTTCTGTTCAACCAATACGGCCTGAACGAGATCTGGGATGAGGAATATTCCAAGGTTGGCGTCAAGCATATCAGCGCCGGTGCGTGGGACCCGTGCCATTTCGCCACCAAGGACCCGATCAACAGCCTGGCCGATCTGCAGGGCAAGCGGGTCTTCACCTTCCCCACCGCAGGCCGGTTCCTGGCTCAGTTCGGCGTCGTCCCCGTAACACTGCCATGGGAAGATATCGAGGTCGCGGTGCAAACCGGTGAGTTGGACGGCATCGCATGGTCGGGCATCACCGAGGATTACACCGTCGGCTGGGCGGATGTGACCAACTATTTCCTGACCAACAACATCTCGGGCGCCTGGGCGGGGTCGTTCTTTGCCAACATGGACCGCTGGAACGAGTTGCCGGAAGATCTGCAGACCCTGTTCCGTGTCTGCTGTGATCAGTCGCATTACTACCGTCAGTGGTGGTATTGGGGCGGCGAGGCCAGCCTGCGCGTCAATGGCGACAAGATGCAACTCACCTCGATTCCGGATGCCGAATGGGCACAGGTCGAAGAGGCCGCCGTGGCGTTCTGGGATGAAATCGCAGCTGAATCCGAGACCAAGGCGAAGGTTGTCGAAATCTTCAAGCAATATAACGCAGATATGCTCAAGGCTGGACGGCCCTATCGCTACAGCTAAAATATCGATCCCGACGCAAAGGGCTGCCTTTGCGTCGGGATCGGATGACGGGGATGGGCGACATTCATGCTGACATCTGATTTGAATGCACAGATCAAAGACCGGGCAGGCACGATCCTGACCCGGACGCATGGAGCTTAGACTATGGCCATCGCCGGTTTCCTGATCGAGATTTTCGCAGCAACCATGTTGCTGCTGTTTGCCGTGCGCCTTGTGCGCACCGGGATCGAGCGGCGGTTCGGGGCCCTGTTTCAATCCATCCTGACGCAGCATTCCAACAGCTTTGTTGCCGGGGGTGCCGGTATGGTGCTGGCGACGATTCTGCAAAGCTCGGCCGCGGTTGCAGTGTTGCTGACCGGATTTGCCGCGGCGGGGATGGTCAGTTTTGGCATCGCGCTGGCCGGGGTGCTGGGCGCGGATCTGGGATCGGCGCTGATCATTCAGGTGCTGTCCTATGATCTGGGATGGCTGCAGCCCGTCCTGCTGGCACTAGGGGGCTGGCTTTATCTGAAATCCGACCGTGCCAATGTCCGGCTGATGGGGCGCATCATTCTGGGTGTGGCGTTCATTCTAGTGTCGTTGCAGTTCCTGCGCGATGCGGTGGAGCCGATCCGCGAAAGCGCCTTTTTGCCCGCCATCGCGGGTTATCTGGAAACCGACTATTTCAGCGCCTTCATCGTGGGCGCAGTTCTGGCCTTTGTCATGCACAGCTCGGTCGCGACGATCCTGATGTGCGTCACACTGGTGCAGATCGGCGCGATTCCGTTTGCCGCGGGCCTGTCGCTGGTGCTGGGCGCCAATCTGGGTTCAGCCTTCATCCCGATCTGGCTGACGCGCGATCTGACGGTTTCGGCGCGGCGCATCCCGATGGCCAACCTGATGCTGCGCGGCAGTGCTGCACTTATACTGCTGTTCGCGGTCAATATCACCGGCGCGCACGAGATGCTGATGATTGCTGGCGCGGGTCAGTCGCTGATCTTCGCGCATATCGGGTTCAACTTTGTCGTCTTTGCTCTGGCAACCGGTTTTGTGAGCTGGATGGAACGGCCCCTGACCGTGCTCATGCCCGAAGCGAAAGTCGAGACAAACGTCATGGACCACTTCTCGGGCGCAATCGGCCCGCTGAGCGATCCGGGCGCGACCGAGGCGAATGTGGCGATGTCTTCGGTGCGGCACGAGTTGTTGCAGAT
Organism: Ruegeria sp. L12; assembly: GCF_056531745.1. Taxonomy (NCBI): domain Bacteria; kingdom Pseudomonadati; phylum Pseudomonadota; class Alphaproteobacteria; order Rhodobacterales; family Roseobacteraceae; genus Ruegeria; species Ruegeria sp. L12. The sequence continues at coordinate 490,173 of NZ_JBQFMH010000003.1, forward strand.
GGTCACGCAGGTCGAACGCATGTTCCGCCCGGTGCTGGATGTCTATGAACAGGATGACAGCGACGCCATTGCGGCGCTGTGGAAACAGGATGAACGGGTGAATGCGCAACTGACCGAGATCCGCCGCTTTGTCGCCCGGATGCCGCGTCAGAACATGAGCAAGGGACAGATCAAGACGGCGCGCGGGTTGGTGGAATACGCCATCCGGCTGGAGGCTGCGGGCGATGTGGTGTCAAACCGGATGACACGCACCGCGCAGATCAAACATACAGAACACAGCGAGTTTTCCGTGCAGGGCTGGAAAGAGCTGAAGGACCTGCATGGTGCGATCCTTGAGAGTTTCTCGCTGGCGCGGCATGTGTTGCTGGTGGACGACATGGACTGCGCGCGCCGTCTGGTTCTGGAAAAGGCCGAGATCAAGCGCCTGTCGCGCGACAGCCGCAAGGCGCATCTGAAACGGCTGGAGCGGGGGCAGACCGAAAGCTTCCAGTCCAGCGATCTGCATCTCGAAACCTTGCGCGCGATGCGTGACCTGCACGGACACATCGCTGCCATTGCCTATCCGATCCTCTACAAGAGCGGACAGGTTCTGGAGACGCGTCTGGTGATGGATATGGAAAAGGACCCGGCCGACGATTGATGGCCGCGAACGCGAGCAAGAGACCGGGGTCTCGGATGGTGACAAAGGATAAGTGGGATGGGCAGTGACGCACGATTGGACGACCTGAAAGCCAAGGTTTCAGCCGGTTCGGTTGATACGGTTTTGGTTTGTTTTGTTGACATGCAGGGTCGTTTGATGGGGAAGCGGTTTCATGCGGGTCATTTTGTGGCGGGTGCGTGGGAGGAGACGCATTGTTGCAATTATCTTCTGGCGACGGATCTTGAGATGGGCACGCCGGATGGTTATGCGGCCACGAGCTGGGAGCGGGGCTATGGCGATTATGTGATGAAGCCGGACCTGAGCACTTTGCGCCCGGTGCCGTGGCTTGAGGGCACGGTGATGGTGATGTGCGATGTGCTGGATCATCACACGCATGAAGAGGTGCCGCACGCGCCGCGCTCGATCCTGAAGCGGCAGGTGAACCGCCTGAAAGCCATGGGTTATGAGGCGATGTGCGCCACCGAGCTGGAGTTCTTTCTGTTCGAGAAAAGCTTTGATGCGATCCGCAAGGAGGGGTTCCGCGATCTGGAGCCGATTTCGGGGTATAATGAGGATTACCACATCCTGCAGACCACCAAGGAAGAGCATGTGATGCGCCCGATCCGCAACCATCTGTGGAATGCGGGCATCCCGGTGGAGAATACGAAGGGTGAGGCCGAGACCGGGCAGGAAGAGCTGAACATCAAATATGCGCCTGCGATGGAGACGGCCGAGTATCACTCGATTGCCAAGAACGCGGTGAAAGAGATCGCGTGGCAGCATGGCCATGCCGCGACGTTTTTGCCGAAATGGCATCATGAGAAGGTGGGCAGCTCCAGCCATGTGCATCAGTCGCTGTGGGCGGATGGCAAGCCCGCGTTTTATGACGCTGAGGATGAGCTGGGCATGTCGGCGCTGATGAAAAGCTATATGGCCGGGCTGTTGAAATACGCCGGTGATTATACGTACTTCATGGCGCCTTACATCAACAGCTACAAGCGGTTCATGAAGGGCACCTTTGCGCCGACGCGGATCATCTGGTCGGTGGACAACCGCACCGCCGGGTTCCGCCTGTGTGGGGATGGCACCAGGGCGGTGCGGGTCGAATGCCGCATACCCGGCTCGGACATGAACCCTTATCTGGCGATGGCCGGGATGCTGGCCGCCGGGATTGCGGGCATCGAAGAGGGGTTGGAGCTGCAAGCGCCCACCAAAGGCGACGTATATCAGGGTGAAAGTGGCATGATCCCGGGCAATTTGCGCGCGGCGCGGGATGCTCTGCATGGCTCGGCCATGTTGCGGGCGGCGATGGGGGATGAGGTGGTCGATCACTATGCGCGCGCGGCGGAGGTCGAGATCGAGGAATTCGAGCGGGTGGTGACCGATTGGGAAATTGCCCGCGGGTTTGAACGGGCTTGAGGTGGAGGGGGCGAGGGGCTCTGCCCGCCGCCATCGGCGCTCGAACCAACGGCGGCCCCCGGAATATTTATGGCCAGATGAAGCAGGGATCCTGCTTTCTTTCGAAATGGAGTGACTATGGGGCAGATGTTGCAATGTGTCTCGCCGATTGATGGATCGGTTTTTGCGGAACGTGAGGTGCTGTCGCGTGATACCGCGTTTGAGGTTGCGGGTCGGGCGCGGGCCGCACAGGCGGGCTGGGCGGCGCGGCCGTTGCAGGAGCGTATCGATCTGGTGATGGCGGGTGTCGCGGCAGTTGGCGCGATGAATGATGAGATCGTGCCGGAACTGGCGCATATGATGGGGCGTCCCGTACGCTATGGCGGTGAGTTTGGCGGCTTCAACGAGCGTGCCGGCCATATGGCGCAGATTGCCGAGACGGCGCTGGCCGATATTGCCGTGGGTGAGGATGAGACGTTCAAACGCTATATCAAGCGCATTCCGCATGGGGTGGTGTTTGTGGTGGCGCCCTGGAACTATCCTTACATGACGGCGATCAACACGGTTGCCCCGGCGCTGATCGCGGGCAATACGGTGGTGCTGAAACACGCCACGCAGACCTTGCTGGTGGGCGAGCGGATGGCGCGGGCCTTCCATGCGGCGGGTGTGCCTGAAGATGTGTTCCAGAACGTGTTCCTGAGCCATGACGTGACCAATGATCTGATTGCGGGCAAGGCGTTCGACTTCGTGAACTTCACCGGCTCGGTCGGTGGTGGTCAGGCGATGGAGCGGGCGGCGGCGGGGACCTTTACCGGCGTTGGCACCGAGTTGGGCGGCAAGGATCCGGGCTATGTCATGGAGGACGCCGATCTGGGTGCCGCCGTTGAGACGCTGATCGACGGGGCGATGTTCAACGCGGGCCAGTGCTGCTGTGGGATCGAACGGATTTATGTGCATGAGAGCCTCTATGACGATTTTGCCGCCAAGGCGGTGGAGATCGTGAAGGGCTATAAGCTGGGCAATCCGCTGGACACTGAGACGACGCTGGGTCCGATGGCCAATGTGCGCTTT